>JASHNV010000143.1 GCA_030041455.1 Spirochaetia bacterium
AGGAGCGTGATCCAGAACGTCTATCAAATCGAGCGGGGCTACGAGAATCTGACCGAGCGGCTGCAGCTCCTCGGCGCCCGCATCAGCCGCGCCGACGGATAGCGCGCCTTAGCGGGCTGCTGACACAGAGAGGGTAAACGGAAGTCCTCCCCCTGGCTTTTGCTGAGAGCAGCGGAAGCTTACCGTCGGGTTGCCCCGGTCAAGGTCTCTCTCCGGGCGTTCGTCTTCCCGATCCTCCTCGCGGAGTTTCTTCTTGTACTCTTCCCCGTCCATGGCTACTTCACGAGGAACGAAGCTCTTGGAGCTCGCGTTGGCTCGTACCAGCGTACCGTCGGCACTCACGTGCATATGCTGATCAGCTTTTCGGCGAACGCACGATGTACCGTCTCGTCGAACAGCTTCTCCAATACTCCCGAACCGTCAAACCGACGTCGGCGGTTCTGGCTGAACGTCGAGGCATCCCAGACCTCCTCGTCGATGCCTAGACCGACGAACCACCGCACGGCCATATCGCCCTGAAGGCTCCATGACGAGGTTCCGCTCGCTGGGAATCCCGAGAACGTATCCCGCCACCAACGACAGAAATAATTGCTCCGGAGGAATCGAAGGCCTGCCGAGCAGCGAGGAGAGTGGCGCACACGTCGCTCTCAGTTTCTTGACGTCGATCAAAGGGCGGATACATCGCCGCGGATGATCATGGGGGACGAACCCCTCAAGGGAAATAGTGGAGAACATCTCAGGCTGCGGATGGGAAGCTTCCATCATGATCAGCTCCCCCCGCCCCCGGTGTACCCTACGCATTCGCTCGTGTCGACGGCGATCGCTCCGACGTTGTCAGCAGCCTGTTGACAAATTCTGAACAAGCGTCGGTCGTGCGGACAGTTCTTGATTGCCCGACACGTGCTATGATTCCGGCATGAAGAATCTCAAGGCTCAAATGTGGCTCACGTTGGTCGTGACTTTTGTTGTTATCGGCCTTGTGCTTTTCTTTGCAGCCGGGGCGATCGATTATTGGCAGTTGTGGATCTTCCTAGGGGTAGTTGTTATCTCGAGCGTCCTGCTCACACGTACTATCGTGAAAAATCCGGTACTTCTTACGAACCGTACGAAGGCAGGAGAGCAAAGATCCATCCAGAGGATCATTGTGCTGTGTACGGGAGTTCCGGCGATCGCGGCATTCATTTTTCCGCCACTTGACCGCCGATTCGCTTGGTCGGATGTGCCGCCGTGGCTCTCGATACTCGGTGATTGCCTGGTCCTCATCGGGATGTGGATGGTATTTCGGGTTTTCAAAGAAAACTCGTTTGGCTCGACAACCGTGGAGGTCTCGAACAACCAAAAGGTGATCTCCACCGGCCCATACGCCATAGTACGGCACCCGATGTATTCGTGCGCGGCGGTGTTTTTTGTAGGAATGTCTTTCGCCCTCGGTTCCTATTGGGGGCTGATTCCTTCTGTTCTCACCACCCTTGGTCTTGTTTGGCGGCTCCTCGATGAAGAGAAGCTCCTCGTTCAGAATCTGCCCGGCTATGCTGAATACCGCGCCAAAGTTCGGTGGCGCCTCATACCGGGGATTTTTTGATTACAACGCGATTCTTCGGTAGCGCTAGACGCCATGATTGCTGAAATCGTTAGGAGGAAGCCCCCCAGACAGCGGAGCACATAGCGACGTAGCGCAGAGGGTACGATGGGGTAGCGGGTGGCCGACTATCTTGCTCTGCTCTCCGAGCGGCAAGCTATGCGAGCACCTACGCATTCGCTCGTGTCGACGGCGAGCGCCCGAAGTTGTCAGCAGCCTGTTAGCGCGCGCCCGCGGCCACCGCGGACTTCCCGGCGACGTAGAAGAGCGCGATGAACAGGAGCGCGAACTGCGCGGCGGCGAAGACGACGAGCGTCGACTGGAAATCGATCGACGTGAGCAGGAACCCGAAAAACTGCCTCGTCGCGAACTCGTAGAGCTCCACGGCGAGCGAGAGCACGAAGGGAAAGGCGGGCACGAAGAGGTAGGCGAGAACGCGCGGCCTGCCCCTCAGGGACCAGCCGACGCCGATCGAGAAAATCGACAGGATGAGGAACGCGAAGGGGCCGAGCAGCCTGCCGAGGATCTCCACCTGAAGCGGCTGCTTCAGGTACCCATAATTCTCCACGGTTCCCGCGAGGCGCCAGAGCGCGACGAGGCCCTCCTCGCTGAAATCCGCCTGGCGGACGCCGAGCCGCTCGATCGTCCCGATGTCGCCGTCGAGGGGAATCCGATAGGCATCGTCGGGCGGGAGCGCCCCCTCGATCAGCGTCGGGCCGTACGTGACGTCCTCGTCCCGGGCGATGCAGCGCATGTCGATAAAGCGGCCCTGGAGCTTTCCGAACGGGGCCTCCAGGTGGTAGAGAACCTGCCCCTGGGCGCTGATGCGGATCGTCTCGATGTCCGCGAAGTAGACGCCCTGCCGCGAGCGGACGATTTTCCCGAAGTAGTCGATGTCGCGGCTCCCCTCCGGGCCGCGGCCCGCGAAGACGACGTCGCGGACGCCCGGAAAGGGAAGGAGCCGGTCGATCTCGTCGCGGAAGAACGCGTAGCGGAGGAGCTGGCTCGTGGACTTCCGGAGATAGACCGCCACGTCGTTGTCCCCGGGATGGGCCGCCTTGAGGCCCAAGAACAGGTAGTAGGCCTCGATCGCGTCGCCGTCCTCGAGGAGCGAGCGGCCGAGCGATTTCCGCTCGTAGTACAGCCTCCGGTCGCGCTCCTCGGCGCTCGGCGCGAGGCTCGACAGCCGCGCCATCGCCTCGGCGGCCAAGGAGCGCGCCGCGGCGCTCGGCTCGATCGCCTGCGAAAGCTCCGCGTACCAGTCCGCCGACGCGGCGTCGCCCTGAGCGAGGAGGCCGCGCGCTCGGGAAAGAAGCTCCGAGGCGCTCTGGCTCTCGAAGCTTCGCTCGGGCCCGCT
This sequence comes from Spirochaetia bacterium, assembly GCA_030041455.1. Taxonomy (GTDB): domain Bacteria; phylum Spirochaetota; class Spirochaetia; order DAHUYW01; family DAHUYW01; genus DAHUYW01. The sequence goes on from JASHNV010000143.1 coordinate 2,937, forward strand.
CGGCGCGGGGCTCGTCCGGGAAGGGGCGCTCCGAGCGATCTCGACCGTGAGCTCGTTCGACTCGTCGCGCGCCTTCTGATCGGAAGGGACGATCTCGCGGTACAGGTCGAGATAGCGCTTCGCGTCGGAAAGCCGGCCGGCCGAATTGGCGGTCCGGTAATCCAGCGTGAGCTCCCTCGCGAGCGAGGACTGCGCGGCGAGCTCGTCGAGCCGCGCGTTCACCCGGGGCCGCGCGCCCTCCGAGAGCGCCGTGAACAGGAGCGCGAGCACGAGGAAGGTGCGAAGGCTCGACGTTATCACGCGGTAGAACGGCGCGAGCTCGGTGCCCCGCGAGATCGAGTCGCGCCGCCTGGCCCTTCGGGCCGGGAGCGAATAGCCGACGAGGACCCCGGTGCACTGGATCGGGATGATCGCGCCGATGAGCTGGACGAGCGCCTTCTCGGCCGTCCACTCCCAGCGGAAGGCGGGGTCGATCTCCTTCGGGGAGAAGCTCGCCGCGTCGTAGGCGAAGAGGGCGCCGTAGGCGAGGACGTGGAAAAGCAGGATCAGGAGGAGCACACGCCGCGGAAGGCTATCCATCGGCGCGCTCCTCTCCGCCGCGGCGGCCGAAGAACGCGAGGTTCACGAGGATGAAAAGGAGCCCGAGGGCGCCGAGCGCCGCCTGCGGCGCGAAGCGCGCGTAGGGCGCCGGAGCGATCCCCGCGGCGAGCCGCTCGACCGGCGCAAGGAGCCCGGTGCTCTCGACGAGACCGTAGAGGAGGAAGAGCGCCCGAAAGTAGAGCGCCGCGAGGAAGGCGTTCAAGAGCGGCCATGCCGTGAGCTGCGCGAAGAGCACGCCCCCGACGCACAGGAGCGCCGCGGCGAGCGCCGAGGCGAGGAGCTCCTCGCGGGACCCCTCCTGCGCGAGCGCTTCGTTGAAGCGGGCGACGTCGGCGGCGAGGTCGGCAAGGAAGCGCGGAGGCGCGAAGAGAGGACCGAAGGACGGATTGGGCGGCTCCACCGGGATCGAGCTCGATCCGAAGCGCAAGGCGAGCCCGGCCGGGTCGAGGGAGGCGGAGGGCGAGAAGGTCATCACGGTCCTCGGCACGGGCGCCGGCAGCGTCGCGCTCCCCACGTCGAGCGCGGCCGCGGAGGTCACGGGCGCGCTCTCCCCCGGCCGGACGACCACGACGTCGCGGAGCGACGCCCCGTTCACCGCTCCGACGTAGACGACGGCTCCCCGGAGGAGATGGAGACGGTCCGGGAAAAAGGGACGGTTCGCCTCATTCCGCGGAGCCTCGCGGGAGGAAGCGAGCGCGCGAGCGCCGTAGGCGCCGAAGTAGAGGAGCGCGCCGACCGACGCGACGAGAAACACGAGGGAGACGGGACGGATTCCCGGCCGCCGCACGAGGCGAAACAGGAGAAGCGCGCCCGCCACGACGGCGGAGCAGGGAGCGACGTCGAGGACGGCACCGCGGAGTGCGCCTGCGAACCAGGCGAGCGCAGAAGGGTTGTCGGGGTTGTAGACGCTGTTCCAGAGAAAAAAGAGGAGCACGGCACACGTCAGGACGGCGAGCGCGACGAAGGCGCCCGCGTAGACGAGGGGAAGGAGGAGGGTATCTCTCAGGCGTCGAGCGAAGGTCCCTTTCATGCGCGGAACTCAGGCCTCCTTGATCGGAGGGATTCGGCTCGTCCGAGCGAGCGACTCCTCTGCCCTTTTCGAGTATCGGCAGGCAAAAACCGAAAGTGTAGGGGCCCGCCCGGCCGTAGGAACGCGAGTAGCGCGCAACAATCGCACAAGTTATTCACAGCTTTGTCGAGCCGACCGGCCCGGCGCGCTCGCCGAGGACGTCGGCCGGGTGCCCGCCGTCTCCCGAGGGTCCGGCGCCGCATCGAGCGCGATTTTCTAACGCGTCCCGGGGCAACAAGTTAGAAAGAATGCCTTAACACTCGTGTACCACTTTCCGGGGGTCGCTGGAGCATTGTGACACAGCATCGGGTCCCCCCGCTTTTCCCCCGTTTTATCCACAGGATAGTAACAGTTTCGCGCTCAGGCGTCTTCGGCCGAGACGAGCAGGTATCCGGCGCCGCGAACGGAACGAATGACCCTCTCCCGGCCGGCGCCCGCGCCCAAGAAGCATAGCTTCCGCCGGATCGAGGAGACGTGGACGTCAACGGCGCGCGAATCCGCCCCCTGTCGTCCCCAGAGCGCGTAGTAGAGAGTTCCTCGCGGGACGACCGTGCCCCGCTGCGCGAGGAGCGCGCGAAGCAGGCGATACTCCTGGAGGCTGAGCTCGATCCTGCGCGAGCCGATCGACGCGGAGGAGACGCTCAGACGGAGCTCGCCGCACGGGAGCCTGAAGCCCGGGCCCCGCGCGACCCTGCGGACTCGGATCGCGAGCTCTTCGAGCGTCCACGGCTCGCGCAGGAAATCGCTGCAGCCGGCGAGAAAGGCCGCCCGGAGCTGATCCGGCGCGCCGTGGGCCAAGACGGGGAGCCACGTCGCCGGGCGCCCGGGGTTCGCGAGGAGCTCGCCGACCCGGGCGAGCGGAACGAAGTACGCGTCAGTTTCGTCTTCGGGAAGGGGAGCGGGGGTGGAGGTGACCGCTATGAGCCGCTCGCGCCGGAAGTAGAGCGCGAGGCGCTTCGCGAGGAGCGCGTCCTCGGTGACCGCGTTGAGATGGAGGGCGCCTTTCTCGGCCAAGGGATGCTATTTCTCCGGAAGCTGTTCCTCGGCCTTCATCTTTTTCTTGAGATCCTCGAGGAGGAGGTCGGCGCTCGCTCCGGAGGACTCGAGCTCCTTGAACTGCTTGTTGAGCTCCTGGTCGGGAGAGCTCGTCGTGTCCTCGATCTCCTGCATGGCGTCGGCTTCCGCCTCGATCTGGTCCACCTTGGCGGCCATCCGATCGAACGTATCGAACGCCGAGGTGTCCGACATGCTGCCCATCGTCTGCTGGATCCGCTTCTGCGCCTCGGCGCGCTTCGCCCGGGCGACGAGGAGATTCTTTTTGCGGCTCGCCTCCTCGATTTTTTCCTGAAGCTGACGCAGCGAGCTCTTGAGCTTTTCCACCGAGGCGTGCTGCGCGTCGAACTGCTGCTTGAACTGCGAGGCGATGTTGCCGTAGTCCTGCTGGCGCAGGAGCGCCTCCTTCGCGAGGTCCTCCTTGCCCGCCTTCAGCGCGAGGCGCGCCTTACCTTCCCAGTCGCTCGCCTGCTGCTGGTTGTTGATCATGTCGCGCTCGAGCTTCTTCTCGTCGGCGATCGCCGAGGCGACCGCCTTCTTCGACTCGATGAGCTGCTCGTTCATGTCCATGATCAGCTGGTTCAGCATCTTTTCGGGATTCTCGGCCTTGCTGATCATGTCGTTCAAATTCGACTGGACTACTCTCTTAAAACGATCGAATATTCCCATAGGATGAGCTCCTCTCAGTGATCTCGGTACTCTGAAAGCGCAACGTAGTGCTGCGCAAGGGCCAGGCCGATCGCGTCCAAAGAAGCCTGGAACTCCTCCAGATTCAACGTCGCGTACTCGAGCGTATCGACGAGCTCCACGAAGTCGCCGCCCAGCGCGTAGGCGCCATGGATCAGGTCGGATCCATTGAGCCTGAGGAGGTGCTCGAAAAAGCCCTCCCTTCTCGCCGTCGGAATCGGCATCACGCGCACGCGAATGAAGACGAGGGGCTCCTCGACGGTGATGACGAGATGGTCGAGCCCCTTGTCGGGGTCGTTGACGAGCAACGTGCTTTCGTTGATCTCCTGATAGGTCACCCCGAGGTTGATCAAATACCCTTCGATTTTATTCGCGGCAGCCATGACGGACCCTCCGGGTCGATTGAGAGGAAAGGGTTAACCGAGGAAGACCTGGCCGGAATTGTCGATCGCCAGAATGGTTTTGCATTCGGAGCAGCGGAACCGTCCCGCCTTCATAGCCTTCAGCTTTTTCGAGCATATCGGACATTGGAAGATCTTCGGAAAGATATCCGCGAGACTCCCCTGCGTGCCCGCCTTGAAGAAGTCGACCGCGTCGTTGAGGGTGTCCTTGATGTTGAAGAACTGCGAGAAGCCGAGCAGCTGGAAGACCTCGTAGACCTTCGGCTGGATCTCGAGCAACACGAGATCTCCGCCGCGAGGCTTCACCGCCTTGAGAAAGGCGGTGAACGATCCGATGCCGGTGCTCGACACGTAGTTCAACCCGGCGCAGTTGAAAATGAGCTTCGTGAAGCCGCCCTCGATCGCCTTTGAAACGCGTTTCTGAAAAAAATTCGAGTTGTACGTATCGATGTATCCCGTCAGGAAGAGCACGATGCAGCCCTCGCTGTTCTCGACACGCTGGAGGCTTATCTTCAGGCTGTCGTCTTTCTCTTCGTCGAATCCAGGTACGATGTCGTTATTGTTCATGCGACCTCTTTTGACGAGACCATCTAATCTACCTACCCCGACTTATCTTAATGGTCAAGGCCGTTCTTGTCAAATACCCGCGGGAAACGGAGCCGCTCCGAGCGAAGCGGAGGCTCGGGCGGCCGCGCTCGAAGGCTCCGTGGACACCGTCGAAGAGGCGCCGTATACTCTCCCGAAGGCATGAGGGGGCACATGAAAAGGACTCTGGCCGGCATCGTCTTGCTCGCCGCGGGCGGTTTCGTTTTCGGACTCTCCCCGGAAGAGCTCGGCGGGATCTTGGACTGCTCGGCGACCCTTGAGACGCTGAGCGCCGCGGCGGCAGGCGGCGAGCCGCTCTCCCGCGACGGGCACTACGTCGTGCTCACCGGGAGCGTGGAATCCGTGACCGTCGTCGACAAGAACCCCGCCGCCTTCGCCGCCGAGATCACGCTCGTCGACGGTCGCTGGCAGGGGCTGCAGTCGGTAAGCCTGTTCCGCTGCGTCGTCGAGGTGGCTGGCGCAAGCTTCGTCTCGAGGATTCCCGCCCCGGGCGCTCCCGCGTCGCCGGATGCCGAGATCATCGTCCCCGACACGCCGATCCTCGTCATCGGCGTCGTCGAAGGCGTCCGCGTCCTCGCCGACGGAACGAGAGTTCCCGTCGTCTCCGGCGCCTACGTGCGCAACCTGTAACCGGCGCCGGTCAGCTGAAAACGACGTGCCCGGGCTCGATGGAGCCCGCCTCCGCGAGCAGCCTCGCCCGCTCGATCACGTTCTTGAGCTCCCTCACGTTGCCGGGCCACGAGTGGCCGCACAGCTTCTCGATCGCGCCGGGCGTTATCCGCGCCTCCCCGCCGCTTGAGCGCAGGAAGTGCGCCGCGAGGAGCGGCAGGTCTTCGAGGTGCTCGCGCAGCGCCGGCACGCTCAGCCTGAGAATGTCGACTCGATAGAAAAGGTCCTCGCGGAACCTCCCTCCCGCGACGTCGGCCTTGAGGTCGCGGTTCGTCGCCGCGACGAACCGAACGTCGAGCGAGCGGGTCCGGTTCGAGCCCACGCGCGCCACCTCCCGCGTCTCCATGACCCGCAGGAGCTTCACCTGCGTCCTCGAGCTCATCTCCCCGATCTCGTCGAGAAAGAGCGTTCCGCCGTTCGCGGTCTCGAGAAAACCGGCGCGCGAGACCGCGTCGGTGTAGGCGCCCCGCTCGGAGCCGAAGAGCTCCGTCTCCGAGAGCGTGTCGGGAATGGCGCCGCAGTTGACCGCGACGATCGGAGACTCGGCGCGGGCCGACAGCCGGTGGATCGCGCGCGCGACGAGCTCCTTGCCCGTGCCGCTCTCGCCGGTCACGAGCACCGTCGCGTTCGACCGAGCGTAGACCGAGACGAGCCTGCGGACCTCCTCGATAGCCCGGCCCTCGCCCAGGATCCCGCACCGGCGCGCCTGCTCCGTTCCGGGCGACGCGGCGGCGCGATGAAGCCGGACGCGGATCGCGGCGTCCACCGCCCGCGCGATCTTGATCCGGTCGAGCGGTTTCACGAGGTAGTCGTACGCCCCGGCTTTCACCGCCTGCACGATGCGCTCGGGCTCCGAGGAGGCCGTGAGCATGACCACCGGAGGCGCGGCGCCGATCGAGGCGATGTCCTCGAGGACCTCCATGCCGTCGACGTCGGGAAGGCCGATGTCGAGAAAGACGAGGTCGGGGGACTCGCTCCGCGCGAGCTCCATGCCGGACTTCCCGGTCTCGGCGGAGATCACGAGGCAATCGTCGGGCGCGACGTTTCTGAGAATCGCCTGAACCTGGGGATCATCGTCGATGAAGAGGATTCTGACCATCGCCGCTCGACCTCTCCGGCATGGGACGCTCCGCGGAGGCTACAGCCTCCGCAGCCGGTGGATCACGAGCAGCACGCCGTAGTATAGGTAGACGAAGCCGCGCGCCGCCCGCCACGGCCTGCGAAGAAGCTCGGGAAACGACTCCCAGCCGCTTTCCCAGGCGCTGCGCGACGGCTTGGATTTTTTTCCGGAAAAGATGTCGAAGCAGTCTCCGCACCACAGGTAGATCCCGGGATTGAAGTTGCGCTTGTTGTTCGCGACCCAGGTGTCCTTCGCCGGGAGTCCGTAGCCGGCGAGGATGAGCGACGGAGACGCCTTGCGGATCGCGAGGATGATGTTCTTCTCCATCGCCTTCGCGTAGTATCCCGCGCACCGCCCGACGATGCTCAGGTCGGGAAACGAGGCGCGCAGGTTCCCGGCGGAGACCTGAAGGTCCGGGGCGCGGCTTCCGAGGAGGTAGATCGAGCGCTTGTATTTCTCGATGATCCCTAGAAGGCGGATGACGAACTCGAAGGGCATGTAGCGGGTCGGCAGCTCGCGCTTCAGGAATTTCGCGCCCCTCACGATCCCCTTCGAGACCGGAATGATGAGCGAGGCTTCCTTGACCGTGCGCTTCATCTCCGCGTTATGCCGCGCCTTCAGCAGGTCCTTCAAGGTGAGCAGAACGATCTGGTGGCGGTCGCCGTCGGCGAGCATCGCCTTCACGATCTCCTCGAGCTCGTTCTCGGCGACGACGTCCAGCGGCACGTTGACGATTTTTATTCGCTTGATCTTGGTCGTACTATCCACGTGTCTTTCTCCAGGAGCACGGTCTGGACCGCGGCGACGGCGTACAGCGCGGCCGTCTCGGCTCTCAGGACGCGTCTGCCAAGGTATACGGCTCCAAACCCGGCGCTCTCGAGGAGACCGGCCTCATGCGCAGACAATCCGCCCTCCGGTCCGACGACGAGGGCTATCTCTTCGGTTTTGTGAGAAAGATACTCGTGAAGGGTCTTGTTTGCAAGGGGGGCTTGATGGAAGAAAAGACCCGTCGCTCCGCCCGGAAGCTGTCCGGGGATCTCCGCGAAGGGAAGCGGCGGCGCGACCGCGGGAACGTCGGGCCTTCCGCTCTGCTGGAGCGCCTCCCGCGCGATCCTGGACCAGCGCTCCGCGCGGGCCGTCCGGTCGGTCTCGTCGAGCCGCGGGACGCTGCGCCCGCTTACGACCGGCACGATCCTGAGAACGCCCGCCTCGGCGGCCTGCCGGACGACGAGATCCATTTTCGCGCCCTTGAGCAGGCATTGAAAGAGGGTGAGGCGCGGCCCCGTCTCCGCCTCCGCGGCGCGCGGCTCGATCTCCACGCCGCAGAAATCGCTTCCCACCTCGCGGATCTCGATCGCGACGCGCCGGCCGGCCCGGTCGAGCCCGTCGAACGAGTCGCCGACTCCGAGCCTCAGGACTCGTACGAGGTAGTGAAAATCGCGGCCCCGAAGGCGGAAGCGGCTTTCCCCCCGATAGTCGGGCGGGAGCATGAACTGGCGCACCCTGCCTCCGGACGGCCCTTTTCTACTGGCCCGCGACCTCGTATTCGCCCGAGGAGATGAGCCTGACGGCTTCCTTGAGCACCGTGTCGTAGTCGAGATCGTAGACCGGAGGGTCCTCGACCATGCGATTCTGCGCCTCGCGGACCATCCGCGTGAGCATGGAGTCGCCGAGGACGATCCCCTGCGCGTGGAGCTTCGCGATGAAATCGCCGACGACCTTGGCGCTCGGCGCCGCGTTGTCGCGCACGAAGCTCTCGATCACGTTCGCCTCGACAAGCTTCTTCAGCGAGTCCTCCTCAGCGGCCGTCAGGGCCGGCACGTTCACGATCTTGTCGGGGGTAATGCCGATCTTGTCGATGTTGATCCCGTCGGGGGTGTAGTACTTCGCCGTCGTAAGCTTGAAGGCGCCCTCGCCGTCGGGGAGAAAGAACACCTGCTGGACCGAGCCCTTGCCGAACGAGGTCTCCCCCATCAAAAGCGCGCGGTGGTTGTCGTGAAGCGCTCCGGCGAGGATCTCGGCGGCCGACGCGGAGCCCTTGTCGATGAGCACGATGATCGGGAAGGAGGCGGGAACCACCGCGTCGCCGCGCGCGGCATAGACCTGGTTCTCCGACTCGATGCGCGAGCGGGTGCTCACGATCGTTCCGGACTGCAGGAAGTAGTCGGCGACCTCGACCACGGCGCTCAACCGCCCGCCCGGATTGCCCCGCTCGTCGATGATCATCGAGCTGTAGCCGTTCGCCTTGAAGAAGTCGAGCGCCTCCCTCACCTTATCGGCGGTGAATGCCGTGTACTGGCTGATCCGGAGGTAGGCGATCCCCCCCGGAATCATCGCGTACTTCACGTCGGGCACCTCGATGACGGCGCGCTCGAGCTGGACGGTCTTCGTGATGTCGGCGCCGCGAAGCACGGTGATCGAGACCTCGCTTCCCGGCGCGCCGCGGAGCTTGTCGACGACCTCGTCGATGGACATTCCCTCGGTGGATTCGTTTCCGATCATCGTGATGCGGTCGCCCGCCGAGATGCCGGCGCGATAGGCCGGGGAGCCGCGAAGCGAGGTGACCACCTCGACATAGGGGGGCGCGGGCGCCACGTCGAGGAGAAGCGGCTTGAGGCTCGCGTCGTCGGTTATCTCAGGCGGCTTCGAGATGATGAGGCCGACCCCGCCGAACTCGCCCTGGGTGATATCGGTGAGGTCGCGAAGCTCGTCGCGCGTGAGGTAGTACGAGGGCGGATCGTTCAAGCTCGCGAACAGCCCCTTCATCGCCCCTTCGTAGAGCATCTTCGGATCGAGCGTCTCGAAGTAGTTTTGCTGGACCGACTTGAAGACCTCGCTGAACATATCGAGGTACCTCCGCGACTCGGCCGCCTTCGACTCCGCGGTAAGCGCGGGGGCGACGGCGAACGCGCCGACGAAGGCCAACAGCAGGGCCGTGACGCCGATCCAGATGACCCGTTCTCTACTTTTCATGGGTTGGGCTCCACGAGAAGTGTTATTGTATGGTAAGGAAGGGTTTGTCAAGGTCGATCGGAAATCCTGAGCGCTCCGGACGCCTCGCGGCCGACTCCCTCCTGAAGGAGGGCTCGATCGCGATTCCGGGCCGCCTCTCGGAGGGCGAATCCGGGAGACGCGTCCGCTCCTGGCTTCTTTCGAGGTCGCGCGGCCTTGACCACCAAAAGTCGAAGAGCTTACACTTTCCCTCCGCATGGCTACCAAGGAGACCGTCCCTCCCCAGGAAGACCCCCCGCGCGCGGTCTCAGTCGCGCGCCCAGGCGGCGCTCAGTCGGATCCGCTCGCCCCTCGATGCCCGCCAGGTTTCCGTCCGGAAGCGGGACCGGGCCGAAGCGCGCGGTTTCACGGTCCCGCCGGAGGGCGGTAGATGCACGTCGTGCCGATCGCGAGCGGCAAGGGAGGGGTGGGGAAGTCTCTCGTCGCCGCCAACCTCTCGATCGCGCTCGCGCAGGCGGGCAAGAGCGTCGTTCTCGCCGACCTCGATCTCGGCGGCTCCAACATCCATACCATCCTCGGGCTCTCGTCGGTTCCGAAGGGAATCGGCACCTTCCTCGCGAGCGCGGGGGGAAGCTTCGAGGACATCGTCGTCGAGACGGACTACAACGGCATGCGCTTCCTTCCCGGCGACTCGGAGGTGCCCGGCATGGCGAACCTGCCGGCCTCGCAGAAGAAGATGCTCATGCGGAGGCTCCTGGCGCTCGATGCCGACTATCTCGTCGTCGACCTCGGCGCGGGCACGAACTTCAACACGCTCGACTTCTTCCTGATGTCCGGGGGCGGAATCATCGTCACCGCCCCCACGCTCACTGCGACGCTCAACGCCTACCTCTTCCTCAAGAACGCCGCCTTCAGGGTCATGTCGGCGACGTTCAAGAGGAAATCGCCGGCCGCCGAGTACGTCGACTCCCTCAAGCGCCAGGAGTCCTCGCTCCAGCGCGTCTACATCCCCAAGCTGCTCGACGAGGTCGGAAAGATCGACCCGGAGAGCAGGGCGGCCTACGAACGCCAGATCGCGGGCTTTCATCCCCGGCTGATCCTCAACATGCTCGACAATCCGAAGGACGGCGCGAAGGCGGGAAAGATCCGCCGCTCGTGCGGCGAGTATCTCGGCATCGAGATGGAGCACCTCGGCATCATCTACCGGGACCATCTCCAGGACATCGCGCTCGCCTCGAGGCTCCCGATCATCATCTACAAGCCCGACTCGATCCTCGCGCAGGCGATCTACCGGATCGCCGACAAGGTCCTGCAGCACGAGGGAGAGGACTCGAAGCCCGTCGGGCTCGACGACTTCGACGAGAGCTTCGAGGAGGCGGGCATCGAGGCGCAGGTCGATTTCGACGAGAAGGTCAAGTCGCTCGAGGACTTGCTTCGCGGCGGAGTCCTCACCGAGGGGGACCTCGTGGAGACCATCCGCTCGCAGCAGTACGAGATCACTACGCTCAGGAAAGAGAATCAGCTCATCAAGTCCAAGCTCGTGCGCGCGATGAGCGAGGGCTTCAAGGCATAGACGCTTAAGCGCGGCCGGGAGCGGACTTCGGAGCGCCGGTCTCACGCGTCGATCGATAAGGAGTTGCGAGCATGCTGGGTTTTCTGAATTACCCTTCGTGGATCAGGCCCGAGATCATCCCGGGTTTCCCCGTGCGGTGGTACGGCCTGATGTATATTGTAGCGTTTGTCATCGCCTACCTGTTGTTTCGCTACCAGATCAAGGAGCGCAGGCTCCAGGTGAACGAAGACGACGTGGTCAATCTTTTCTTCTGGGGTATCATCGGGCTCCTCATCGGCGGAAGGCTCTTCGGCACCCTCGTCTACGATCCGACGGGCCGCTACCTCTCGCATCCCTGGCTCATCTTTTGGCCCTTCGACGAGACCGGCCGCTTCGTGGGCCTCGCGGGCATGTCCTACCACGGCGGCCTGCTCGGCGGGGTGGTCGCGATCGTCCTCTTCTGCCGCGCGCGAAAGATCGACGTGCTCGATTGGGGCGACATGCTCGTGGCGAGCGTCCCCCTCGGCTACACGTTCGGCCGTCTCGGCAACTTCATCAACGGCGAGCTCTGGGGGAGGGTCACCACGCTGCCGTGGGGGATGTACTTTCCGGGCGCGGAGCCCCTCTCGAACAAGCTCTCCTGGGTCCGGGAGGTCGCCGCGAAAGCGGGCATCCCGGCCGGCGCTCCCGGCAGTCTCATCAATCTTCCCCGCCACCCTTCCCAGCTCTACGAGGCGCTCTTCGAGGGCCTCGTGCTCTGGCTCGTGATCTGGCTCGTCTTCCGCAAGCGCAAGCCCTTCAAGGGTTTCGTGATAGCCGTCTACGTCATCGGGTACGGCGTCATTCGATTCATCGTGGAGTATTTCCGCGAGCCCGACCAAGGGATCGGCTTTCCGATTCATTTCCAGCGCCTCGTCGAGCGCGCCCATCCCGCGATGCCGCTCGACTTCTCGACCGGCCAGATCTTGAGCTTCCTCATGATCGTGGCGGGGATCGTCTTCCTGATCGTCCGGCTCCGACGGCTCTCGCCCAAGCCGGACGCGAAGCCCGCCTCCCGAAAGACGCGCCGGGGCGCATAAGGGGCAGGCGCTATCGGGGATTCCCTGATAGCGCCTGTCAAGAATCCCCGATTGCGCTTCGGCGACCATGCCGTACAATAGCAACCCTGAACTTGCGGAAAAGACCTCGCGGGGTGCACGGGAAGGGTATGGCAGGAGTACACCGGTCTTTCGGCGACGCCGGTTCATCCGAGGCCGGAGGTTCCGGCCCGCGGGAGATGGACCTGCTGAGTCTCTACCTCAAACAGATTGCTGCGTTTCCCCTTCTCGGAGCGGCTGAGGAGGAGTCCATCGGAAAGGCGCTCCTCGCCCTCCGCAGGAAAGAACGCAAGCTCGAGCGATCGCGAGCGACCGAGCGAATCTCGGAAGCCGAGTATACGAAGGAGCGTCTCGGCCTGAGCGAGGAGCTCCGCGCGCAGCGCGACCGCTTGATCACGAGCAACCTCCGCCTCGTCGTCTCGATCGCGAAGCGGTTCCAGCACTGCGGCATGTCCCTCCTCGACCTCATCAACGAAGGCAATCTCGGCTTGATCGACGGGGTCGCACGGTTCGACCCCCGGCGCGGCTGCCGGTTCTCGACCTACGGGACGTGGTGGATCCGTCAGGCGATCACCAAGGCGCTTGCCGAGAAGGGGCGCACCATCCGGGTGCCGATCTACGCGATGAACGAGATCAGCAGGTTCGGCGCCATATCGACGCACCTCTATCAGGAGCTCGGGCGCGAACCGACGAGCGAAGAGATCGCGTCGTTCGCCAACGTCTCCTCCGAGAAGGTGGAGAGCCACCTCGCCTACGCGCGGACGACCAGCTCTCTCGACGCGGCGCTCGACGACGGGCAGGAGCAGGGTATCGGCGGCGTCGAGGCCCGCGACGACTACGGCGAGCCGTTCGAGCTCGCCTACCGGGGGATCATGGAGGAGTTCGTCGAGCGGGTCCTCGTCGAGCTCGACGAGCGCGAAGGGCTCGTCATCAGGCTCCGGTTCGGCCTCTCAGGCGGCGCGCCCCTCACCCTCGGCGAGATCGGGGAGGTCCTCCAGATCACCCGCGAGCGCGTGCGGCAGGTGCAGAACGGGGCGCTTCGCAAGCTGAAGAGCCTCGACGCCGTGCGCGAGCTGGAGCCGTTCGGGTGACTCGATTCACGTGAAAAGCGCGGGCTTGCAGCTTCACCCGTAAGAAGCTGTCCTTTTTTCTTTACTCTCCGCACCCCCGGATACTCGCCCGGTTGAAAGGGGTGCGGTCTTTTGTTGACAGTGTATAGGAAAAATCTTATATTTATGCAGTCATGGATGCGAAGACGAAGGCGGGGTCCGGCCGGCAGCGCGTCGCGGTCCTCGGCGCGAGCAGCAAGCCGGAGCGCTACTCGAACAAGGCGGTCGTGATGCTCAAGGAGCGCGGCCATGAGGTCCTTCCCGTGCATCCGGTCGAGGCGACGATCGAGGGGCTTCGGGTCTACGGCGGCCTCGCCTCGATACCGGGGCCGATCGACACCGTGAGCGTCTACGTCGGCCCCCGGAACGTCGGACCGATGATCCCGGAAATCGTTGCCGCGAGGCCCGGGCGGGTCATCCTCAACCCCGGCGCCGAGTCCGAGGAGCTCGAGCGGGCTCTCACGGCGAGCGGCATTCCCGTTCTGAAGGCCTGTACGCTCGTGCTCCTCACGACCGGGCAGTTCTAGAGAACGATCGGCCGGCAGGGAGCCCGGTTCTCACCCGGTGAGGCGGCAAGCTCCCGGCCTCGCTCGACCTCCTCGATCGCTTCAGGCGGAGCGCTACCCACCTGTGGCGGAGGTACCGGGTGGACCTCCAAGCTCGCTGCTGCCGGATTGCCCGGGCACAAAGCGCCCGACCTTTCGCGTGAGGACACCTCAGTCAGCTTCGCAAAAGCGCCGCGCCTCCCCCCGCATGCGTCATTCGGCGGGGTTCTCATTTCCCGATGCCCGATTGAGTTACGCGCAGCCGGCCCTCGCTTTTGAGCGAGAGGCGGATCGAATCTTCGGGAGAGGTTCGCGGGCCAATCGCTCCGAGCGGATCGGACGCCTCGTAGCTGCGTCCGGGGCGAAGCTCGTGAATTCCTCTGGCCTTTCTCCGCTCGAGCGCATTCGGAGGCCGCCGCCCCGGAGCCGGGCTTCTCCACGCGACTCCGAAGCCGCGCATCGGGCTCCGCTCGCGGCTCCCGATGCGCTCCCGCGGCGCGCGCCGTCCGATTCCGCGCTCGGCGGACCTCGATCGCCTTGGCTCAGCTCCGAAGCGTTCCGGGACGATACTGAATCCGACGCTTCGTCGCGCTACGGTGTATCTATGGCAGAAACCCTCATTTACCTCGGGACCGCGGGCATCACGGTGCTCTGGTCGGTCTGGATCTACCTGTGGTGGCTCGACAAGGCGCGCCTTCCCGACGAGAGCGCGGCGCGCATGGTCCTCATCGTCGCTCCGAGCAGCTACTTCCTGCT
>JASHNV010000144.1 GCA_030041455.1 Spirochaetia bacterium
GCGGTCCATCCGCTCGAGAAACTGCCGCGTATAGGCCGAAAAGGTCTCGACGTACCGCCGCTGGCCCTCGGCGTAGACCGTGTCGAAAGCGAGCGACGACTTGCCCGAGCCGCTCACGCCGGTGACCACGATGAGACGGCCGAGGGGAAGCTGCACGTCGACCGACTTGAGATTGTTTTCCCGCGCGCCCTCGACGAGGAGGTGCTCTCGACGCGCTTTTCCGCCGGTCCCCGGGCGGGCAGGACGAGCGGTCGTTTTCACGTTCGGGGTATTCACGCTTTTTCCCGATTCAAAGTAACGCTTTGAATCGGACGCGTCCAGCCGAGCCGGATTCTCCGCCCGGTGCGCGCCATGCGCTCTCTCAGACGGGCTGAGGCCCTCGAGGCTTCGCAGGCGGGCGCATGAGCCGGGGAAGAAGGGCATGACCTGGATGGTCATCCGGCCGAAGAGCCCGAGGCCGGCGCTTCCGGGCTCGCTCGCCGTGTTTCCTTCGGAACGCGGCGTTCAGGCGCCATGATGTGCGGGGATTCGGGAAAGACGGAGTGCGCCGCCTCGGAATCGGCTTCGGGAGCCTCGCGGAGGCGGTCGTCGCGACGAAACATCGCTTGATGCGTCTACGAGATCAAGCGGATCGTCATCGTTCAGGAGCCTGCGACCTACGGTGCCCCTCCGCAGGGATCGGCGCCCGCGGTCGCGATGATCTCGGGCCCGGGAGCGGGCTTGCAACGAGCCGTCCTCCGGTCCAAATAGCCGCGCGGGGCGGATGGTCGTATACTCTTGACCATGCTGAAAGCCCGGCACCTGCGCATCGTGAGCTTTTTCGGGCGCGCCCTGTTCTCGGTCCTCCTCTGGGACGTCGTCCTCCCGCGGATCGGCCTGCGCTCGCTCTCGCGCCTCACCCGCTCGAGGCGGCTCAGGAGCATAGCGGCTCGTTTCCGCGTCTTCGCGGCGCGGATGGGAGGGGTCCTCATCAAGGCGGGGCAGTTCCTCTCCTCGCGGCTCGACGTCCTTCCGCGCGAGATCACCGGCGAGCTCTCGGGCCTCCAGGACGAGGTGGGCGCCGAGCGTTTCGAAGACATCCGCCGCGTCGTCGAGACCGAGTTCGGGATGCCGATCGAAGCGCGGTTCGCCGAGTTCTCCCGGGAGCCCCTCGCCTCCGCGTCGATCGGCCAGGTTCACGCCGCGAGGCTTCACGAGGCCGCGCAGGGGCTGTCGACGGTCGTCGTCAAGGTGCAGCGGCCCCGGATCCGGGAGATCGTCGACATCGATCTCCAGGCGATCAAGGTCGTCGGCGCCTGGCTCGGCCGCTTTCGGGCGGTGAACCGGCACATGAACGTCGCCGCTCTCATCGAGGAGCTCAGCCGGTCGCTCCGCGAGGAGACGGACTACCTCCGGGAAGGGAAGAACGCGGAGCGGTTCGCCGCCAATCTCGCGAAGGTTCCGGACGTCCGGGTTCCCCGCGTGGTGTGGAGCCACACGACGCGCGCCGTCCTCACGCTCGAGGACGTCGGTGCGATCAAGATCACCGACTACGCCGGGATCACGGCGGCGGGCCTCGATCGGAAACGGGTCGCCCGGCGGCTCCTCGACGTCTACCTGAAGCAGGTCTTCGAGGACGGTTTCTTTCACGCCGATCCGCATCCCGGCAACCTCTTCGTCGCGCCCTCGGGGGGCGAATCGTGGCGGCTCGTTTTCGTCGATTTCGGCATGGCGGGGGAGCTCGCGCCAGAGGCCTTCGCCGGGCTGCGCGAGGCTCTCGTCGCGCTCGGCACCCGCGACGCGCCGAAGCTCGTGAGCGCCTACCAAAAGCTCGATCTCCTCCTCCCGGGCGCCGACCTCGAGGCGCTCGAGCGCGCCAACGAGCTCCTCTTCGACCGCATCTGGGGGAAATCGACGCGCGACATGCTGCGCATGAGCGGCGAGGAGGGGCGGAGATTCGCGAAGGAGTTCGGCGAGCTTCTCTACGAGATGCCGTTCCAGGTGCCCGAGAACCTCATCCTCCTCGGACGCTGCGTCGGGATGCTCTCGGGCCTCGCGACCGGGCTCGACCCCGATTTCAACGTATGGACCGGTCTCGTTCCCTATGCGAGGAAGCTGATGGGCGAGAGGGGCGGGCAGGGGTGGCGGCTCGCTCTCGGCGAGCTCGGCAGGGCGGCCAGGGCCCTCTTCGGGCTGCCTAGGCGGCTTGAGTCGATCGTCGCCCGGGCGGAGAAGGGCGGGCTTGAGGTCAAGATGCCCGAGCTCAAGGAGCATGTCGTGCGCCTCGAGCACGCGGTGCGCAAGCTCGCGGGCTCGATCATCCTCGCCTCGCTCCTCCTCGCCTCGACGCTGCTCTTCCTCGGGGGCCGCGAAACCCCGGGGATCGTCGGCGGCGCTCTTTCCGGGCTCCTCCTCCTGTGGCTCCTTTTCGGCAGATAGGCTCCCGTCTTCGTCTCGCCCTCGTGCCGTCGTCAAGATAGCCGGAATCCGCTTCAATAAAATCCCATCTATTCAATAAATACCAAGTTCTCTATTTTATCGTATTTTATTTCACAATATATTGACTTTTATCACGATAGATGATACCTTGAACTCAGCGATGGAGGCAGGAAGATGCGTACCGAACAATTCCGGACGGAGATGATCCCAGCCGCGCCAGCCGAAGGATGCGGCCCGACGACAGGGCCGGCAGCGTGCGCGGGCCAGGATCTCGACGAGCTCATGCGACGGGTCACGATTGCTCAAGAGAGGTATTCAACGTTTACCCAGGCGCAGGTCAATAGGATCTTCCGCGAAGCCGCGCTCGCGGCGAACGAGGCGCGCATCGCGCTCGCGAAGATGGCCGTGGAAGAGACCGGCATGGGGGTCGTCGAAGACAAGGTCATCAAGAACCACTTCGCGGCGGAATACGTCTACACCAAGTACAAGGACACCCTGACCTGCGGAGTTCTCGAAGAGGATCCGACGTACGGGATCAAAAAGATCGCCGAGCCGATCGGCGTCATTGCCGGGATCGTGCCGACGACGAATCCTACCTCCACCGCGATCTTCAAGGCCCTCCTCGCGTTGAAGACGCGGAACGCGATCGTTTTTTCCCCGCATCCCCGCGCCAAGGCCTGCACGGTCCGGGCGGCCCGCGTCGTCCTCGACGCCGCCGTGAAGGCCGGCGCCCCGCCCGACATCATCGCGTGGATCGAGGAGCCGACCGTCGAGCTCTCCCAGGCGCTCATGCGCCATCCGGCGGTCGGGCTCATCCTCGCGACCGGCGGGCCCGGCATGGTGAAGGCCGCCTATTCCTCCGGCAAGCCCGCCATCGGCGTGGGATCGGGCAACACGCCGGCGGTCATCGACGAGACCGCCGATATCCCGACCGCCGTGAGCTCCATCCTGCTCAGCAAGACCTTCGACAACGGCATGGTCTGCGCCTCCGAGCAGTCGCTCATCGTCGTCGAGGAGCGGTACGACGCGGTGAAGCGCGAGCTCGCCGCCCGCGGAGCCCACTTCCTCACCGCCGAGGAGAAGCTCGCTCTCGAAGGGGTGATGATGAGGGACGGAAAGATCTCTCCCGACGTGGTGGGGCAGTCCGCCGAGCGGATCGCGCGGATGGCGGGGTTCGCCGTACCGCCCGACACGAAGATCCTCGTCGGCGAGGCGGAGCGCGTCGGCGCCGAGGAGCCCTTCGCCTTCGAGAAGCTCTCCCCGCTCCTCGCCATGTACCGCGCCCCCGACTTCGACGCCGCGTCGTCCCTCGCCGAGGCGCTCGTCGAGTTCGGCGGGATCGGCCACACGGCGGTGCTCTACACCGATCAGCGCGCGAACGAGGACCGGGTGCGCGCGTTCGGCCTTCGGACGAAGACCGGCCGGGTCCTCGTCAACATGCCGGCGTCCCAAGGCGCGATCGGCGATATCTACAACTTCAGGCTCGAGCCGTCCCTCACGCTCGGCTGCGGCTCCTGGGGAGGGAATTCCGTGAGCGAGAACGTCGGCGTCAAGCATCTGCTCAACGTCAAGACGGTCGCCGAGCGGCGGGAAAACATGCTGTGGTTCCGCGTGCCTCCGAAGATCTACTTCAAGCCCGGCTCGCTTCCGACCGCGCTCGGCGAGCTCGCGGGCCGCGCGCGAGCCCTCATCGTCACCGACAAGCCGCTCTACGACCTCGGCTACACCGCCTTGGTGACGAAGGTCCTCGACGGCATGAAGATCAGGAGCGAGGTATTCTTCGACGTCGAGCCGGATCCCAAGCTCTCGACGGTCGAACGCGGTCTTAAGCTCATCAACGCGTTTCAGCCCGACGTGATCATCGCCCTCGGCGGGGGATCCCCGATCGACGCGGCGAAGATCATGTGGATGCTCTACGAGCACCCGGAGGTCAGCTTCGAGGGGCTCGCCATGAGGTTCATGGACATCCGAAAGCGCATCTACGCCTTCCCGGAGATGGGCAAGAAGGCGATCCTCGTCGCCATCCCCACGACCTCCGGCACGGGGTCCGAGGTGACGCCCTTCGCGGTGGTCACCGACGATCAGACGGGCATCAAGTACCCGATAGCCGACTACGCGCTCACGCCGAGCATGGCGATCGTCGACCCCGATCTCGTCGCCTCCATGCCCAAGCGCGTCGCGGCCTACAGCGGCATCGACGCCGTCACGCACGCGATCGAAGCCTACGTATCGGTCTTCGCGACCGACTACACCGACGGCCTCGCGCTGCAAGCGCTGCGCCTGCTGTTCCGGTATCTGCCGGACTCCTATCGCGGCGGCAAGGGGAATCAAGAGGCGCGCGAGAAGGTCCACTACGCCGCGACGGTGGCCGGCATGGCCTTCGGCAACTCCTTCCTCGGCGTGTGCCACTCCATGGCGCACAAGCTCGGCTCGACCTTCCACCTCGCGCACGGGCTCGCGATCGCGCTTCTCCTCACCGAGGTCATCCGGTACAACGCGGTCGACGCTCCGAGCAAGCAGGTGGCCTTCCCGCAGTACCGCTATCCGCACGCGAAAGAGCGCTACGCCGAGATCGCCGAAGCGCTCGGGCTCGCTGGCGACAGCGTCGACGCGAAGGTCGCCGCGCTCATCCTCGCGATCGAGCGCCTGAAGGCCGACCTCGAGATTCCCGGATCGATTCGCGAGATCGGGATCTCGGAAGAGGACTTCCGCGCCGCGCTCGACTCCATGAGCGAGCAGGCCTTCGACGATCAGTGCACCGGCGGGAATCCGCGCTACCCGCTCATCGAGGAAATCAAGGCGCTCTACCTCGCCGCGTACTCCGGTCGCGCCTGAGTGAGCGTCTCGATCCTTTCAAGCCGGTCGGGGACCGAATTGGCGGTCCCCGACCGCTCGTTCCCGCTCTTCCTGCTCCGACGCTGATCCGCCCTCGGACTGTCTCGTCCTCGGCGTGACTTCGAGGCGCCTTTATTGTAGACACCGGTGAAAAACGACGCTTCCGCGCGGACAAGGGCCTCGCGGGAGCCCCTTTTGCGCTGCTTGACGACTCGGAGCCCGTCGCATATGATAGACCGTGCAATCGATTACATTTCGGGTAAGGAGAACCATATGCGAAAATGTACCGTTTCAGTTTTCGTTCTAGCGGCGCTCTCGCTCATCGCCGTCCCCCTCGCGTTCGGCAACGGCCAGCCGGAAAGCTCCTCCGGAGCCGCAATGAGCAGCGCTTCCTACACCATTGGTCTTTCCACGAAGGAAGTCACCAACCCCTGGGAGGAGTATTTCCAAGACTCCTTTGAGTGGTACTCGGCCGACAACGGCTATAAGTTCTTCGACGAGAACGCGAACGGCGACCCGGCCGTCCAAGTGACCCAGGCCGAAGAGCTCATCAACCGCGGAATCAACGGATTGATCGTTTCGGCGCAGGACCAGGAAGCGGCGGTCCCGATCGTACAGTACGCGACCGAGCACAAGGTGCCCGTCTTCACCGCCGACGCCGATATCGATTCGCCGGACGTGAAGATGTACGTCGGCTTCTCCGGCGAGCGCGCGGGCAAGGAGCTCGGCCAGGACATCCTCGCCTACCTGCAGAACAAGTACGGCTCGCCGAAGGGCACGGTCCTCGAGATGCAGGGTCCGCTCGGCGGCTCCTCGGCGCAGCAGCGGAGCAAGGGACTCCACGACGTGCTCGACCAGTACCCGAACATCACGATCATCCAGGCCGAAGGGCAGTTCCAGGAGCAGCCGGCGAAGCAGGCCGCCGAGGACAAGCTTCGCGCCAATCCCAACATCGACGCCGTCTACGGCGCGAACGGACCCATGGCGAGCGGCGCGGTGGCCGCCATGCAGGATCTCGGAATCGACCCGACGAAGGTATACACGGCGACCGTCGACGCGACCCCCGACGTCATCGACAATCTGAAGAAGGGATACATCTCCATCGCGCTTGACCAGGCGGCCGGCTTCTACGTGCCGATCGCCGAGTACTACCTCGTGCAGTATCTCAAGAACGGCGACGCGGGGCTTCCGAAGGTCGGGACCACGGTCAACGCCTCGGACCTCAACCTGAACACCGGCAAGACGCACGCGACGATCCTGCCGTGGTCGAACAACAGCGCGTGGGCGCCCGCCACCATCACCACCGAGAACGGACACCTCTGGTTCCAGACCGGCGCGGTCAAGGTCACCCAGGCGAACGCGGGCGACCCGTCGCTGTGGGCGAACGTCCCGCTCAATCAGAAATAACTCCAGCACCATCGAGCCGGAGGGCTCCGCCCTCCGGCGGCACGAGAGCCGGCGGCCTAGGCCGCCGCGCTTTCATGCCAAAAATCTTCGAAGGCAGGATACATGGAATCGACGAAGCTCGTTCGAACCTCCTCATCCACGCGGGTTCAGGTCTTCCTGTTGGACAACCTTATCTGGGTGATCATGATCGTCCTTTTCTTCATATTCTCGCTCACGATCCCGAACTTCTTCACCGTTCTCAACATCCACTTCATGTTCTACGACGCGTCGGCGATCGGCATGCTCGTCTTCGCGCAGGCGCTCGTCCTCATCAGCGGCAACATGGATCTCTCCGTCGCGCGCAACGCCGGTCTCACCGCGATGTTCGTCGGCATGCTCGTCCGCGTCTGGGCCAAGGGGGTGATTCCGACGTGGGCGGGGATCATCCTCATGCCCGTCTTCGGCGGGCTGCTCGGGATGGTGAACGGCTTTCTCGTCGGGAAGCTGAAGATCAACGCGTTTCTCGCGACCCTGTCGACCTTCTTGATCTATGACTGGATGACCTACGTCATCAACCAAGGCGCCATCATCAATCTCGGCCGCGCGCTCGATTTCCCGGGCGGCGGGACGATCTTCGGGTTTCACTTCGCGATCCTGGTGCTCTTCGCCGTCGGAGCGGTGCTCTACTTCCTGCTCCAGCACACCCGCTTCGGCGCCTACCTCCGCGCGATGGGCGGCAACCCGGAGGCCGCCGGGATGCTCGGCATCAACCTCACCTCGATGAACTTCCGGGTCTTCACGATCGCGGGCGTCCTCGGGGGGGTGTCGGGCCTCCTCTACACGGGCTACCTCCGCTCGATTCCGAGCACGATCGCGACGGGAGACTCGATCTTCCTCTCCTTCGCCGGGGCGATCATCGGCGGCGTGAGCCTGCGCGGAGGCGAAGGCTCCATCGTCGGCGCCCTCGGAGGCGTGCTCCTTCTCGGGCTCATCGACACGGGAACCACCATGACGTCGGTGGCGCCGGCGCTCCGGGGCGTCATCAACGGGCTTATTCTGCTGCTCGCGATTCTCATCAACAAGTCGCGCCTCGACCTGCGCGACCGCGTGCTCATGCCTCCGCAGCGGCAGGCGTGAGGCAGCGCGAGAGAGGGGGCTTACGGATGGCGAAAAACGAATCGAAGTCCCTGGGAGCGGCGAAGGACCGCGACCGGGCGCTCCTGCGGCTTGAGGATATCGGCAAATACTACGGAACCGTTCACGCGCTTCGCGGCGTGAGCTTCTCGGTGAGCGAGGGGGAGGTCGTGGGCCTGATCGGCGACAACGGCGCCGGCAAGTCGACGCTCATCAAGATCGTATCGGGCGTCACGCCGAAGTCGAGCGGGTCCATCTTCTGGAAGGGCGAGGAGGTCGAGATCTCGTCGGTCAAGCTCGCGCGCCGGCTCGGCATCGAGACGGTCTACCAGGACCGCGCCGTCGTCGGCTCGATGACGGTGGCGGAGAACATCTTCATGGGACGGGAGCTCGTGCGGCCGTTCCTCGGGGTCGTTCCCCGCCTCGACCGCAAGCGCATGCGCGAGGAGGCCGGCCGCCTCGTGGTCGACTTGAAGCTGAACATTCCCACCGCCGACCATCTCGTTCGCTTCTGCTCGGGCGGCGAGATGCAGGGCGTGGCGATCTCGCGCGCGATGCGCTTTCGCGCCTCGCTCGTCATCCTCGACGAGCCGACGACCGCCCTCGCGGTGAGCGGCGCCCAGCAGGTTCTCGACTTCATCCGGCGGCTGAAGCGGGAAAACATCGCCTGCATTTTCGTCACCCACAACCTCCACGACGTCTACGAGGTCGCCGACCGCTTCGTCGTCATGCTTCAGGGAAAGGTCGTGAGCGACGTGAAACGGGACGACACCACCGTCGAGGGGCTCGTCGGCCTGCAGCTTCCGAGGAGCGCGACGGGAGCCTAGCGCGCGACGGGGCTCAAGCGCGGGCGGCAGGCGGACCTCCTCGAAGAGACGGCTCCGATGAGCCGCGCGGCTACCCTGGGGCCGCTCCCTCGCCCGGAGGAGAGTCCCCGGAATCCCGGGAGAGGGATCGTGAGATGAGTATTCGAGTGAAGCTTCTCGATCTGATAGCGCTTCTCGTGGCGGCGTTCGGCGTCTCGGTCGCGGCCTATTTCGTCATACGGGCGCCCCTCGCGAGAATCCAGGCGGAGCAGCAGACGCTGATCGGCCTTCGCTCGTCGATTCTCGACGAAATAGCGGCCGCGAACCAGCTTTCGACGGTGCAGTTCCAGACGCAGCTGCCCGTGTTCGAGAAAACGGTTGAGAGGACCGACTCCTACTTCGAGCGGGTGGGGAATCTCAAGGTGCTGCCGACTCTCTCCAAGCCGATTCGCGACGCCTTGAGCTCCATCGAGAGGCTGAAGCAGGTGCTCGACGAGAACCTGCAGTCCTTCAAGAGCGCCCTCCTCGCCGTCAACCGGGACGCGAGCGAGCTGTACGGGGGAGGGGGAAGCTCCGTGCGCGGCTCGGCGGGGGCTTTCGACCTCTTCCATCTCGCCATGGACGAGGCGATGCGCCCGAACCGCGCGGGCGCCCGGACGATCTCGGACCTCGACGATTTCTCAAGCGGGCTCTACAGCATCAGCCAGGGCCTCCAGACGGCGGTCGTCGTGATCGACACGCAGAACGTCACCATCGCGAAGGAGATCGCGCTCGTCGAGCAGCGGAGCGCCGCCGTCGGGCTTTCGATCGTGATCGTGCTGATCGCGATCACCGTCGCCGCGGCGTTTTTCATCGCGAACCGGATCGTGCGCTCGGTGCGCTCGATCGAGACGAGCGTCGCGGGAATGAGCGAGGGGGACCTCACGCGAAGCTTCGCGGTGGAGACGAGCGACGAGATCGGGAGGCTTTCGCGGAATCTCAATCGGTTCATCGCGGCGCTCGCCGGGTCGGTGGGGAGCGTGCAGGCGGCGAGCGCGGAGAACGTTCGGATGAAGGAAAGCCTCATCGTGACCACCGAGCAGACCTCCGCCTCGACGAACGAGATTGCCTCGAACGCGACCTCGATCGACCGGCAGATCTCGACGCTCGACGAGCGGCTGCTCTCGACGGGCGCGGCGGTGGCGGGCATCGCGGAGAGCGTCAAAGGCCTCGACGAGCAGATTCACGAGCAGATGGCGATGGTGGAGGAGTCGACGGCGAGCGTGACGGAGATGATCGCCTCGATCGACAACGTGACCAAGATTGCCGAGCGTCGGCGCGAGGCGAGCGAGAAGCTCGTGAACACGGTGACGGTCGGCGGGGAGAAGATGACGGCGACCTTCGACGGGGTGCGCGCGATCAACGAGAGCGTCGACTCGATCAAGGAGATCACCGGGATCATCGAAGGCTTAAGCGCGCAGACGAACCTGCTCGCGATGAACGCCGCGATCGAGGCCGCGCACGCCGGAGAGGCGGGGCGGGGCTTCTCGGTAGTCGCCGACGAGATCCGCAAGCTCGCCGAGGCGAGCGCGGAGAACAGCCAGCAGATCAGCAAGATCCTGAAGGGCATCGTGGATCGCATCAGCGAAGCGGGCGCCTCCGGCTCGCAGATGACGAGCGCCTTCGCCGAGATCGACCGGGAGGTCAAGGAGCTCTCGGAGTCGCTCGCCGAGATCTACGCGAGCATGAGCGAGCTCAGGAGCGGAGGCGACCAGATCCTCGGGGCGATGAGCGGGCTCTCCGACGCCTCGGTGAACGTGAAGAGCGGCTCGAGCTCGATCAACGAGCATACCCAGGAGATCGGCGAGACGATGGCGAGCGTCCAGCGCGTCAGCGCCGAGGTACGAAGCGGCATGGGGGAGATCGGGCGGGGCATCAAGGAGATCTCCGCGGCCGTCGCGAACGTGCTGTCGATCGCCGAGCGGCTCGGCGCCCAGGGCGAGTCGCTGAACAACCAGATCACCAAGTTCAAGACGGCGTAGCGCGGCCCGGCGCTCGATGTGGTATAATTTCGCCATTCGCGCCGTCCAGGGAAGCGGCAGAACATGGTACCGCACGATATCGTCTTACGGCTGGCTCTCCTCTTCGATCTCTATTTTCTCCTCGTGACGCTCTCGAACATTCGCTTCCTCAACAAGCACACCTTCCGTCCCGGGACGACGGACGAGGCGCCGCCGCGGGTTTCCGTGATCCTCCCGGTGCGGAACGAGGAGCGGCGCCTCAGGCCCTGCCTCGACTCCCTGCTCGCCCAGAGCTACGCCAATCTCGAGATCATCGCGGTGAACGACAATTCCGAGGACGGGACCGAGGCGATCCTCCGGGAGTACGCGCGGAGGAGTCCGAGGATCTCCGTCGTCGAGGGGTCGCCGCTTGAGCCCGGCTGGATCGGAAAGAGCTTCGCGTGCAAGCAGGGCGTCGACGCCGCGGCGGGCGATTTCCTGCTCTTCACCGACGCGGACACCGTTCACGGACCCGACAGCGTCGCGTGGGCCGTGCGAAACATCGTCGGTCACCGCGCCGGCTTTCTCTCGGCCTACGTCAGGCAGCGCCTCGGGAGCCTCGGAGAGCTGCTCGTCGTGCCCGTGATCTACATCATGACCGCGCTCCTGCTCCCGCTCGGCTTGATTCCGCGGCGGAACTCGAGCCTGTTCTCCTTCGCGATCGGGCAATTCATCATCTGCCGGAACGACTCGCTGCACGCCATCGGGGACTACGAGCGGTTCAAGGGCTCGGCGGTCGACGATATCTCCATGGCGCGCGAGATGAAGCGCGCCGGCTACAAGACGATCTTTCTCGACGCCCAGGGCTATGTCTCCTGCCGGATGTACTCCGGCTTCGCCGGAGCGTTCCGCGGGATCGGCAAGAGCCTGTTCGCGGCGGTCGGGTCGAGCCTCGTCGTTCTCGTCGGTCTCATGGGCGTGATCCTGATCGCGGTCGAGTATCCGGTCTTCACCGCGCTCAGCGGGGTCTTGGGCGGGCAGCCGGTCGTCTCGCCGAGGATCGTTCCCGTGCTCCTCTTCGCGCTCGTATGGGGCATGAAGCTCGCCAACCGGCGCATGCCGCTTCTCGCGATCGCGGTGTACCCCTTCACCTTTTTCATTCTCGTCCTGATCGGCCTGTACTCGGCGGTCATGACCGGCATCGGCCCGGGTCTCGATTGGAAGGGACGGCTCGTGACCGCGACGGCGCGGACGGACGCCCCTCTCGACGGCCGGCCGATCGTCGACGTTTCCCCGTTGTTCCAGCTCGCGGCGGGTGTCGTGTTCCTCTCCACCCTCGCGCTCGTCTACCTCGTCGCGCGGATCCTGTACCGGATCCAGATCGAGGGGCGCGAGCGCCTCGCGCCCGCGGGCCGCAGGCGCTTCCTCGTCTCGAACCACGTTCTCTACCTCGACGCCGCGATGGTCGCCTGCGCGATCCATCCCCGCAAGACCTTCTTCTCGGCGCTCGAAGAGACGTTTTCGATACCCTTCGTCGGCACCTATATCCGCCTGCTCGGCGCCTTCCCGCTTCCCGAGCGCGACGCGCTTCGCGCGATCGAGGCGCCCGTGAGGCGCATGTTCGCGATGGGGCGATTCGTGCACTTTTTCCCGGAAGGAGCGCTCAGCCTCGGAAGCCAGGAGATCAAGCCCTTCAAGCTCGGCGTGTTTCTCCTCGCGACGCGCTTCGACGCGCTCGTGACGCCGGTGACCTTCGCCCTCCTCGGCGTGCGAAACGGCCGGCCTGAGAAAGTCAAGGTGATTATCGAAGAGCCGATCGATCCCCGCGACTATCTGCGTCGCTCGCGCGCCTCCGAGGCGATCCGCGCGATGGCGAGCGACGCCCGCCGATCGATGCAGCGGACGATCGACGCCGCCCGCGCGAAAGCCGCTCCGGCGCTCAGGAGCGCTTCGCGGTGAGGACCATGGCGCGCTCGCCGAGAAGGCCTGAGAACGTGTCGCCCGCGCGCTTTCCCCCGAGTATCGCGCCGAAATGGATGGGAATGGCGAGCGAGCCGCCCATCGCGTCGAGCGCGCGAGCGGCTTGGGCCGGGTTCATGGTGACAAGCCCTCCGATCGGGAGGAAGGCGATGTCGGGCGAAAGGCCCGCCATCTCCGGTATCTCGTCGGTATCGCCCGCGTGGTAGATTTTCAGGCCGTCGAGCTCGAGGAGGTACCCTACCCACCGCTTCGACCGGGAATGGAAGCGCTTCGCGACGTTATAGGCCGCCACCGCGGAGACCTTGATGCCCTGGATCACGGCCGTTTCCCCGATGGAGATTCGTCGAAGGCCGTCGCCCTCCATCGAGGCCGGTCCGACGACCGGGACCTCCCCGACGCGAAGTCCCGCGACCGCCTTTCGGTCGTAGTGGTCGCCGTGAGGATGGGTGATGAGGATGAGACCGACGGGGCCAGCGCTCGCCGGCACGTGGAAAGGGTCGATGAACACGACCGTGCCGGAGCGCGGCGATAGGCGCACCGCCGACTGGCCGAACCACGTGACGTGGTCGGCGACGTAGCTCTTCAGCGTGTCAAGTTTGTCGGTCATCCGTCTGCGACATTTTACCCGGCGGCTGCCGCCCCCCGAGGGAAAGACGGCGCCGCTTCCGGGAGGACGATGTTCCGGGGTCGTCCTCTCGCCCCACCTGAGGAAGAAAACAATCGACCTGCTGGCTTTCGAACAACTAGCCGCCTACGGTGTCCCTTCGGCGGCGGGATCGTTGTCAATCTTTGGCTGGTCTTTCTGGAAACGCTTTGCCCGCTTAGCTTCCTGCTTCTTTTGCCGTTCGACTTCGCGTCTGCGCTTTTCTGCGCCGTAATTCGGCCGCCCCAACCCGCAGTCCCCTAATAACGGTCGTTCGATCGGGGTCTGCTGCTGCGCTCTTTGTCCTGAGCCTCGTTGACTCGCAACTGGCGACCGTCCAGCTCGACGCCGTTCAGCGCGCTGATCGCGGCTTTCGCGGCGTCGCTCGATTCCATTTCCACAAACGCGAAGCCTCGCGCCCGCCCGGTCATCCGATCGGTGATGATGTTGACGGACGTCACCTTTCCGTACTGGGCGAACAACTGTTCCAGACTGCTGGATTCAGTGTCGTAGCTGAGGTTGCCGACATACAACTTGTTGGCCATTCAATGTCCCTCGGGGTTCGTGACCCCAAATTCCTTGTTTTTCCTGGAGCTTATCAACGACAAACTAATCATGTTCGCTCTTGAGGGCTAACACATTCATGCAGCCGACGCTCCGCGCAGGCGCGGCATGCCAAACTACAAGCCAGTCCCCGAAGCATATCACGTTGTAGCGTCGGGGTCAAGAGGCGACTACGTCGGCTTGATCCCTCATATCCTCGATCTCTTTCATCCAGAAGGCGGCGGTTCCCCAGTCGGGGTAGGCGGCGTGGAAGTGCCGGTCGCCCCGCTGACGCGCGCACCACGCGAGAAAATAGAGCATTCGCATGAAACGGAGAGGCTCGATGAGCCCCAAGGTCGAGCGGTCGAAGGGCATGAACTCCTCGTAGCCCTCGAGGATCATCGCGAGCTCCCCGGCGCAATCGCCCATGCGGCCGGGAAGGAGGAGCCAGAGATCCTGGACCGGCGGCCCGGTCATCATGTCGTCGAAGTCGATCAGGAGCAGCCCCTCTTCGCCCCTCGAGAGGATATTTCCGCGGTGGCAGTCGCCGTGGATCCGCTGGACCGCCGCGCCGCGAAATTGCGGCGCGATCCGATCGAGGACCGTCCTCGCGACCGAGAAAAACTCCTCTCGTACGTCGGGGTGAACCGCGTCGCTCGCCTCGAGCTCGCTCAAGAAGGCCGCGGAGGAGGCCTCGGGGCTGCAGAGAAGGCGATGGTGCGCCGCGCGCGCGGCGCCGACCGCGTGGAGACGGCCGACGAGGCTCCCGAGCCTGCGCCAGTCCTCCGGGGTCTCCGCGTCGAAATTGCGTCCGGCGCGCTTCGGATAGAGCGAAAAGAGGTATTCCGTCTCCCGGTCGTCTCCCGAGGCGCTCGTCGCGTGGAGGGTTCGTCCGCCCGCGCCCGGGATGGGCGCAACGACCGGCAGCTCGGCGGCGGCGCAGTCGCCGACGAACTCGTGCTCCTCGAGGATCGCGTCGACCGTCCAGCGGCCGGGCCGATAGAACTTGACGACGTACGGAAGGCCGTCCTCGTCCGCGACGCCGTACACGCGGTTCACGTAGCTCGGGTAGGCGGTAAGCGCGCCGTCGAGGCGAATATGGAGGGTCTCCTCCACCGCCTTCGAGACGACGAAGGGCGTGAGCGGATCGAAAGCGCCGGATTCCATTGGGCGAGGGTAGCATGGAGGCGAAGAGCCCGCAATCGCGGCTTGCCCGGAAGGCCGGTCCCGGGCGCGGGGAGACGGAACCAGGTCCCTTGGTTCCGATGGCGCCTCACGCACGTTCGGCCGAGGAGTCTCGCGGGCGCCGGTTGGCATCACGGCTCCCCGCTGGTATGATGCCGCGGCGGGAGGGTCCATGGCGGGCCGCGTCTTCGGACCGCCCGACTTTGAGTCGGCGCTTTCGCGGGCCGACGACCAGCCGGCAGGCGCCGGGCCCCGAGGAGCGTACGCCCTTGAGTCGGATTTGCGTGGCTTTTTTCGACGCGAAGCCCTATGACATCCAAACGTTCGACCCGATTCGACCCGACGGGTGGGACTTTCGGTACTTTCGCGAGCATCTCACGGCGAACACCGTCGGGCTCGCGACCGGATTCGACGCGGTTTGCGTCTTCGTCAACGACCGGCTCGACGCCGAGGTGATCGAACGGCTCCGCGGCGGGGGAACTCGCCTCGTCGCCCTCCGGTGCGCGGGCTACAACAACGTCGACCTCCCGGCGGCGAGAGGGAGGATTCGCGTGGCCCGCGTTCCCTCCTACTCTCCGCACTCGGTCGCCGAGCACGCCGTCGCGCTCATGCTCGGCCTCAACCGCAAGACCCACCGCGCCTATTACCGTATTCGGGACAACAATTTCAACATCAACGGCCTGCTCGGCTTCGATATGTTCGGCAAGACCGCCGGCATCGTCGGCACCGGCCGGATCGGAGCGTGCCTCGCGACGATTCTCAAGGGCTTCGGCATGAAGGTTCTCGCCTTCGACTCGTTTCCCGCCGCGGAGCTCGCGGAATCCGTCGGATTCGAGTACGTGACGCTCGATCAGCTCTACGGGCAATCCCACATCATCTCCCTCCATTGCCCCTTGACCCCCGAGACCTATCACCTGATCGACGAGCGAAGCCTCGCGAAGATGAGGCCCGACGTCATGATCGTCAACACGAGCCGCGGCCAGCTCGTCGACACCAAGGCGCTCATCCGCGCGCTGAAGACGCGGCGGGTGGGCTACGCCGGCCTGGACGTCTACGAGGAGGAGGCCGACTACTTCTTCGAGGACCTGTCGGGCTCGACGATCGCCGACGACGCGCTTGCCCGCTTGATGACCTTCAACAACGTGCTGATCACGTCGCACCAGGCCTTTTTCACCGAGGAGGCGCTCTTGAACATCGCGACGACCACCGTCGAGAACATCGCGGCCTTTTTCGAAGATCGGGAGCTCGTGAACGAGATCGCGGGATGATTTTTTGCGCGCCGTCGCGGCGGGGATCCGGGGCTCGACGGCGCGGGAGTGCGGAGGATGCTTGGAGCCGGGAACCTGTCCGATCGATCGCCCTTTGAAGTGTTCGCGAGGGGTCTCGACAATCCGCGCGGGCTGAAGTTCGGACCCGACGGCTGGCTCTATGTCGCGGAGGCCGGAAGGGGCGGTACGTCCCTCGCGACCAAGCCGGAGGAGTACGAGCAGGTCCCGGAGCCGATCGGGCCCTATACCGCCGGGCCCGCAAGCGCCCGGGTGCGCGGCATCAGCCCCGACGGCAGGCGGCAGGTCGTCGTCGCCGACGGGCTGCCGTCCAGCCAAACGAGCGCGAAGTCCGGCGGGATGGTGAGCGGAATCGCCGACGTCGCGTTCGTCGGGCGCACGCTCTACCTCCTCGTGGCGGGCGCGGGCGGCTCGCACGGGCTCGCGGGAACGACGAACGCGGTCATGCGGGTCGAGGGGGACGGCACGCTCGCGCAGGTCGTCGACCTGAGCGCCTTCTGGCGCGCGCATCCTCCGGCCGTCGGGGACCCCGGGGACGCGGAGCCCGACGGCACCCCGTTCGCGATGATCCAGGCCCGCGGCAGGCTCTACGTGGTCGAGGCGCATAGCGGCGCGATCGACGAGGTCGCCGCCGACGGAAGGATCACGAGGCTGATCGACCTCTCCCGGAGCCTCGGGCACGTCGTTCCGACCGGCATCGCCTTTCGGGACGGCGCATTCTTCGTGGGAAACCTCCACGGATTTCCGGTCCGGGTCGGCGCCGCGCGGATCCATGAAGTCGCGGACAACGGGGAGATCAACGCCCTCCCCGCGAAGCTGACCGCGGTGCTCTCGGTGGCCGTCGACGCCCGGGGGCGGCTCTACGCCTTGGAGTCGACCACCTCGGAGGGGTCCCCGCCGGTCCCCGGAACCGGCCGGCTCGTGAGGCTCGCTCCTCGCTCGGCGGAGGTCGAGGCCATCGCGACGGGCTTGACGTTCCCCACCTCGATGGCGTTCGGTCCGGACGGCGCCCTGTACGTCTCGAATTTCGGCTTCGGTTTTCCCCCCGGAGCCGGACAGATCGTCCGGATCGCGATGCCGCCCGGCGGCTGACGCCTGAAAGCCTCGAGGGCGGGCACCCGGTTCGGTCCGGCGCGAAGGCAGGCTGCGCCGAGATCCGATCGACCTTCTCGTTGCTCGCGCTCAACGACCTCCGCGCCCGCAAGGGGGCGACGTCTCGACCTGGATCGCGATCGGCGCCGCCCAAGCTCGCCGCGCGCCTCGGGCCGGAAGCGGGACGATCGATCCTTTGAGCTTCTTCGGCCGCGATCGTCTCCTCGCGAGGCGCTTGGACGGCTTCGCGGAAGGCGCGTTCGAGGCCAACCCGGGTCCCCTGACGGACACAGGAGTCCGACGGCGCTCCTTTGGGTAGGAGTTCGCCCCACAGGCAGGGGCGGCGCTTGTGGAAGGAACGGACCCTTCGCCTCAAGCCGAGCGAAGCCTCCGGGATCGACTTTAGGCGGCGGGTCCGGATTCCGACCCTTCGCGGCGCGCGAGCCAGGCGCCCCAAAACAGGCTCGAAAAAAATCGAAGCGGCCGCTTAAAGCCCGAGCGCGCGAGCAGCTCGGCGACCGCCTCCTCGGAGGCCGGCGGATCGCCGCCCGCGAGGATCGTCTCGAGCCCGCGCTTCCGCTCCTCCGCCGACGCCCCGGCGAGGCGCCAGCGCTCGCCCCAGGCGGCGAGGAGCAACGGCTCGCTCGCGTAGGCGCGGTGGTTGCAGGCGAGAATGAGCGGCGCGCCGGGGTCGAGCCTCTCCGCGATCGAGCGCAGGAGCTGCGCTTTCGCCTCGTCGCCCGCGAGGTGGTGGAGGACGCCGATGAGGGTCGCCGCCTCGAAGCGGACGTCGCGGGGGAGCTCTTCCACGTAGCCGAGGTGCACCCGCGTGCGCTCGGCAAGCCCGCGCTCGCGCAGGCGCGCGACGGCGAGATCGAGCATCGAGGGCGAGGGGTCGACCGCGGTGAACCTCCAGCCGGGCTCCAAGGCGGCCGCCGTGACGATCTCCTGCGCCGTTCCGCCCGCGCCCACGACTAGGATGGACCGTTCCCCCTCGCCGCCGAGCGCCGCGGCGAGCATGCACGCCGCAAGCTCGTGGCATGCCTCGTATCCGGCGAGCGCGATGCGGCTCTGTCGCTCGTATGCCCCGGCCCGCTCCGGGCCGAACTTCTCCGCCGATTCCGTCATCGCTACGTCCTCGCGGGGGACATACCACGAAAGGGCGTCCGGGGCAAGACCGCCCTTCGCCCGCCTGAGAAGGGGCGGCGCTCTCCTCCGCAGGCTCCCCTCTTCGCGCGAGGCGGAGTCCCCCGGGGCACCTTTTTCGTGGTATAGTGGTGAAGGCTCAAGCGATCGATTGAGGGGGAGCGGGGACCTCGGCGCGAGAGCATCGAGGCGTATGTCGGACGCCGAACCCTCGGGCGGTTGAGACAAGCGGGCGAGCTTCCTCGCCCGGAGCAGTATCTTCGTAGGGGGGACCGGTTGGGCGCGACTGAATCACCGGAAGACATGGCGAAGACTCACGCCGCGCGGATCCTCTACCTCGTCGGCGGCCCCGGCGATGCGGACGCCGCGCGCCGCGAGCTCGCCGGGCTGGAGGTCGACTTCGTCGTCGAGGCGGTGTCGAGCGAGGCGGAGCTCCGCGAGGCATTGAACCCGGGCGCCTATGACGCGGTCCTCGCCGCTTCGAGGTGGTGGCCGGGCGCCGCCGCGAAAGTCGGCTCCCTCGACCCCGGCGTCCCTCTCGTCCTCGTCGTCGACTCCTTCGACGAGCTTGACGAGCGCGAGCTCGTCGCGAGCGCCGTCACGGACATCGTCGTTCGAGATCGTCTCAAGCGGCTTCGATTTTCCATCCTGCGGGCGCTGCACGTACGCGACGCCCGCGCCCTGCATTCTCGCGCGGAGGCGGAGCTCGCGCTCGAGCGCACCCTCCTCACGGCGCTTCTCGACAACAGCCCCGACCAGATCTACTTCAAGGACCGCCAGAGCCGCTTCCTCCGGATCAGCAACGTCCAGGCGAGGCGTTTTCGCCTCTCAAACCGCGCCGAGGCGGTCGGGAAGACCGATTCCGACTTCTTCACGGAGGACCACGCCCGGGAAGCCTTCGAGGACGAGCAGTGGATTCTCAATTCCGGCGCGTCCATTCTCGGCAAGGAGGAGCGCGAGACCTCGGCCGGCCGTCCCGACAGCTGGGTCCTGACCGACAAGATGCCGCTCGTCGACGAGCGCGGAGCGGTCATCGGCACCTTCGGCGTGTCGCGGGACATCAGCGAGATCAAGCAGGCCGAGGAGCGGCTGAAGTTCATGGCGACCCACGATCCGCTCACCAACCTGCCGAATCGCTTTCTCATGGCCGACCGGCTGAGGATGGGCATGGCGCTCTCCCAGCGAACCGGCTCTCCGCTCGCCGTCATGCTCATCGACCTCGACAGCTTCAAGACCGTGAACGACACCCTCGGTCACGAAGTCGGCGACCTGCTGCTGCGCTCGTTCGCCGACCGGGTGCTGAAATGCCTTCGATCGAACGACACCCTCGCGCGAATGGGGGGCGACGAGTTCGTCGCGATCCTCTCGGAGATGAAGTCGGTCGAGGACCCCGGCGTGGTCGCCGAGCGGATCCTCGCCGCGCTCGAGGAGCCGCACCACGCGGGCGGCCACGAGCTTTTCGTCTCGTCGAGCATCGGGATCAGCGTCTACCCTCAGGACTGCGACAGCGCGGAGACGTTGCTCCAGAACGCCGACGTGGCGATGTACGCGATCAAGTCGACGGTCAAGAAGGGCTACCGGTATTATCACCAGGAGCGGACGAAGGGCTCCGCGGGCGACGTCGTCACCGAGCAGAACCTCATGAAGGCGCTCACCGAGCGGCAGTTCGAGCTCTACTATCAGCCGATCCGCGACGCCGACTCGAACGGGATTACCCTCGCGGAGGTGCTCCTGAGGTGGAATCATCCCGAGAAGGGCCTTCTCGAGGCGAGCGCCTTCTTTCCCGTCGCCGAGAAAAGCGGGCTCATCATCCCGATGAGCGAATGGGTGCTCCGCCGGGCCTGCGAGAAGAAACGGGAGTGGTCCGACCGGGGGCTCGTCGACCTCGCGATCGCGCTGAACATCTCGCCGAAGCATTTTCAGATCGACGGTTTCGCCGCCCTCGTCGGGCGCATTCTGGCCGACACCGGCGTGAAGCCCTCGGAGCTCTTTTTCGAGATCACGGAGAGCTCGGCGATGAAGAACCTCGACAAGGCGAGGACGACGATGCTCCAGCTCTCCGAGCTCGGCGTGCGCATAATCATCGACGATTTCGGCACCGGGTATGCCTCGCTCCGCTGGCTGAAGACCATGCCGACCTACGCGATCAAGATCGACCGGTTTTTCGTGCATCATATCCTGGGGGATCCGAACAACGTCGCGATCCTCAGGGCCATCATCTCGATGGCGCACAGCCTCGGTCTGAAAGTGATCGTCGGCGGGGTCGAGACCGAGGAGCAGGCGAGCATGCTCCGCTCCCTCGGCCGGCGGGAGGCGCCGTCCCTGCGCTGCGACTGCCTGCAGGGTTACTTCGTGGGGCGCCCGGCTCCGGCCACCGAGCTCGCGGCGTTGGTGGCGGGCTCGACCTGACCGCACGGCGGTCGGCCGCCCCGCCTTGCGAGGCGCCGAGCGGCGACATCATAGGCCGGCCGGGCTCTCGGTAGGGAGCCCGCCGGACGGTCGCGCTTCCCGAGGGCCCGCGACCGAGGCTCACGCGAGGGAGAGGGCGTGCTGTACCCGAAGATCAACGAATATCGCGAGCTCATGGACCTCTCGGGCTTCTGGGATTTTCGCGCGGATCCCGGCGACGACGGCCTCGCGGAAGGCTGGGCGGAAGGGCCGCCCCGTTGCGTTCCGATCGCCGTGCCGGCGAGCTGGAACGACCAGCTCCCCTCGCTCCGCGACTTCCTCGGGCCCGCCTGGTATGCCACGCGCTTCGAGCTTCCCCGCGCGTGGCATCACGGCAGGCTCCTCGTGCGGTTCGACTCCGTGAACTATCTCGCCGAGGTCTGGATGAACGGGAAGCGGCTCGGCTCCCACGAGGGCGGTCACCTGCCTTTCTCCTTCGACGCGACCGAGGCGGCGCGCGCCGGGGCGAATCTCCTCGTCGTGCGCGTCGACGGCCGGCTCGCTCCGGATCGGGTTCCCCCCGGCGGCGTTCCGCCGAGCCCCCTCGACGCCTTCCCGAGCGGACCCTTCTTTCCCGACGGCTCGTTCGATTTCTTTCCGTTCTGCGGCATTCAGCGAACGGTGCGTCTGTGCCTCCTCCCCGAGGGGGCGATCGAGCGGATCGAGGTCGAACCGTCCCTCGCGGGGCCGGGAGCGCTCGTGCGCGTGCGGATCGACGGCGGGGCGGGGAGCTCGGCGCGGGTGACGCTCGCCGGCCACGGCGCCGAGCTCGCCGCGCAGGCCGACCTTCCGTCGGGGGAGGCGACCGTCGAGCTCCGCGTGCCCGGGCCGGCGCTCTGGAGCTGCGAAACGCCCAACCTCTACGAGCTCTCCGTCGCGCTCTCCCGCGGGGGCGTCCCCTTCGATTCCTACTCGCTTCCGGTCGGCCTTCGCGACGTGGCGGTCGACGGGGAGCGGCTGCTCGTGAACGGACGGCCGGTCCGCCTGAAGGGCTTCGGCCGGCACGAGGACTTTCCCGTCGCGGGACGCGGCTTTCTCCCGCCGGTCATCGTGAGGGACTACGAGCTCATGAGGTGGGTCGGAGCCAACTCGTTCCGGACGACCCACTATCCCTACTCCGAGGAGATGATGGATCTCGCCGATCGTTTCGGATTCCTCGTGATCGACGAGACGCCCGCCGTGGGTCTCTTCTTCGCCGAAGCCGGCCTTACGCGGCGCTCGGAGCTCTGCGCCGCCTTCACCCGCGAGCTCATTGAGCGAGACCGCAACCATCCCTGCGTCGTCGCGTGGAGCCTCGCGAACGAGCCGCACTCGAGGCGGCCCGAGGCGCTTGCCCGCCTGCGGGCGCTCGTCGACCTCGCGAAGTCGCTCGATCCCTCCCGCCCGGTCACGCTCGCGAGCTATCTCGGCTCAGGCGAGGAGGCCTTCGCCTTCTGCGACGTCGTCTGCCTCAACCGGTACTTCGGATGGTACGAGGCGGGAGGGCGCATCGAGGAGGCCGCAGGCAGGCTTTCGGAGGAGCTTGATACGCTCCACGCGAAGCTCTCCAAGCCGATCATCCTCACCGAGTTCGGCGCGGATGCCGTCCCGGGCTTCCACGCCGAGCCTCCCGAGATGTTCAGCGAGGAGTACCAGGCCCGGCTCATCGAGCGCCTGCTCGAGGTCGCCCGATCCAAGCCGTACGTCGTCGGGGCGCACGTGTGGAACCTCTGCGACTTCAAGACCGGCCAGGCGGTCCACCGCGCGGAGGGCATGAACTTCAAGGGCGTGTTCACCCGCGACCGCCGACCGAAGATGGCGGCCCACCTCCTTCGCCGACTCTGGGGGGCGTCGGAGGCGAGGCCTTCCCTTCCCGCGACGCCTGATCGGCGCGCCGAGACTCCCGACGGTTCCGCGTTCTAAGTCCGAGGCGAGGAGCGGAGGCGCCCCCAGTCCCGCGCGAGCTTTCCGACCGCCTCGGAAAGCTCGAGGTACTTCCCGAAAATCTCCCGGTAGCGCGCCGCCGTCGGGGGGTTCGGCTCGAAACGCCGCTCGATGCGCACGATCCGGCCGGCGGCCTCCTCGGCGGAGGAATAGACCCCGCTTCCGAGACCCGCGAGGATTCCCGCGCCGAGCGCCCCGGCTTCCGTGACGAAAGGCCGCGCGGCCGGTCGGTCGAGGATGTCCGCGCACATCTGCACGGCGGCGTCGGAGCGGCTCCCTCCGCCGACCGCCGTGAACCCATCGATCGAGATGCCCACCGAGGCGAGGCGGTCCACCGATTCCTTGTGGAGGAAGGCGTTCCCCTCCACGATGCCCTTCAGGATATCGGCGCGCGTGGAGGAGGTGCGCAGGCCGAGGATGACGCCGGAGGAGTCCTGGGTATAGTCGGGGGGCCCGAGGGGGGTAAAGTGGGGAAGGACGAGGAGGGGCCCGGGCCCGTCGGGGAGCTCGGAGAAGAGGCGGTCGTAGAGCCCCGCGCGCTCCTCGTCCCGGGCGAAGGTGTCTCGGTACCACTTCACGATCGCGCCGCCCATGTGGTAGATGAAGCTCACGTAGCGGCCGGGGACCGCGTGGTGCTCGGTGTTCAAGCCCAGTCGCAGCATCCCCTCGGGGTCCCTCGCCGACTCGAAGACCGGGACGATCGTGGGAAAGGTCCCCATGCCGTACATCGCCTGCCCGGCCCGGACGACCCCGCAGCCGAGGGCGTTCGCGCACTGGTCGTGCGCGCCGCAGGCGATCGGCAGGCCCTCGGGGAGGCCGAGCGCGGCGGCCGCCTCCGGCGCGACCCCGCCCACGATCGTGCCCGCCGGAACGCAGTCGGGAAGCTTCTCGCGGTCGATCCGGCAGGCGGCGAGGAGACGGGGGGACCAGTCGAGCCGGCCGAGATCGAAGAGGAGGAAGCGGTTCGCGAGCGAGTAGTCCACGCGCGGCTCGGCGCCGAGCATGAACGGCACGAAGCTCGCCCAATTGAGGAACTTGAAGGTCCGCGCGTAGAGCTCGGGGAGGCTCTCCTTGATCCACATGATCTTCGTGAAGCCGTACTGGCTCACCACCGGGTTCCCGCTGATCCGATAGGAGTCGGCGTCGCTCACCCTGGAGCGCACTTCGGCCACGTACTCCGCGCCGCGGGGGTCGTTCATGAGGATCGAAGGGCCGAGAATCTCGCGGTCCCTGGAGACCGGGACCACCGCCTCGCCCATCGAGGCGGCCGCGAGCGCCCGAAGCGGGTCCCGCCCGGTCGCCGCGCGCGCGGCGCCTCGAACGCAGGCTTGAACCGCCTTCCAGACGCGCGGAGCGTCGAGCTCCACCCAATCGGGCCTCGGACTGAGGAGATCGTACTCCGCGGACTCGGAGGAGAGCGTCTCCCCCGAATCGGAGAAAACCGCCGCCTTGCAGGCGGTCGTCCCCACGTCGATGCCGAGGAGACTCACGGCGGGAGCTCGATCCGGGCTCGGGTGCCGCGTGCCGCGAGGAGGTCTCTGATGAGGGATCGGGTCTTGGCGTAGACTCCGGACCTCGCCCGTTCGACGTCTCCCGTCTCGCGCAACGCGCGCTCGTAGGCCTGGCGGATCTCGGTCCCGATGTTGACCTTCGCGATCCCGATCCCCACCGCCTGCTCGATGTCGCGCGGGTCCACGCCGGAGCCCCCGTGGAGGACGAGCGGAATCCCCGCGGCCTCCTCGATGTCCCTCAGGCGGTCGAGGTCGAGCCTCGCGCGGGGCTTCTTCGTATCGCGAAGCACGCGCGAGACGGCGCCGTGGACGCTTCCCACCGCCACCGAAAGCCAATCGCAGCCCGTCTCCCGCGTAAAGAGCGCGGCCTCGCCCGCGTCGGTGAAACCGCGCTTGCTCGCGAAGATCTCCTCGTACGACTGCCGAGGGCCCTCCTCGTGGCCAAGCACCGCGCCGAGCTCCGCCTCGAGCGGAAGACCGCCTGCGTGCGCGACGTCGGCCGCCGCGCGCGTCGCGAGAATGTTCGCCTCGAGGGGCAGGCGCGAGCCGTCCACCATGACCGAGTCGTAACCGAGCTCGACCGCGCGGCCGATGATGGGGAGGTAGTCGACCCGCAGGTCGTCCTCGTCGATGATCGGCGTATGATCGAGATGCAGGCGCACGTGCCGGACGTCCTTCCAGCGGAGGTACTCCTCGGCGACCGCCTCGAGACTCCCGCTCTCGAACTTGATCCACTCGAGGCGGGCGACCGCAACGAAGGCGAAGGAGTCCTCGTCGCGAACGGCTTCCACGATGGGTTTCATCATCGGCAGGTAGGGAACGTTGAAGGCGGGAACCACGAGGCCAAGCCGGCGCGCGCGCGCCACCATATCGGCGCCGCGCGCCGCGGAGTGGAGGGTCACGGTCTCTCCCCGCGCCTTGGATCGAGGCGCGTCGCGGACGAATCCGCTTCCTACGAGTATGCCCCAGGGAGAGCGCGGGGGCAAGCGCGCTTTCGGAAGGCCGCGAACTCGGATAGGATGGCTTCGCAGGCCCGAGGCTTCTCAGGATCGGCGAAGGAGGTCGCATGGTTCCCTATCTGTTCGATCCGGACGTGATCGACGAGTGCGCGATGGCGTGTCTCGGCCTTCCGAAGCCGCAGATGTTCGACCGCTTCGCCTCGGAGGCCGACAGACGCTACCCCGGCCTCATCGACGACAACCAACCGTGGATCTACAGCATCGCGGGCGGCGCGATGATCCAGATGAAGCTCTACTTCGCCTCCCTCCACGAGTACGTCATGATCTGGGGAACGCCGATCGGCTCCGAGGGCCACTCGGGACGCCACCACGTCGCCTTCTGGGATACGGTCATCGACGGCGAGGCCTGGTACTACGCGGAGGGCCAGTTCGAGAAACGCGTCTACCGACCGGGAGCCCGCATCTACGTCGGCAAGGGCCAGGCCTGCGGCATGAGCTTCACCGACGGGGTCTGGGCCGTGGAGTACGCTCGAGGTCCCCTGACGCGAAGCCTTCCGTTCGGGCTCGCCGACGAGCTCGTGAGCGCGCGCGATTTCGTCGCCGCGAAGCAGACGCTCTCGATCTACGCGACCCTCATCGGCCGCCACTGGTCGAGCGAAGCCAACCGAGCCTATCCCCTCCTCGTACCGCTCAAGAGGCTCCTCGGCGCGATCATGCGATCAGTCGGGACCAGGATCACGAAACGGCTCATGCCTCCGCCGCCCAGGGAGCTTCCGAGGCGC
Organism: Spirochaetia bacterium; assembly: GCA_030041455.1. Taxonomy (GTDB): domain Bacteria; phylum Spirochaetota; class Spirochaetia; order DAHUYW01; family DAHUYW01; genus DAHUYW01. The sequence goes on from JASHNV010000144.1 coordinate 26,057, forward strand.
TCGGAGCCCGAGGGCGACGGACGGATACATGGCCCGCGTCCCGGCGCCCGATAGCGCGATCCCGGCTCGCCGCGGAAGAAGCGCGGCGAGCCGGGAGGCGAGCCTGTTCGCCCGGCCGGGGACGATCTCGGGGCCGCGGCCGAGGGCGCCGAGCGTCTGACGGACCGCGCTCTCGCAGCCCATCACCGGCAGCGCAAGCCATCCCGGCCGGCGCGGGCTTCCGCTCCTGAAGGTCGGCGTCTCGGTCAAGCCCGCGCAGCAGGCGAGTACGTCGACCCCCGAAGGACGAAGCTCGTCCCAGAGGCCTTCGGCGAGCACCCGCACGTAGGCCTTCGAGGCGGCGTAGTGGCTCACGAGCGCGGTGCCCCGAAATCCCGCCATCGACGAGACGAGGATGATGCCGCCTCTGCCGCGAGCCTGCATCCGAGCGCCGAACGCGAGGGAGAGCAGCGCCGGAGCGCGGCAGTTGAGGTCGATCAGCCGCTCGTGGACGCTCGGGGCCTCGCGCAGGTAGGGGCCGATGAGGGAGAGCGCGCCGTTGCAGACGAGGAGACCGACGTCGAGCCGCTCGGTCTCCTCGACGAGCGCGCCCAAGCCGCGCGGATCCGCGAGATCGAGCGACAGCGGAACCGTCTCGACGGCAAAGCGCGACGCGATCTCCGAGGCGAGGGCGGTAAGAGGCTCCGTTCGCCTCGCGACGAGCACGAGGCTGAGCCCGCGTCCGGCGAGCTGGCGGGCGAACTCCGCGCCGAGACCGTCGGAGCCGCCGGCGACCACCGCCCACGGGCCGTAGCGCGCGTGAAAATCCGCATCCTTCATCCGCTCCTCCGCGTTCCTTAGGGACCGGGTAGTGTGAACCGAACGCGCCTCGATGTCGACACCGCGCCGGGGCTCGGCACCCCTGTACACGGACCCGTTTTTGTTGTATCTTCTCCCGGACGTTCGTAAACGCAAACAAATCAAAGCTGATACGATATAGCGATTTCACCCGATACCCGCCCTATCCTATCGCCTGGTTTATAAGGAAACGCATGAGCGATATCACGTTTGAGTCTCTGGGCTTGAACCAAGCCCTGCTTGCGACATTGCGCGAGGAGGGCTACCGCGAGCCCACGCCAATTCAATCCAAAGCGATCCCGAGCCTCCTCGACGGCAGGGATCTCATGGGCTGCGCCCAGACCGGGACCGGGAAGACGGCGGCCTTCGCCCTTCCGATCATCCAGCGGCTCGCCGAGAAGCGCGCGCGGCGCGAGCCGAGAAAGGCTCGCGCGCTCGTGGTGGCGCCCACCCGCGAGCTCGCCGCGCAAATCGACGCGAGCTTCGCCGCCTACGGAAGAGGAGCGGGACTGACCCGCGCCTGCGTCTGCGGCGGCGTCGGCAAGGTCCCCCAGGCGCGCGCCCTTTCGCGCGGCGTGGACGTTCTCGTCGCGACGCCGGGGCGGCTTCTCGACCTCCTCAACGACGGGGCGGTACGACTCGACTCCGTGGAGACCGTCGTCTTCGACGAGGCCGACCGGCTCCTCGACATGGGATTCGTGCACGACGTGCGGCGCATCGTCGCGCTTCTGCCCGAGGTACGGCAGACGCTCCTCTTCTCGGCGACCATTCCCTCCGGGATCCGGGCGCTCGCCGATACGATCCTGAAGGATCCGGTTCGCGTCGAGGTCTCCCCCGAGCAGCCGGCCGTCGAGCTCATCGAGCAGAAGCTGATGTACGTGGAGAAAGGGGACAAGAAGGCGCTCCTCGTGGCGCTCCTGAAGGGGGCGGAGGTCGCGCGGTCCATCGTGTTCACGAAAACCAAGCACGGAGCGAACCGTCTCGCGGAGAGCCTGACCGGAGAGGGCATCCGCTCCGACGCCATCCACTCGAACAAGAGCCAGAGCCAACGCACGCGGACGCTGGACGCCTTCCGGGGCGGGCGGCTGAAGGTCCTCGTCGCGACCGACCTCGCGGCGCGCGGCATCGACGTCGACGGGATCACCCACGTCTTCAACTACGAGCTTCCGCACGAACCGGAGGTCTACGTCCACCGGATCGGCCGGACCGCGCGGGCGGGCACTCGGGGCGTCGCGGTGACGCTCTGCGACTCCGAGGAGAGGACGCTTCTTCGGGACATCGAGCGGCTGCTCGGCAAGCGGGTTCCGGTCGAGATCGACCATCCCTTCCGGGCGGCCTTCCGCCCGGAGGAGCGGCGCGGCGGGGGAAACCGGGCGCTTCCGCCGCGGACGCTAGGCGGCCACCGCGCCGCAGGACCCGAGGGACGGAGCTCCCGCGGATACTCGCCGCGCGCCGCCGAGGAGCGCTCGAGCGGCACGGAGAGGAGATCGGCTCGGTACGGGAGATTCGGGCTGGACGGCGCGGGAAGGCCCGGCGGAAGAGGGCGCGCCTAGCCTCGCAGGCGAGCTTCAGCTGAAGCGCGCGAGCTGGGAAAGGAGCTTCGAAGCGGTCGCGACTCCCTGGTTCACGTGGCGCGCCCTGCCGTCGCGGTCGAGGACGAAGGTCGTCGGCACGGTGAGCACGCGCCACGCCTTCGCGAGCTCCGGCCGCTCGTAGGCGTCGATCTCGATCACCTGGAGGCGCCCGGCGAGCCGGTCCTTGAGCTCCTTGAGCGCCGGCCGCTGCGCCGCCCTGCAGGCGACGCAGTCGGGCGTCGTAAAGTAGACGATGCCCGGGGTGCCGGGCTCGAACTCGGCGAGACGCGCGGCGAGAGCGCGGGCGCGCGCGAGAAGCCCCGCGCTTACGAGCCTGAAAGCCGCGACGGCGAGCGCGGCGATGAGGACGGCGAGAGCGAGGCGGAGCAGGAAGGGCGGGAGCGCCGGCATACGACTACGCCGCGCCAAGCCTCTTCGGCCGCATTCCCGGGAAGGTTCCCTCGGGCGGATTCTTCGCGAAACCCGGCACTCCCAAGCGGTTGAGCCAGTAGTAGACCGCGCAGCCCGCGCAGAACCCGGCGAAGAGGTTCAGCGCCGCGAGCGCCACGACGATCCACGCCAAAACCCAACCGAGGACCTCGCCGCCGAGGAGGCAGGCTATTCCCGCCGCCGCGGCGACCACTCCCCCGAAGCCCTGGGCGAAGCGATGCGGCTGCGGGTTGTCCGGGATCGGGTCCGGTTTCACGATCCCGAGGGGGCGGAGCACGCCCGCGTAGAGGGGCAGGAAGCCCGGCCGACCGACTAGCGTTCCGGCGAGCATGACCCCGGCCACGAAGAGCGAAAGCCACGGAAAGTTCGCGACGTACGCCGCGACGAGAAGAACGATAATCGCCGCCTGATTGACCCGCAGGCTCGAATGATCGACCGTTCCGAGCGACTCAGCCATCCTATACTCCTCCAAGGTAATCAACATAGTCAAGTATGAGCGAAACGGCGCCGGAAGTCAATGCTTTTTTTCCCGCTCCCGCTTGACAGCGCGAAGCGATGAGTCCATCGTCTCGGGCAAAGCCTAAAGTTTCCAGCATGAGGAATGCGGTGCGAAACCGCAGCGGTCCCGCCACTGTAACCGGGGATGGGGGCAGCACGCTCTGCGCGCGAGCGCGGAGCGGCCATTGTGGGCGAAACCCATGAGAAGGCGCTGCGCCGTCAGAGGATCCGGGAGCCAGGATACCGGCTGGAAACACGTCACCTTCGAGGCAAAGGGAGAGGCATGAGCGTCCCGCTCGATCTCTTCAACGTCGTCGCCGCGCTTCTCGACCGATTCCTCGGGGGAGAGGGCTTCCTTGTCTCTTCAGGAGGAGTACCGACATGCACAAGGGGAAGGCTCTCGCGTTCGCGCTGCTCGCCGCCTCGGCAGGAATGGCCGGCGCGCAGTCGCAGGATCTCACGCTCTCGGACGTCGCGGTCACCGCGACGAGGATTCAAGAAAGTACGATAGATGCGCCCGCCGCGATCGCGGTCGTCACGGCCGCCGACATCGCCGCGAAAGGCGCGACGACCGTCGCGGAGGCTCTCGAGGGGGTCCCCGGCCTTACCCTCACGAGCTACGGGCCCGAGGGGTCCGTCGTGAGCGCGTCGATCCGCGGCTCGACCTCCAACGAGGTCGTCGTGCTGATCGACGGCGTCAGGGTGGCGAACGCCCTGAACGGCACCGTCGACCTCTCGACCCTTCCGGCCGACAACATCGAGCGCATCGAGGTTCTGCGGGCGGGAGCGAGCGCGCTCTACGGTCCCGACGCGGTCGGCGGCGTGATCAACATCATCACGAACTCGAGCTCCGCGACACGGCTGAGCGCGACGGTCGAGAACGGCGCGTTCGTTCCCGGCGAGTCGGTCTCGAGCGCGGGCTCGCCTGAGGGGGCCGACGCGGGGAGCCTCGTCGACTCGCAGAAGCTCTCGGTCTCAGGCGGCACGGCGCTCGGGGCGGTCGGGGTGGAGGGCGCCGGGACCCTTTCGCGGGCCGGGAACGCCTACCTCTACACGGACCCGAGCGGCATAACGAGGCAGCTCGCGAACGCCGGCCTCCTCGGCGGGGACGGCTCGCTTGCGCTGCGCGCTCCGCTTGCCTCCGGCACGATCGCGGCGGAAGGGGCGGTCGACTACTCCAACGTCGGCGTTCCAGGCTCCGAGGAGGACCCGAGCCCGAGCGCGAACCAGCAGAACACGCGCCTGAGCGGCACGCTCGGCTACACGACCGGCCATTTCCTTTCCGACCTCCTCACGACGTCTCTCACCGCGTACGCCGAGTACACCGAGGTCGCCTACGTCTACGATCCCACGCAGCCTTCCACGGCCTCCGACGACAAGCTGTGGACCTACGGCGCCGACCTCCAGGAGGAGGCCTCCGTGAGCGACGCGCTCACGCTCGTGTACGGCCTGAGCCTCGAGTACGACAGCGCGCTCAGCACGGACGTCGGCAGCCCGACGCGCCTTTCAAGCGGCGTCTACTTCGAGCCGTCGCTCGTCGTCGGAAAGCTCTCGATCGTCCCGGCGATCCGCTACGACTACTATTCCGATTACGCCCCCGGGGACGTGAGCGGCATGCTCGGCTTCTCGTATCGGCTGTCGGACGACGTCGCGCTCAAGCTGGACGCCTCGCGCGCCTATCGGGTGCCGACGTTCGAGGACCTCTACACCCAGGACGCCTACGGCGACACGGGCAATCCCAACCTCCTCCCGGAATCCGGGTGGAGCGGCGAGATCGGCGTCGTGGTCGACACCGGCCGGCTCTCCTACTCGGGCTTCGTCTTCACGCGCTACATGGAGGACCTCATCGTCTGGGAGACCGCGCCTGACTTCACCTCCCATCCCTACAACATCGGCGCGGCGCTCTACCCGGGAGCGGAGCAGGAGCTGAAGCTGCGCTTCGCCCGGCGCTTCTACGTCGACGCCGCGTACACCTTCCTCGACGCCTATGACCTGTCCGACGGCCTCACGATCGCCGACAACGTGAGGCTCCCCTACACCCCGGAGGACACGGCGAGCCTCGCCGTGGGTTCCGACCGGGGGCCGGTCACCTGGCGTCTCGGCGGCTCCTACGCGAGCGCGCGCTTCGAGGACTCGACCAACACCACCTCCCTTCCGCCCTATTTCGTCCTCGACGCGCTCGTGCGTGTCGCGCTTGCGCGCGGCTGGTCGCTCTACGTGGCCGCAGACAACGTGCTCGGCGAGCAATACCAGCTCAGCGCGGGCTACCCGATGCCGCCGACCGAGATTCGCGTGGGGGCGAATCTGAGCGCTCACGGGGCGGCGAGCCGATAGACCACGCGCTCCTCGAAGGCGAAGGCGGCTCGGGAGTCGTTCGGCACGGGGAAGACGCTCCTGAGAAGGCCGATCGCCGCCCGGTCGAGGAGCGCGCTTCCCGACGACTCGGCGATGCGGGCGTCCGCGAGGCCGCCGTCGGCGTCCACCCGCGCGGCGAGAACGACGGTACCCTCGATCCCGCGCTCCCGCGCGAGGCGGGGATAGGTCTTGCGCTCGGCCATCCGTCGCTCGATGAGCGCGACGACCCCGGCGGGCGACGGGCCTCCGGTCCCCGCCTCGGCGGTCCGCCTGCCGGCCGGGCTCGGCGCGCTCGCCCCGACTTCGGGCTTCCCGATGCCGGGCTCTTCCGGCCCGGGCGCGACCGAGGCCGAGAGCTCGGCGAAGGAGAGGAGCTCGCCGCGCGCGGGCTCCTCGATCGCGCTCTCGACGGAGAGGCCGAGAATGGAAATGCCCCGGGACCGGTCGAAGTGCGCGTTGTACTGGACGATCCCCGAGAGGTCGTCGGGACCCGGCGGGGGCAGCACGGCGGTGAGCCGGGTCCAGCTCGAGGCGCCGAGGCTCCCCATGAAGAGGGCGTGGCGCAGCCCGAGGAAGTCCTCGATGATGAGCTCGACCCGCTCGCCCCCGCGCCGGGCGTGGACGAGGACCGAGATCGCGAGACAGCGGTCGGCGACGAGGATCGGCAGGCGGGGGACGATCGCGAGACGGTGCGTTCCCCGCGCGAAGAAGTCCGCCCGCACCCGGTAGAGGAGCGGGGGAGCTTCCGGTCCGGAGGCCGACCGAAGGGGGAGGCCGATGGGCCGGGGAACGGCGCGTCCGACGGCGACTCCCTCGTCGGGGGCGATCGCGCAGCTCCAGGAGCCGGGATCGTTGAACTCGTCGAGGATGAGCTCGCGGGGGGCCTCTTGAGCGAGGCCCTTGGCGGCGCTCGCGAGGAGCCCGGCGGCGAGAGCGAGCGTTTTCAGCGGATGCACGATCGAACCGGGAGAAGGGTAGCCGGGGAGCCCGGCGACGTCAACACGCGCGGCTTGCCGGCTCCTATCGGATACCTCGATCTCCGACCGGACGCTTCAGGCCGCGGCCGCCCTTCAGCAAGCGCGGTACGAGGACGCGAAGAGTCCCTACGAGAGAGAGATCGAGCGCGCTCTTCCGGTCGGGCGCGATTCCCGAGCGGCCGCACAGTCGCCGTCGGGGGCCCGAAGGGATCCTGAAGGACGGGCGTGTCCTCCCGGGTGACGCGGTCCTCGGGCGCCTGTGAAGGTGTGGTCGTCGTGCCTCATGAGCCGTCGTGACGGAGGCCGGCGTCGACGAAGGTCTACGTGCTTGAGCGCGGCGATCGTCGACGGCGTCGCGCCCTCCTGA
>JASHNV010000145.1 GCA_030041455.1 Spirochaetia bacterium
GTGTATTATACACATATTTTCCAGGAGAGAAAAGGCGTGAAGCGACACATATCGCAGCTGCGCGAGGCGCTCATCGACCTCACCGGATTGCTGAACAGACCCCAGCCCGACGCCGCGCTCATCGCCCGAGCCGGCGTCGAGCTCGATCGCGCGTTGCTTCCCCTGCTCGTCCGCGTCGAGCGCAGGGGGCCCCTCGGAGTGGGCGAGCTCGCCGAGCTCTGCGGTCGCGACTCTACGACCGTGAGCCGGCAGATCGCGAAGCTCGAGGACATGGGGCTCGTGTCCCGCCGCGTCAACGGACGGGACGCTCGAGTCAGGGACGTCGCGGTCACCGAGCGGGGACGCGCGATGGCGGGAGCTCTCGACAGGGCGCGAGAGACGGCCATCGCTTCGCTGCTCGCGGAATGGGACAGGGAAGAGGTGGGGGAGCTCGCGCGGCTTCTCCGCAAGTTCGCGAACGACGCGCTGAAGCGCGCGCGGGCGGAGAGATTCCGCTCCTCGTGACCGAAGCGGAGGCTCGGCGCCCCTCAGGCCCGCTCTTGAAGCCCGCGTCAGCCGTCGCGCGGGTCCCGGCAAGCTCGGCCTTTTCGAGGCGAGAAATCTCGTCGGCTTTTCCCCGGTGGCGGGAGGCCCGGACGGATCCCCTCGAAGTCCGCGGAAAAATTAGGGGTTGCCGCGAGCGGACGGGCATCCGCGTCGCAGCAACCCGGATATAAAGGAGGTACAATCAGCAAACAAGAAAGCTCCCGGGCGGTTACAAATCGGCGGCGAGCGGTCCCGACCGGAAACGTTTGCCGGACGGGTTCGCGGAGTCGTATTTTCCCGACAAAGGAGATTCACGTGGACAAACGACGTCTCGGGAAGACCGATCTGTTCGTGAGCCCGATCGGGCTCGGATGCTGGCAGTTCTCGGAGGGCGGCGGGTTCGGAGGGAAATACTGGGACTCCCTGCCCGAGAGCGTCGAGCAGGAGATCGCCGCGGCGGCGCTCGCGGGCGGCATCAACTGGTTCGACACCGCCGAGGCGTACGGTCTCGGGCGGTCGGAGCGCGCGGTCGCGAGGATCCTCTCGGCTCTGGGCAAGAAGCCCGGCGAGGTCGTCGTCGCCACCAAGTGGCTTCCGCTCGGACGGTTCGCGGGCTCGATCACGGGCACGATCGAAAAGCGCCTGGAGTTTCTCGCGCCCTATCCCATCGACCTCTACCAGATCCACTTCCCCGCGAGCTTCTCGACCATTGCGGCGCAGGCGCGGCGCATGGCCGAGCTCGTGCGGGCTGGAAAAATCCGCGCGGTCGGCGTGAGCAATTTCTCGGCCGCCCAGATGCGCGCCGCCCATCGAGTCCTCGCCGCCGAAGGCGTGCCCCTCGCCTCCAACCAGGTCCAGCACAGTCTCCTCGATCGGCGCATCGAGCGTAACGGCGTGCTCGACGCCGCGAAGGAGCTCGGCGTGACGATCATCGCCTATTCGCCGCTTGCGCAAGGCATCCTCACGGGCTCCTACCACGGCGATCCGGAGCGGGTGCGGCACATGAAGGGCATCCGGGGGATGAGGATGCGGCATGCGGCCCGATCCCTCGAGAAGACCCGCCCGCTCGTCGAGGAGCTGCAGCGGATCGGCGCGGCGCACGACGCAACCCCTTCGGAGGTGGCGCTCAACTGGCTCGTGACCTTCCATGGGGAGACGGTGGTCGCGATTCCCGGCGCGTCGAAGCGATCGCAGTCGGAGAAGAACGCGAAGGCGATGGCCTTCGCCCTCACGGCGGCGGAGGCTGCCCGCATCGACGAGCTCTCGCGCGGAGCACAGGCGTGAGGGCGGTCTTGGCCGTCCGACCGGGGGGCGTCGAGGTCCTCGAGCTCCGCGAGCTTCCCGATCCGGCTCCGCGCGAAGGCGAGGTGCTCGTCCGGCTCAAGGCCGCCGGCGTGAACCCCGTCGACGCGAAGAGCCGGAAAAACGGCACGCGCCTGGGCGGGGCGAGTCCGGCCGTTCTCGGGTGCGAGGGAGCCGGGGTGATCGTCGGCCGGGGACCCGGCGTTGTCGACCTCCGGGAAGGCGAGGAGGTCTATTTCTGCTACGGGGGGCTCGGCGGGGCGCCGGGCTGCTACGCGGAGCTCGCCGCCGTTCCCGCTTCAAGCGTCGCCCGCAAGCCCCGGAACCTGAGCTTTCGGGAGGCCGCCGCGGCTCCCCTGGTCCTCATCACCGCGTGGGAGGCGCTTCACGACCGCCTTCGCATCGCCGCGGGCTCGCGCCTTCTCGTTCTCGGCGGCACCGGGGGCGTCGGCCACGTGGCCATCCAGCTCGCCCGCATCCTGGGCGCGAGAGTCGCCGCCACGGTGGGGTCGGAGGAGAAGGCCGATTACGCGCTGAGACTCGGGGCGGAGCGCGCGATACGCTACAGGCGGGACGACCTCCTCGCCGCGGCGATGGAGTGGTCGCAAGCGCAGGGGGTCGACGCCGTCCTCGACACGGTCGGCGGAGCGCTGCTCGCCCGGTCCTTCGAGGCGCTCAGGGTCTACGGCGCGGTCGCCTCGATCCTCCCTCCGGCGGAGACGCTGCCCGTGGGAGCGCTCTTCGCCAAGAACGCGACCTTCGGGCTTGAGCTCATGCTCTCCCCTCAGCTCTTCGGGCTCCCCGCTGAGCTCGCCCGACAGCGCGGCATCCTCGACCGCGCGGCCCGGCTCTTCGAGGCCGGAAGTCTCTCGCTTCGGATCGCCGAGGCGTTTCCCCTCGAGAGGGCCGGCGAGGCTCACCTGAGAATCGAGACCGCGGGGACGATGGGCAAGATCGTCCTCGACATTCCGGAGGCGGGCTAGGCCGGGACGATCGAGGCGAGGCGCTCTCTGAGCTCCTCGAAGAAGAGGTCCATGAAATCCGGATACAGGGGAGAGGCGTGCGGAAGGATGAGGACGTTGGGAAATCCCCAGAGCCGCGACGAGGCCGGAAGGGGCTCCTTCTCGAAGACATCGAGCCCCGCCCCCTTGATCGTCCCCGACTCGAGGGCCCACACGAGGTCGTCCTCCGCGCAGCAGTTTCCGCGGCCGAGGTTGTAGAAGATCGCGCTCTTCTTCATGGAACGGAAGTGGTCGCGCGTGAAGATCCGATCGGTCCCGGTGTCGCTCGGAAGCACGCACACGACGTGGTCCGCGGCCTTCAGTCGCGGCAAGACCTCCTCGAAGGTGACGACCTCGTCGGCGTCGCGGTCGAGGACCGGGTCCGCGGCGCTCCGCCGGACTCCGGTGATCCTCGGTCCGAGCGGCTTCAGGACCCTCGCGCAGTGCCTTCCGATCCGGCCGAACCCGATGATCACGACGTGCTCGCGCGCGAGGCGCGGCGCTTCGAAGAAGAAGGCCCGCTCCCAACCGCGCGAGCGCTGGTTCTCGACGGCTCTCCAGAGCTGCCGGTTGAAGTAGAGGATCAGCGCGAGGAGCGTCTCGGCCATGAGGATGCCGTGAAATCCGCCGTAGAAGGTCCTCACCTTTCCGCTCGGATCCGCCGCCACGCGCTCGCGCCCGGCCGACGGGGTGAGCACCGCGACGAGACTCGGTCCCTTCGCGTAGAGCTCGGCGGGGAAGGTCCAGGTGACGACGAGGTGCGCCGTGGGAAGCTCTCGGTCGCGCTCGGCCGCCGAGTGGACCTCGACGACGTCGAGGCCGGGCAGCGCGCGCGCGAGCTCCTTGAGCCGAGCCGTCATCCTCTCGGCGGACGTGAAATCGTTGTCGATGTCGGCAATCAGTTTGAATCGTCTCACCCTCGCGCTCCTTGCGGCTGAGCCGCGGCCCATTCCTCGAGCCGTTCCTCGATCTCCCCGTAGCCCCCGCTCTCCATAAGCTCCCCGCGAAGCCGCGCCGCGCCCTCGAAGCCGGCGACGTAGATCTTCACGAACTTCTTCATCACCTCGAAGTTCTTCTCCGGTCCCCAGGTCGCCCGATAGAGGTCGATGTGGCCGCGAAGCATCGCGATCCTCTCGGCCGCCGGCGGATTGGCCCCCCGGCGCGTCGGGTCGAAGAAGAAGATGTTCTGAAAGATCCCGCGCCCGACCATCACGCCGTCCACGCCGAAGCGTTCGGCTTTGGCGTGGAGGTCGTCGAGGCTCTCGACGTCGCCGTTGCCGACGACGAGGGCGTCGCTCCCCATCGCGTCGCGCAGGGCGACCACCTTTCCGATCTCGTCCCATCGCGCCGGCACGTCCGACATATCGCTCGCGATCCGCCCGTGCATCGTGAGGACCGCGGGCTTCTGCTCGAGTATATGGGCGGCCCATGCCTCCGTGTCCACGCGCCTGAAGCCGAGCCGGGTCTTCACGCTGACCGGAAGAGCGCCCGCTCCCTCCTTCGCGGCGAGAATGAGCTCTTTCGCGAGGGCGCGGTTCTCGATGAGCGCCGAGCAGCTTCCGTTCTTGACGATCTTCTTCACCGGGCAGCCCATGTTGATGTCGATGCCGTCGAAGCCGAGCGCCGCGAGGTCCTTCGCCGAGCGGAAGTAGCGCTCGGGGTTGTTTCCCCAGATCTGAGCCACGATCGGACGCTCCGCCTCGGTGAACTGCAGCCGATGGATCACCGCGGCGCGGCCCGCGGAGCACAGGCCGTCGGTGTTCGTGAACTCCGTGAAGAAGACGTCCGGCCGCCCCGAGCGGGCGACGATCCGCCTGAAGACCGTGTCGGTGACGTCTTCCATGGGGGCGAGGATCTTGATCGGTTTGGGGAGGAGGTTCCAGAAGCTCCGCATTGCAGAGTGAATATAGTCGAATCGGTCGCGCGAAGGCAATCGGCGGCGCGCGCGATCCCGTGTTCCCGGAGCCCGAGCGGCGCCGCCCTTTCGGTCCTGTTCCGGGTACGCGCGAACGCCTCGCCCAGACTGGCCTCGACGTTCTCTTGGACGAGGCTCGGACTATCCGCTATACTCCGCCGGATGGTCGTCGTCACCGGGGCGTCGGGACATCTCGGAAACGTTCTCGTCCGCAAGCTCGTCGAGCGGGGGACCCGGGTGCGCGCGTTCGTCCGGGAGGCCGATCCGCCCGCCCTGTCGGGCCTCGATGTGGAGCGCGCTCGGGGCGATCTCCTCGACCCCGCCTCCCTCGATCGCGCCTTCTCGGGCGCGACCCGCCTCATTCACGCGGCCGGCTTCATATCGACCCGGAACGCCGACCGCAGGCGTCTTGAAGAGGTCAACATCCGGGGCACGGAGAACGTCGTCGAGGCGGCGCTGAAAGCGGGCGTGGAGCGGGCGGTCTTCGTGAGCTCGGTCGAGGCGTTCGACCTCCGCTCGAAAACGATCACCGACGACAACCAGGATCATTTCGATCCCTACAAGACGACGATGGTCTACGGCCGGACGAAGGCGCTCGCCACCCTCACGGTGCTCGACGCGGCTCGCGAGCGCGGCCTTCAGGCGGTGGTCGCCGTGCCGAGCGGCTTCATCGGTCCAAGCGATTTCTCAGGCTCCCTCACCGGGCGGCTCGTTCGATCCTTCGTGAGCCGGAGGCTGCCGGCCTACCTGAGCGGAGGGTTCGATTTCGTGGACGTTCGCGACGTGGCGGACGGCATCCTCGCCGCCCTCGATCGCGGAAGCGTCGGTCAGTGGTACCTCCTCACCGGACACCAAGTCACCGTCTCCGAGCTCATGCGGCTCCTGGCCGAAGTCTCGGGGGTTCGACCGCCTCCCTTCAAGGTGCCCGTCTGGCTTGCGATCTCGGGGGCGGCCGTGCTTCTCGCGCTCTCGGCCGTCTCGGGCCGTATTCCCCTCTACACGCCGAACTCGATCCGCATTCTCCAAACCGGCGCCCGCTTCGAGCCCGCCCGTTCGCGGCGGGAGCTCGGATACCGGCCGCGCCCGCTGCGCGAGACGCTGTCGGACACCGTGGCGTGGTGGCGCGCTAGAGGATGAAGGGAATGATCGCCCTTCGCCGCGGCGGATAATCGGGAAACTCGCGCCGATACCATCGGTGATGGGAGAGGGCGCGCGGAAAGAGGTTCGCGAACGTGAAGAGCGCGAAGGCGAGCCCCGCCGGCGACCAGCAGAGGAGCGCCCACCCGGACCATTCGACGATCTCCCCGAGGTAGTTGGGGCACGACACGAGGCGAAACATCCCTCCGTCGGGAATGGAGTAGCCGGTCTTCCCGGCCGCTCGCAGGCCGCGCAGCGCCGAGTCCGCCGCCGCGTGCATCGCGAAGCCGGCGGCGAACAGCGCGACTCCCGCGATGAAGCGGATATCGAGGAGCCACGAGAGGCTGTACCGGCCGCCGGAGAGGAACAGTCCGAAGCCGTTCGCGTATCCGTTCAGGACGTTGAACACGATCGCAAGCGCCATGATGAGAACCGGGAACCGCTTTTCGCCCTCGCGCATGAGCGCGGTGAAGAGGAAGGTTCGGTACAGGTAGTGCGACTCCCAGATCGCGATGAATATGATCGACATGAGGTCGTAGCGGCCGCCGAGCAGGAAGCAGAGAAGAATCACGGCGACCGCCGGCGATTCCATGATCCGCCAGCCCATCTTCTCGCGGAGCGTCACCCCCCAGCCGGGGCGGCCGTGCCTGCCGTAGGGCGCGGCGAAGAAGAACAGCGCGACGAAGCTCACGAGCGCGAAGACAAAAATGGCGTCAAGCGACAGTCTGTACAAGGCTGCATGCATGGGAGTCCCCTTTTTTCGACCGAGTGTAGCAGACGCCCGGGCCTCTGTCCAACGAACGGGGAATCCTCGCGGTCATCGCGACTCCCGCTGCCCGAGGCGGTCGAGACTTCCATGGCGAGATCGGCGCGGCGAGAGGCGCGCCGGCCGGTCACGAGATCGTCTATCGCGCGGGAGGAAGGGCCCGGGAGAAGCCGCGCGGAGGCGCCCCAAACGCGCTAGAAATAGAGCCTCAAGACGATGTCCTGATCGTAGTTGCCGAAGCCCCTCCCGAAGATGTTCAGGCCTCCGGGATGCTCGGCGTTCTCGCCGATCCCGAACCTGACCCTGATGGAGTGGTGATCGGCGATGGAGAGGTCTCCGAGCTTCACCGCGGAAATCGCGACGCCGTCGACGAACGACCCGTCGTCGGTGACGCTCCAGTTCTTGAGCAGGCCGTACTGGGAGCCCTCGAGCTTCCACCACCCCGGCGTGAGCTTTCCCCGGCGGTCCCCGAAGTCTCCCGGCGAGGTCCAGAAGCCGATCTCGACGTCGTTGACCCAGAGCGTGATGTCGGAAAGCCAGTTCTTGTTGGTGCCCGGAGTCTCCGAGGAGAGCTCGCCGCTGATCTCGATCTTCTTCAGCGGCCGATCCTTGTACAGACTGTTGTTGGGGAACTTGTACTCGACGTACCCCTTCTCGAACCAGAGGAGCGCCGCCTTGACTCGCCCAGGATCGAGGAAGTAGCTCGGCACGTCGAGGTAGCCGATGATCCCCTCCGTCGAGCACAGGCCGCACGGAGCGGAGACCTCGTAGCTTGTGTAGAGCCCGATCGGCATCTCCACCTCGATGATGTTGTCCTGCTTGCTCTTCGCCTCGTTCGCGAACCGAATGACCAGCTCGTTGTAGACCGGATAGCACACCTTCTGGGTGCCCTTCTTGCCCTTCAGGTTCTCGGTGCGGATCAGGCCGGCCCGCTCGAGGATCGCGATGTTTGCGGAAACAGTCGACTGCGGGAGCCCGAGGAGCGCCCCGATCTCGTTCACGTTCCTCGCCTCGCCATGAAGGAGCCCGAGGATCTTGATTCTCGTCTCGGACGCGAGGCCTCGCAGGGTCTCGAGATCATGAATCGGATCGATGACGAGAATCTCGTTGGTCTTCATGGCTCCTAACTATATCACGATTTCTGATGCTTTTTAAGAGCCCTTTCCGATCCGGAATTTGGATATGATACCGAAAGTGACGAAAAACCGGAAATATGGGTCTATATCTCAATTATCGATATTGACAGATAGGTCTCTCGGCGCTAGAGTAGGGCGTTACCGAGGTCGTTGATCCCGGGAATTGCGCCGCCATCCGTGACGGCGCACGTCTGACAGAGACATGCCATTCGTGGAGGGTAAAACATGAATCTTAAACGCTGTCTAGCCTTGGGGGGCACGCTCGTCGCGGCGGTCGTGCTTCTCGCGTCGTGCGGCGCCTCGTCGGCGTCAAAGGGCCCGACCGAGATCACGCTGTGGGACTTCCTGAGCGGAGGAGACGGAGTGCGCTGGACGCAGATCCTCGACAAGTTCAACAGCGATCAAACGGCGCTCCATGTGACGCACACGACCCTGACCTGGGGCGATCCGTTCTACACGAAAGTGCACACGGCGGTCGTCGCGGGCGAGACCCCGGACGTCATGACCTACCACCTCTCGCACTTCCCCGCGGGCATCATAGCCGGCGACCTCAGGCCCTTCACCCAGGACGAGCTCAACAAGGCGGGGCTGCCGCTGAGCGACTTCAACCCCATCCTCGTGAAGCAGTCGCTTGCCATCAGCCAGGCGTACGGGATCGCGAATGACGTCTACGGCGTTCCGCTCGATACCCACACCTCGGTGCTCTACTACAACAAGGATCTCCTCAAGAAGGCGGGCCTCCTCGGGCCCGACGGAACGCCCCAGGGCATCACCGGCGTCGCCAATTTCACCGCGGCGCTTGAGAAGATCAAGCGGTCGACCGACGCGCAATTCGCGATGGTGATGTCCACGGCGAACGATCCGGCCACCGTGTGGCGCATGTGGTACACCCTGTTCTCGCAGCAGGGCGGAACGCTCGCAAGCGGCGGCAAGGTCACCCTCGATCAGGTTCCGACGCTCGGGACGACCGCGCTCCAAACGATGGTTGACTGGACGACGAAGGGATTGATCCCGGCGAACTTCCAGTATCCCGCCGCGGTCGCGCTGTTCCTCTCCGGAAAGGCGGCGTTCATGTTCAACGGCAACTGGGAGGTTCCCACCGTGGTCGACGCGAAGGCGAACGGCAAGCTCACCTTCGATTACGGCGTCGCGGCGTTCCCCCAGCTCTTCGACAACCAGGACACCTGGGCCGATTCCCACAACCTCGCGATCCCGGCCAACACGAAGCATAAGATCTCCAAGAAGCAGTTCAACAACGTCATGACGCTCATCAACTACATCGAGAAGCACGCGGACATCTGGGCCGGCGGCGGACACCTTCCCGCCTATCTGCCGGTCTTGAACGGCCCCGCCCTCGCCTCCATGGTCCCGAACAACGAGTACACGCCGCAGGCGGCGAAGGACGTCACCCTCGAGCCCGTGAGCCCGGTCTTCGGCGTGGGAGACCCCGCCTACGACGCGGTCGGCAACTTCCTGACGCCGGCCCTGACGGGACAGCTCACCGTCCAGGATGCGATCTCCAAGTTCCAGGCCCAGCTTCAGAGCCTCGGATCCTAACCAGCCGATTCCTCCTCAGAGGGGCCTCGCGCGCGTCGCGGGGCTCCTCCTTTTCTGCGGCGCGGAGCTCACGGAGGGAAGATGACGCAGGTCCCGGAACAGACCAAAGCCGACCGCCGCCCCTCGCGGGCCGGGCGGCGCTTCTCCTGGCGAACGGTCGTCGTGCTCATCGCGCCGTTCACGGTCGTGTACCTTGCCTTCCTGGTCTATCCCACCGTGCGCGTCCTCATGCTGAGCTTCACGAACTCCGACATCGCCGGGCGCGGTTCGTTCGTCGGGATAGCGAACTACGCGCACCTCCTGAAGGACGCCTTGTTCTGGGCCTCGCTCTGGCACACGGTGTACTTCATCCTGCTCTGCGTCGTTCCCAATACGGCCGTCGGATTGATCTTCGCGCTCATGATCGTCAGGCTCGGCCGCCTGAGGAGCCCGGTCATGGCGATGCTTTTCCTTCCCTACATCCTGCCGGTCAGCGTCGTCACGCAGATCTGGCTGTGGGTGCTCGACACGAACTACGGCATCTTCAACTATCTCACGGGGACGAAGCTGAACTGGTTTCAGGACCCCCACTGGGCGATGCCCGCGGTCGCCTTCGTCACGATCTGGTGGACCGTGGGATTCAATATTCTCCTGTTCGTCGCGGGGCTTCAGTCGATTCCGCAGGAATACTACGAAGCGGCCGCCCTCGACGGGGCGAGCGGCGGACTGCAGGCCTTCCGCTACATCACCTGGCCGCTCGTGTGGCCCGTCACCTCGCTCGTCCTCGTTCTCCAGCTCATCGCGCAGTGGCAGATCTTCAACCAGGTCTATCTCCTCACGAACGGCGGTCCGTACAACTCGACCATCGTCACGATACAGTACATGTACATCCAGGCGTTTCAGCTGCATCACGGCGGCTACGCGACGACCATATCCATGGCGCTGTTCGTGCTCATTCTCGTCTCGTCGCTCGCGCAGATCAGGCTTCTCAGATTCCGGGGGAACCCATGAGGCGGAGGAGATTCTCGGCCTCCTCGGCCGTCGTCACGGCCATCACCGTCGCGATCGCCGTCGTGTGGGTCTTTCCGGTCTACTGGGCGCTCAACACGTCGCTCTCGGTCGACACGCAGACGGTCAAGATTCCGCCGGTGTGGGTGCCGTCCCCGCCGATTCTCGACAGCTTCAAGTACGTGATCGCGAATACCGCGATCATCCGGTGGTATTTCAACAGCGTCGTCACGTCCCTCGCCATCGACGTGCTCGTCCTGTTCCTCACGATGATGTGCGCCTACGCGCTCTCGCAGATCGCTTTCCGGGGCCGCCGCGCGCTCTTCGTCTTCTTCCTCGCGGGCTTCATGATTCCCGGCGCCACGAACGTCGTTCCCCTGTTCATGTTCTTGAACCGGCTGAACATGGTCGACACCTACCTGGGGGTCATCCTGCCGCAGCTGGTCTATCCGATCGCCGTGGTCGTCTACAAGCAATTCTTCGACCAGATGCCGCAGGAGCTCGGCGACGCCGCCAGGATGGACGGCGCGAGCGATTTTCGCATCCTGTTCACGATATTTCTGCCCCTGAACTTGGGGATCACCTGGGCGCTCGCCATAGTCCTGTTCCTCTTCGCGTGGAACAATTTCTTCTGGCCGTTCATCATCATCGCCTCCACGCCCATGATGACCATCCCGGTGGGAATCACCCAGGTGCAGTCGTGGTACGGGATCGCCTATCCGAGAATCATGGCTTCCGCGGTTCTCGCCGCGCTTCCGACGGCGATTCTTTACCTCATCTTCCAGCGGAGGGTCACCCAGGGCGTCGCGATCACCGCCGGCATCAAGTGATCGGGCATCCGGGGGAGTTTCCGCATGGTGAGGAAGAAAGCAGGCTGGCGGGTCGGGATCGGATTCCTTGCGGCGCTCGCGTCCCTGGTCGCCCTAGGCGGCTGCGCGCGATCGACCGGACCGCTCCACGTACGGGGAGCGTACCTCGAGGTGCACGATCCGAGCGCCATCATCAGGGACCGCGGCGAGTACTACCTGTTCTCCACCGGGCGCGATATCCCGATACGGGTCTCGGCCGATCTCGTGACCTGGAGCGAGGCGGGCTCCGTTTTCTCGTGGATGCCGTTGTGGGCCGCGGAGGACATTCCGTCGGCCGACGGAATCTGGGCGCCGGACATCTCCTTCTACGCCGGACGCTTTCACCTCTACTACGCCGTCTCGACCTTCGGCAGCAACACCTCGGAGATCGGACTCGCCACGAACGCGACGCTCGACCCGCGGAGCCCGTCCTACGATTGGGTGGACGAGGGAAGAGTTCTTCGATCGGGACCGGCGGACGACTGGAACGCGATCGATCCGAACCTCGTGATCGACGCCTCCGGACAGCCGTGGCTCGCCTTCGGGAGCTACTGGAGCGGCGTCAAGCTCGTCAAGCTCGACCGCTCCACCGGCAAGACCGAGGCGGGGCCGCTCAAGCTCTATTCGCTCGCGCGGAGACCAGAGGCGCCCGACGCGATCGAGGCGCCGTTCATCGTCCTTCGCGGCGGCTCGTACTACCTTTTCGATTCCTATGATTTCTGCTGCCGGGGAGCCGACAGCACCTACAACGTCAGAGTCGGCCGGTCGTCGGCGGTCACCGGACCCTACCTCGACCGCCGGGGGCGTCCGATGATGGACGGGGGAGGAACGACGATCGCGAAAAGCGAGGGACGATGGCGCGGACCGGGCGGCGAGTCGGTGTTCCGGGACGCCTCGGGAGCGTGGTGGATGGTGTATCACGTGTACGACGCGAAGCTCGCCGGGACGCCGACGCTCAGAATCAGCCCGCTCGTGTGGGACCGCGACGGATGGCCCGAGCCCGTGAAGATTGAATAAGCTTTGCAAGGAGCTCAAGGAGAAGGGAATGGCAGCAGCGAAGAGGACGACGACGATCATCGACAGGGAGTACCGCGTCGGGGAGGTGGACCCCCGCATCTACGGCTCGTTTCTCGAGCACCTCGGCCGGGCGGTCTACGGCGGCATCTACGAGCCCGGGCACCCGACCGCGGACGACGAGGGCTTCAGGCGCGACACGACCGAGCTCGTACGGGAGCTCGGCGTGCCGTTCATCCGCTACCCCGGCGGCAACTTCGTGTCGGGCTACAATTGGGAAGACGGCGTCGGCCCCGCCGACCGGCGGCCCCGCAGGCTCGATCTCGCCTGGCGGACGGTCGAGCCCAACTGGGTCGGGGTCAACGAGTTCGCGAGGTGGGCGAAACGAGCGGGCGCGGAGGTCAACATGTCCGTCAACCTCGGGACCCGAGGGCCGGAGGAGGCCCGGAACCTTGTCGAGTACTGTAATCACCCCGCAGGCTCCGCCTGGAGCGACTTGAGGATCGCACACGGCCAGCGCGAGCCGCACCGTATCCGCACCTGGTGCCTCGGCAACGAGATGGACGGTCCGTGGCAGATCAGCCACAAGACCGCGGAGGAATACGGGCGCGTCGCCACGGAGGCGGCGAAGGTCATGAAATGGGTCGATCCGACCATCGAGCTCGTCGCCTGCGGGAGCTCGAACTCCCACATGGCGACCTTCCCGGATTGGGAGGCCGTCGTCCTCGACCACGTCTACGAGCACGTGGAGTACCTTTCGCTGCACAGCTACTACGGGAACACGGACAACGACACCGGCAATTTTCTCGCGAAGTCTCTCGACATGGACGCCTTCATCCGCACGGTCATCGCGACCTGCGACTTCCTGCGCGCGAAGAAACGGAGCAAGAAGACGCTCTACCTCTCCTTCGACGAGTGGAACGTCTGGTTTCATTCCCACGACGCCGATCGGCGCATCGAGCCGTGGTCGGTCGCCCCGCCGCTCCTCGAGGACGTCTACACGCTCGAGGACGCGCTGCTCGTCGGCTGCCTGCTCATCACGCTCCTCAGGCACGCCGACCGGGTGAAGATCGCCTGCATCGCGCAGCTCGTGAACGTCATCGCGCCGATCATGACCGAGAACGGCGGCCCGGCGTGGAAGCAGACCATCTTCTACCCATTCATGCACGCGTCGGCGTTCGGACGGGGCGTCGTCCTCGATCCGGTCGTTCGCTCGCCGAAATACGACTCGAAGGAGTTCACCGACGTGCCGTTCGTCGAGGCGGTCGCCGTGCACGACGAGAAGGCCCGGACGCTCAGCCTCTTCGCGGTCAACCGCGATCCGGAGGCCGGGATGGAGCTCGACTGCGACCTGCGCGGCTTCGAGCGGGTGAGGATCCTCGAGCATATCGTTCTCGATCACGCGGATCCGAAGGCCTCGAACACCAAGTCGGCGCAGAACGTGAAGCCGCGCTCGGCGGGAGGAGGGAAGGCGGACGGCGGCAGGGTGACCGTGACGCTCCCGAGGCTCTCCTGGAACGTCATTCGCTTGGAGGCCGTCTAGCGCGGCCTTCCCCCGCGCAGGGCGGCGAAAAGGGGAGTCCGGGGACGCGGACTCCCCCGGGCGCGCGAGCCGCCCGGATCGGTCGAGCATCCCGGTCCCGTCTGTGATATCCTATGGCGACGGGGGAAGCGCGTCACGATGGAAAAGATTAAGCGAATTGCGCTCGTCGCTCACGACAACTGCAAGAAGAGCATGCTCGAGTGGGTCTCGTGGAATTGGGAGGTTCTCCTCGACCACAAGATCATCTGCACCGGAACGACCGGCAAGCTGGTCGAGGAAACCTTGCGACGGAAGATGGACGGCTCGCGCCCGATGGTCCATCCGATGACCATGCTGAAGTCCGGCCCGCTCGGCGGCGACCAGCAGCTCGGCGCGCTGATCGCCGAAGGCGGCGTGGACCTCCTCATTTTCTTCTGGGATCCGATGGAGCCGCAACCGCACGACGTGGACGTGAAGGCGCTCCTCAGGATTTCCGTCCTCTACAACATTCCGAGCGCCTGCAACCGCTCCACCGCCGACTTCCTGATCTCCTCTCCGCTCCTGGATCGCCCCTACGAGCCCCACGTCTCGGACTACTCGGATTACGTCAGTCGGGCCGTGAAGGTGTAGCGGGCGCGGATAGCTTTGCGAGGAGGAGCGCCCGTTTCTCGCCTCGAAGCTGCCGGCGCATCTCGCCGAAGCTGAGGAGCGTCTTGCGCCGCTCGTCCCAGATGTTGAGCCTGACCGATTTGAGGCTCGGCCACAGCGTCAGCGGATCGGGAAGCTGGAGCTCGGGAGTTTCCATCACGCAGCGGCGCAGATTGTAGTTCGGAATTCGCGGCCGCAGGTGATGGACGTGATGGTAGCCGATGTTGCCGGCGAACCACTGGAGAACCGCCGGAAGCTTGTAGTACGAGGAGCCCTGAAGCGCCGCCTCCATCGACTCCCATTCCTCCGATCGCGCCCAGTAGGCGGGATCGAACTGATGCTGGATGTAGAACAGCCAGATTCCGCCCATGCCTCCGAAGAACAGGACCGGAAGCTGGACCATGACGTACGTCTTCACGCCGATGAGGAGCGACGCGGCGACCACGACGGCGGCGAGCGCCGCGTCGGTGTACAGGACGTTCATGAGCTGGGCCCGCGACGCGATGTGACGCGGAATGCGATGGTTGATGAGAAAGGTGTAGAGCGGACCCAGGCCGAACATGATGAAGGGGTTGCGGAACGCGCGGTAGGCGAGACGCCGCACGAGCGAGCTTGCCGCGTACTCGTCGACGGTCATGGTCCAAACGTCGCCCACGCCGCGGCGGTCAAGGTTGCCGGAGGTGGAGTGGTGAATGCCGTGGGTATGCCTGAAATCCGCGAACGGAGTGAAAACGAACACGCCGAGGATGTTCCCGAGGATCTTGATGAAGCGCTGGGTCGGCACGAACGATCCGTGACAGCAGTCGTGAAAGAGAATGAACAGCCTGACGAGGAATCCCCCCGCGGGGATCGAGATGAGCAGCGTCGCCCAGTACGGAAGGCGCCAGACGACCGTGAAATACATGATCGTCAGGAGCGCCAGGTACGGAACGAGCGTGTCGGCGATCTGCAGCGAAGCTTTTCGCACGCTCGGCTGCTCGAATCGCTTGAGCTCCGCGACCCAGGCGGGTTTCTCGGACATGTGCGTTCTCCTCGGGCAATCGGTTGGTAGGAGGATACCACGATCCGGGGAGCCCGGCTGTAAAAGAACTGTAAAACGCCGGAAGGGTTCCGCGCGCCTCTCGCTGCCCCGACGAGAGCGCGCCCGGGCACACGAAACGCGCGCCGGCTGGAAGCCCGGGTCACTCGAGGTTCAGACGCTTCATTCTATTGTAGAGAGTCTTGCGGGTGATGTTCAGGAGGCGCGCCGCCTCGCCCTTGGTGCCGTTCGTCCGCTTGAGCGCCTCGAGAATGACGCTTCTCGCGCTCTCGTTGGGAAACCCGTTCAGGCCTTCGGAGGCGTTGACCCCGGCGATCCGGTACTGCTCGGGAAGGTCGTCGATCTGAATGCGTTCGCCCTCGCAGAAGATCACCGCGCGCTCGATGATGTTCTTCAGCTCCCGCACGTTCCCCGGCCAGCTGTGACGCGTGAGGAGGTCGGCGACCCGATCGGAAAGCCCGGCGACGTTTTTCGCGTAGATCTCGTTAAAATCCCGAATGAACTGCGTCGCGATCGGGACCACGTCCTCCGCGCGCTCCCGAAGCGGCGGCAGCCTCAGCGTGATGACCGAAAGGCGGTAGTAGAGGTCCTCCCGGAAGGCGCCCTGCATGATCATTTGATCGAGCGCCTTGTTCGAAGCGGCGATGATCCGGAAGTCCGCGCGCACCGGCTCCGAGCCGCCGAGCCGCGTGAACTGCTTTTCCTGAAGAACACGGAGCATCTTGGCCTGGGTTTTCAGGCTCATGTCGCCGATCTCATCGAAGAAAATGGTGCCTCCGTGTGCGAGCTCGATCTTGCCCTTCTGCTGCGACTGCGCGTCGGTGAACGCTCCCTTCTCGTGGCCGAACATCTCGCTTTCGAGCAGTCCGTCGGGAATCGCGGCGCAGTTGATCTTGATGTAGGCGTTGTGACGCCTGCCGCTCCCGCGGTGGAGAAGATCCGCGATCAACTCCTTGCCCGTGCCGCTCTCCCCCGCGATGACGACCGACGCCTCGGTCGGGGCGGCCTTCTCGACGAGGCTCAGGACCTCGCGCATCTTCGCGTTCTCGGTGACGATGGTGTCGGTCTTGGTGACCGGCCGCCTGCGCACCGGCAGCTGCTCGAGCTGGCGGATCTCCCGCAGGAGGTCGGAGAGCTCGATCGGCTTCGCGTAGAAGTTCAGGGCGCCGTACTTCATCGCCCGAACGGCGCTCTCGATCGAGGCGTAACCCGAGATCATGATGACGGGAAGCGACCCTTGGGACTTGCGGATGATCTTCAGGAGATCCATCCCGCCGATCGAGGGCATCCGGACGTCCATGATGACGAGGTCGACGCTCCGCCTCGCGAGCAGACCCCGGACGTTCAGAGGATCGTTTACGTAGACGGCTTCGTACCCTTTCGTGCGAAGCACCTCGCTGAGCGACAGGCACACTTCAAGCTCGTCGTCCACGATGAGGATGGTAAACGGCATACCCGATTATACCTCAGGTGTCCGGTAACCGAAAACACCCGGGGCCGCAAGGGAGCAGCGACGACGCGCTTTCGCATTCCCGGACCGGGGAGCCTTCGGAGGCCGGATCTTTTTCGTTCGTACCAAAACGCTGAATATATCCAATCTCGGGAACGCTCCGTAGCCAGCGAAAATATTTGACATATGCGTGAAACCATGGGACAATTCCCATGCTGTTTTTGGATCGTTCCATTTAATCATTGAGTGAGGCTCTCCAACACATGGCAACAGTCAAGGACATTGCTCGGATCGCAGGAGTCTCGCACGGGACGGTCTCCAACGTGCTGAACGGGCGGCCCGGGGTCAGCATCAGCAAGGCTCGGAGGGTCGAAGAGGCGATCCGCGAGGCGGGCTACGTTCCCGACGCGAACGCCCGCAGCCTGAAGACGAGTTCGACGCGCTCGGTCGCGGTGATCCTTCCGAACATCGTCGATTCGCACTTCTCTCAGATCTTCACCGGAATCGAGCGCGTGCTCGTCGAGAGCGGGTACTCCGTCGGGCTCTTCATCACGACCGAGATCGCCGCCAAGGAGCGGCTCGTCCTCGACCAGATATTGAGGAAGCGGTTCGACGGCGTCGTCATCGCGACGTGCCAGCCGAGCGCGAAGGACTGCTTCGAGCGGCTGCGGGCGCGGGACGTAAAAGTCGTCTTCGTCGAGCGCGAGCACGAGGAGCAGCTCTACAACTTCGCCTACGCCGACACCTACGCCGCGCTCACCCCGGTCGTCGAGCGCCTTCTCGACGGTCCCGCGCACAATCTTTTTTTGTTTACGGGCCCCGACGAGTACACGAGCGAGCGGCATGCCATCCGCGCCTTCGTCGAGGCCCACGAGCGGCGCGGCATAGCGCTCGGCGCCGACCACCTCGTCGTCACGAGCTACGATCGCGAAAGCGCCTTCCGCGGGGCGATGAGGGTGCTGCGCTCCTCCCGCGCGGTCGACGCGGTCGTCGCGACGTCGACCCAGATCGTCGAGGGCGTGATGAAGGCGTACGCGGTCGGCGCCGAGCCGGGCCAGAAGAGGCCAGACTTCGTCAGTCTCAGCGAGAACTCGTGGACCGGCGCCGCCTACGAGGGCATCACCCAAGTCGGGCGCTCGTCGATCAAGCTCGGGGAGGTCGCCGCCGAGCTCCTGCTCGAGAACTTCGACCACGGCTTCCTCCGGCCCCGGCGCGTCGGGGTCGAGACTCCCGCTCCCTCGCGACGGGCCCAGTCGGGCGCCGTCGAGACCGCGACGCCGTCGAGGCCGCTTCGCGTGCTCGCGCTCAGGAGCACGGGCGCCGAGGCGCTGCAGTCGCTCCTGCCGAACTTCCGGAGCCTCTCCAACGTCGACGTCGGGATCGAGACTCTCGAGTACGACGATCTCTACGAGGCGATCTCCTCGGGCGACCGATACGAGGGCATCGACGTGTTTCAAGTCGACACGCCGTGGCTTCCGGAGATCGTACGGGAAGGGAGGCTCGAGTGCCTCGACGGGTATCTCAAGGAGGCTCCCGAGGCGATCTCCGATCTCGTTCCCGGGATCATCGCGACGTACGCCCTCTCCGAGGGGCACTATTACGCCCTTCCCTATCTGCTCGACACGCAGCTGCTTTTCTATCGCAAGGATCTCATCGAAGACGACGGCATCAGGCGGCAGTACTACCAGCAGCGCCGCTCGGCGCTCAAGGCCCCGGAGACGTGGGGCGAGTTCAACGAGGTCGCGAGCTTCTTCAGCCGAGCGCATAATCCCGACTCGCCGGTTCGTTTCGGCACCACGCTCGGCGGAAGATTCTCAAGCGGCGCGGTCTGCGAGTTCCTTCCGCGCCTCTGGGGGCACGGCGGCGACGTTTTCGACTCGAAGGGAAACGTGACGCTCGACAGTCCGGAGGCCATCAAGGCGCTCGAAAGCTACAGCGACAGCTTCGAGTACGCCTCCGTCGGGTCGTCGCTCCACTATTGGGACGAGCAGGTCGCGGAGTTTCTCGCCGGCGACGCCGCGATGATGATGCTCTTCGTCGCCCACGCCACGCAGATCGCCGACCGAAGCGTTTCGAAGGTCGTCGGCAAGCTCGGTTACGGCCTCGTGCCGGGGAAGGCCGGACTGCTCGGCGGCTGGTCGCTCGGCATGAACCCGGCGAGCGACCGGAAGGCCGCGGCCTTCCAATTCATGAGCTGGGCCACCGGCAAGGAAATGGCGATCCCCTCGACCGTGCTCGGCGCCTCGACGTCCTCGCTTTCCCTCTATAAGAGCTCGGAGCTCCTCGACATCTATCCGTGGCTCGCGAAATCCCTCGAGAGCTTCGGCTGCAACCGCAGGCGCTGGCTTCCGGACAGTCTCCGGGAGGCGGGACTCTCGGAGCGCGAGTTCGAGAAGATCGTCGGTTTTGCCGTGCACTCCTGCATTACCGGCACGTCGGGCGCGGCGGAGGCGCTTCGCTCCGCGGCGGGCAGACTTCGCGATTTCGGGGGACCGGGGAGGGCAGGAGGCGGCTCCCCGCGCGCGGCGGAAATCCCCGGAGCGCTCCGCGAGAGGGGCGAAGCGCCGAGATCCTCGACGCTCGTCGCTCCCGGAGCGCGTCGCCTGGAATGAAGGCAGTTTGGAAACCAAGGGAGGTGCAAGGGACAAGAGATACAGAATCGCAGGCAAGACGGAAAGGGACCGTTGTATAATTTCAGGATATCGTCGCAGTGCGCGGCGAAACGCGTCGGACGCCCTTGGAAAAGCGCGGCCGGCGGGCGCACGGAGGCGACGATTCGACCGAAGCAGGATTTGCTGCGCCGCCCCGGCGGGTACTACTGCGGCCTTCGGTCCGCAGCAAGGGGCTTACGAGCGCGAATCCTTGTGAATGCGCGGCTTCAGGCGGGAGACGAGAGCGAATGCTCCGCCGGCCGACCGCGCGCAAAAAATGAGGGAGATTCGGAATGAAAAAGGCACTCATCGTGCTTCTTACCCTGCTCGTCGCATCCGCGATGGCTTTTGCCAACGGATCCTCGGAGCAGGGCTCAGCGGCGAAGGGAGGCCACATAAAGATCGGCCTTTCTTTCTCGGACTTTGAGACTCCGCGGTGGCCGGTCGAGGACGCGCTGATGACCAAGCTCGCCTATGCGAAGGGCATCCAGGTGATTTCTCAGGTCGCGAACCATGACGTGAAGCTGCAGAACGACCAGATCGAGAACATGATCACCCAGGGAGTCCAGGTCCTCATCATCGTTGCCGAGGACGGCAGCGCCGCCGCGAGCGCGGTGAACGACGCCGCGGCAGCCGGCATCAAGACGATCGCCTACGACCGTCTGATCAAGTCCGACAAACTGGCCGCCTACCTGTCGTTCGACAACGTTGCGGTCGGAGAGGCGCAGGCAAAAGGCGTTCTCGCCGTCGTGAATCACGGCAACTTCGTGCTGCTCGGCGGAAGCCCCACCGACAACAACGCGAAGCTGTTCCGCCAGGGCCAGATGGACGTCCTCCAGCCTCTCATCGACAACGGCCAAATCAAGGTTGTCGCGGACCAGTGGGTTCCGAACTGGTCGGGCACCCAGGCCGAGTCGATCATGGAGAACATCCTCACCGCGAACAACAACCAGATTGACGCGGTCGTCTCCTCCAACGACGACACGGCGCTCGGCGCGCTTCAGGCCCTCAAGGCGCAAGGCCTCGCCGGCAAGGTGCCCCTCTCCGGACAGGACGCGACCGCCGCCGGATGCAACTCGATCGTCAAGGGCGAGCTCACGATGACCGTGTTCAAGGACGTGCGGCTCCTCTCGCCGCTCGCGATCGACACGGCGATCAAGCTCGCGAACAACGAGCCGATCGACGGGCTCCAGAACATCTCTCTCGCGCTCCTCACGGGTGACAAGTCGGCGCAGGGCACGGTTCCCTGCAAGTTCCTCCCGATCGTGAGCGTGAACAAGGACAACGTCTACGACGTGGTCGTCAAGAGCGGGTTCCAGCCGTACGACGACGTGTATCGCGACATCCCGGATTCCCAGAGGCCGCCGCGGCCCGCGGGCATGTAACGTAAGAGACCGTCAGCAGGATCTGCGATCGGCGCGGGACAAGCCCGCGCCCGCAGTTCGCAGGCAATTTAGCGAGGGCGGCCGCAGGGCCCCCTCGCGCTTCAAGGAGCGCGCGCTCAGATGAGCGATACCATTCTCGATATCCGTCAAGTCACGAAGGACTTTCCCGGCGTTCGCGCACTCACCAACGTCACCTTTCAGGTTCGCCGCGGCGAGATACACGGCATCTGCGGGGAGAACGGCGCCGGGAAATCCACTTTGATGAAGATTCTCGCCGGAGTCTATTCCTTCGAGTCCTACCAGGGGAGCATCCTCTACAACGGCGAGGAGCTTCGCTTCGTGCAAGACTCGATTCGCCAGGCCATCGAAAAAGGCATCGCGATCGTCTACCAGGAGCTCGCCCTCATTCCCCTCATGACCGTGGGGGAGAACGTCTTCCTCGGACGCGAGCCGAGCGTGCGCGGCGCGATCCAGTGGGGCAAGCTCTACTCCCAGACCAAGCGGCTCCTCGACGACTACCATCTGCAGATTCCGCCGAGCTCGGTCGTCGCAAAGCTCAGCGTCGGCCAGCAGCAGATCGTCGAGATCGCGAAGGCGCTCTCCGAGCACGCGCAGGTTCTCATTCTCGACGAGCCCACCTCGGCGCTGACCGAGGCGGAGGTGGACGTGCTCATGGGCATTCTCTCGCTCCTTCGGGAGCGGGGGGTGACCTGCCTCTACATATCCCACAAGGTCGAGGAGTTCTTCCGCATCACCGACCGGATAACGGTCATGCGCGACGGCACGGTGGTGGATACCCTGGATACGAAGAACGCGACCCACGAGCAGGTCATTTCCATGATGGTCGGCCGCCAGATGAGCGAACGCTTCCCCGAGGGCAACCGCAGGCCCCAGGAAGTCGTGCTCGAGGCGCGGCATCTCTCCGTGGCGGCGGGCTACCAGAGCGGGCGGAGGGCGATCAGGGACGTCTCGTTCACCGTCCGCAAGGGCGAGATCTTCGGCGTCGCGGGGCTCATGGGCTCGGGGCGCAGCGAGCTCGTCACCGCCATTTTCGGCGAGCACAGCGAGAGCCGCACCGGCGAGCTCCTCTTGGAGGGCAAGCCCGTGGTCAACGCGACGGCGCGGGAGGCGATCACCAACGGCGTAAGCCTCGTCCCGGAGGACCGCAAGCGGATGGGCCTCATCATTTCGCAGTCGATCCTCAAGAACATCTCGCTTCCCAACCTGGACCGCTTCGCGACCGCCTTCTCGATCAACGCCCACGCCGAGCTCCAAGCGGCGGAGGCGTTCGCGAAAAACCTCTCGATCAAGACGCCGACGCTCTTCGCCCTCGTGAATTCCTTAAGCGGCGGCAACCAGCAAAAGGTCGTCATCGCGAAGTGGCTGATGTCGCAGCCGAAGGTGCTGATCCTCGACGAGCCGACGCGCGGAATCGACGTCGGCGCGAAGTACGAGATCTACAAGCTCATGAACAAGCTCGCCGAGGAAGGCGTCGCGATCATCATGGTCTCCTCCGAGCTGCCTGAGATCCTCGGCATGTGCGACCGCATCCTCGTCATGCACGAGGGAGAGTGCACCGGCATCGTCGAGCGCGCCGAGGCGACCCAGGAGAAGCTCATGGCGATGGCGACCGGTCTTCAAAAAATGACGACGAAGGGGTAGTGAAATGGTTACACAAACGTCCGAAATATCGATCACGAGACGTCTCCGGGTGAATCTGAGAACGTACGCGATCGTCGTCGCGCTCGCGCTCATCTGGCTGCTCTTCGGAGCGCTGACCAACTGGGTGTTTCTCGATCCGCGAAACCTGTCGAACCTCTTCCGCCAGATGACCATCGAGGCTTTCCTCGCGATCGGAATGGTGCTGGTTATCGTGACGGGCAACATCGACCTGTCGGTCGGCTCGGCGACCGGTCTCGTGAGCGTCGTGGTGGCCTACCTGCAGTTCTTCGTCCTCCACCCCGTCTTGAGGGACCTTTTCCCGACCATGCCGGTTCTGACCCTCGGTCT
>JASHNV010000146.1 GCA_030041455.1 Spirochaetia bacterium
TTCCTGAATCTTCGCAAAATCGCCTGTGTAGGTTGCGCGTGTTCCCTGATATGATGTGAACTGTCAACCCCGATCATAGTTTTTTCTTCACGAGCTCCTGGAATTTGGAAATCGAGGAGACGATCCCAGCGAAGACTGGGCAGATTTTCGACGACGGTTAATCACGCTGATATTCGTGGATCGAGCCATAAGGCCCGCCAGCATGGTCGTGATCCGTCGGGAGCTGCCTCGGACTAGAATCGCGAGTCGAGCGGATGAAGGCCTGTCGCATAGGGAATACGAGGATTCTCCTTTCCGTGTACCGCTCGGTCCCCGCTCGTGTCGTCCCCTTCATTTCCGCTTCCTGCTGTCTTTTCATTCCACTACGGTGCGTTACGCCGACGCTTTCCGTGTCTCTGCTTGACGCTCTACCGCCACACCGATCGCCCACACAAACCCCGCTAACTCACGGGCAACCGCGGTGACCACCTGTTGCTTGGTCTTCCCTCGTGCCAATAACCGTCCGTAGCGCCTATGGAGTCGGTGTCGCGCCTTCGTCGCGATCTCGACGACCTCGGCACTCAAGCCCTCCTGGCGTAGCCGGATTGTCGGGCTCAGGAGGGGTCGTTGCCGTTGCGACCACGCCGCCTCGACCAACACCCGTCTGAGGTGGGAATTCCCCGTCTTCGTGATCCCACCGCGACGCGTGCGCTCCCCGCTTGAATGCTCACTTGGAACCGCCCCGCAGTACGCCATGAGCTGGCGCGGAGTCGCGAATCGCGAGAGCTGACCGACCTCCGATACGATGCTTACTGCCGTGAGTTTTGCCACCCCGCGCAGTGCCTGGAGCGCCGCGACCAGTTCCCGCATCGCTTCCGGCGCCTTCTTGATCGCCTCCTCGATCGCTGCCTCCAACCGGGCGATTCGCTGAGCCTGATGCAGCACCTCCTCCAGGTATTCGTCCACGGTAATCTGTTGGGCGAACTGCTCGAACTTCACCTCTTTCCGAATCCAGTCCAGGTGCTTGTCGGTCCACGCCCGCATCTTCTCAGGCGCTCGGCGCCCATGACGGAGCAGGAACTTCCCCAGCCGATGCCGTGCTCGCAGCTGGTCCTGCTTTGCCGCCTCGCGCGCCCGTATCAGGTCTCGCAGCGCCTCATGTGCCGCGTCAGGTACCCAGACCGGCGTCAGATCCCTCGCCCGCAAGCCCCGCGCCAACCGCTCGGCATCCCGTCGATCGGTCTTCACCCGGTCGCCGGCTTTCACCGGTACGAGGGTCGGTGCCACCATGACGCACGGAACACCGAGCTTCGTCAGCTGCCAATAGAGTACATAGCCCGTCGGCCCCGCTTCGTAGCAGGCTTTCCAGCTCCCGACCGGACCGATCTTGCCCACCAGCTTTCGAATGCTCGCTTCCTGGTTCGGGATCGTCCCCAGCACCCGCACCTCACCCCCGTCCCGCTCAGCAACCGCCACCGCGATGGTCGCTGCGTGGACGTCAAGCCCTACAAACTTCTCAATCGCCATACTATGCTTCTTCACGACCGCCCCCTTTGCTTGTAGCTCTGCACTTCGTTCTTCACGACCGCAGTGTAACCTACGTATCCGCAATCGGGGCGGTCACATCATTATGACTAGCCGCTTGTTTCAGCCGGCGCCGATCGACGCCTCGCGGAGGAGCCTCGCCACCTCGCTCGGGTCCCCGGCGGTGACGAGGCTCGAGCACAGGGTCTTCGATCGCGCGATGCGCGCGATCTCCGCGAGCGCCGCGATGTGGGAGGCAGTCTCGCTCGGCGGCGCGATCAAGAGGAAGAAAAGCCGCGAGCGGCCGCCGTCGAGCGAGCCGAAGTCGACCCCGTCGGGCGACACGCCGACCGCCGCGACGATGCCCCGGACCGCGTCGGTTCGGCAATGGGGAACCGCGATGCCGCCGTCCAAGCCCGTGCTCCCGAGCGATTCGCGCTCGGCGAGCGCGAGGTACAGCGGCTCGACCTCCGAGACGCGCCCCGCCGCGTGGAGAACCTCCGCGAGCTCGCGGAGCACCTCGAGCTTGGTTCGCGCCGTGAGCGGGACCTTCACGACCTCGGGGCTTATGAGCTCGATCAACGCCATTCGCATCGCACCTTGACCGCGAGTATAGCACGCCGCGCGGAGCCTTCGAAAGTACGCCTCACCGCCGCTCCGCCTGTAAGCGCGATCGTCTGGCATTTGTCCCGCCTACGCTATATACTTCCTCGAGGCGGTTGTCCGATCGCGCCGCACCAGTCCGGCGGGGGAGAGGGCCCACGACATGAAATTCAGAATGCTCGGCAAAACAGGCTTCAAGGTCTCGGAGGTGTCCCTCGGGACCTGGCAGGTGGGCGGAGGCTGGGGAGGGCGCTTCGACGAGGCGAGCGCGGAAGCGATCATCAACCGGGCGATCGACCGAGGGGTCAACTTCATCGACACCGCCGACGTCTACGACGACGGCCTGAGCGAGGCTGCGGTCGCGCGCGTCGTGCGCTCCCGCGCCGAGCGCGTCTACATCGCGACGAAGTGCGGCCGCAAGATCTCCCC
The DNA here is from genome assembly GCA_030041455.1 of Spirochaetia bacterium. Lineage (GTDB taxonomy): Bacteria > Spirochaetota > Spirochaetia > DAHUYW01 > DAHUYW01 > DAHUYW01. The sequence goes on from JASHNV010000146.1 coordinate 2,536, forward strand.
CCACACCTCCAAGGAGTATACCCCGCCGCGCCTCGTGTCCTTCGTCGACAAGAGCCTCAGGAACATGGGGCTCGACGCCATCGACCTGATCCAGCTCCACTGCCCGCCCACCGAGGTGTACTACCGGCCCGAGATCTTCGAGACCTTCGACCGCCTGCGGGACGCGGGCAAGATCCTGCATCTCGGCGTGAGCGTCGAGAAGGTGGAGGAGGCGCTGAAGGCGATCGAGTACCCGAACGTCGCCACCGTCCAGATCATCTTCAACATGTTTCGCCACCGGCCGAAGGAGCTTTTTTTCTGGGAGGCGCGCAAGCGCAACGTCGGGGTCATCGCGAGGGTGCCTCTCGCGAGCGGCCTGCTCTCGGGAGCGCTTTCCAAGACCTCCACCTTCGCGAAGGACGACCACCGCGCCTTCAACCGCGAGGGGGCCGCCTTCGACAAGGGCGAGACCTTCTCCGGGGTGGACTACGCGACCGGCCTCAAGGCGGTCGAGGAGGTGAGGAGGCTCTTCCCGGCCTCCGAGCCCCTCGCTCCCTGGGCGATCCGGTGGATCCTGATGTTCGACGCCGTCGGCTGCGTCATTCCCGGCGCCTCCAAGCCCGAGCAGGTGGACGCGAATCTCGCGGCCTCGGACCTTCCCCCGCTCACCGACGAGCAGATGGCGGGCGTCGACGCGGTCTACGGGAAGCTGAGGGCGCAGGTCCACCATCTCTGGTAGGCCGGCCTACAGGCGCCCGTTGATGAGCGCGCCCACCGCGTAGCCGACGATCGCGACGCCGAGGCCGACGACGAACATGTCGAGACCGCTTCGGATGACTCCCCTTCCGGTGAAGATGCTCCGCGCCGCTCCGACCACGAAGTGGGCGAGCATGCTGATCGAGAAGGCGACCCACATCACCCCGGCGCCGGAGCCGAAGATGAAGGGCACGACCGGAATGAGCGCGCCGACGGCGGTCGCCGCCCCCGTCGTAACGCCTTCGCGAACCGGCGAGGCGGCCTCGGCGCCGATGCCGAGCTCCTCGCGAGCCTTCTCCTGAACGGCCATCTTCGGATCGGCCATCACCTGCACGGCGGCTTTGCGCGCGGCGGCGGCCGGCATGCCCTTCGCCTCGTAGAGCAGCGCGAGCTCCTCGGTCTCGATCTCCGGCATGAGCTCGATCTCCTCGCGCTCCATGTCGATCTCGTGATCGAGGACCTCCCGCTCGCTCTTCGCGGCAAGGAAGCCGCTTCCGCCCATCGAGAGCGCGTCCGCGACGAGACCCGCGACCCCCGAGAGGAGGATCGCCTCAGGCGAGATCTGCGCTCCGAGGACCCCCATGACGAGCCCGAAGTTGGCGGTCAGGCCGTCGTTGAAGCCGTAGACGACGTTTCTGAGGAAGCCGCCCCGGCCGCCGTGATGCCACGGCTCGCGGCCGCCGCCCTTCAGCTCGCTCAAGACCTCGGCGTGGTTCGCCTCCTCCCGCGCGATCGAGCGCTGCGAGCGGCCGACCGCTTCCGACGCGTCGTCCCGTCCCTCTCGCAGGTATTTCTCGACCTCGCGCGACTCGTCGGAGACCCTCAGCGAAAGGACCACCGAGGAGCTCCCGTGGCGGGCAAGCCAGGCGAGGATTCGGATCCGCACGCCGGGCCGCCACTCGCCGACGCTCTCGCCGCGCTCCTCGATCATGGCGCGGTAGATCGCCTGGTGGCGCAGCTCGACCTCGGCGAGGCGCTTGAAGATGGCGCTCCTTTGGGCGCTTCGTTCGATCGCGGCGAGCGTCGTGTAGATGTAAGCCGATTCGCCCTCGTCCTGCCAGTGTAATCGGATCGTTTGGGTGTCCATGACGCCTCCTTTCCTCCGCGAAACGAGAAGTGACGGGATACATCCCGCCAATTATACCGTTTATCGGCGTTCGAGGCTTGCCGCGGGGAACCAGACGGTGACGAGCGTGCCGCTCCCCGGGGGCGTCGCGTACCGGAGCCTGCCGCCGATTCCCGCGAGGAGCTCCTGCGCGGCGACCACCCCCGCGCCGGCGCGCGCGGGCTTGGTCGACCGGCCGAGCCTGAACTTGCGACAGGCGATGCAGTTTGTCCGGGGACAGGCGGCGCAGAACGGGAGCCCTCCACCGTTGTCCCTGATCGCGCACGCGACGGCATCCGCTCCGGCGTCCAGGCGGATCGCAACGGAGCCGCCCGAGACCGCCCCGGCGGCGTCGAGCGCGTTGTCGAGGAGAGCGTCGAGGATTCCGGCGACCGCGTAGGGCGGCGCGAGGACGAAACCGTCGCGCGAGAGGTCGAGGGAGAAGCGGACGCCGTCCCGCCTCGTCGCCGAGAGGAGCTCGACGCTGCTGCGCACCGCGCGCGCGAGGGAGAAGACCTCTTCGCCCGTGCGGGCGCGGGAGCGGACGGCGAACTGCAGGTCCTCGATGAGAGCGCCGAGCTCTTCGATCGAGCCCTTCTGGAGCGCGGCATAATCGCGCAGTACAGGCGCCTGCGCGCCCTCGCGGATGAGCTCGTTGAAACCGTTGACCGACATCAGCTTGGAGTTGAGGTCGTGGACGACTCCCTGGATCGCGCCGCCGAGGCGGACGAAGAACCGGCCCGAGGCGGCGTCGCTCCTGAGCCTCCTTCGGAGCGCGAGGCGCTCGGCGCTCTCCTCCGCGCAGGCGATCCACACGGCCGCGAGATAGCCCGCGGCGAAGAGGCAGTCGAGCGCGCTCGATCTCCCGCCCGGGCTCCGGGCGAGCGTCGACGGCGCGCCGAGGGCGAGCGCCGCGAGGATCGCCCAAAGGCCGCGTCCCACCCTGAGGCTCGGCGCGCCGAGCGCGATCGCTCCGGCGAACAAGGCGAGCACGGGATAGCTCTCGGGCCGGTCGAGAAGGAAGAGCGGCGCTCCGGCGCCGAGGAAGACGCCCCCCTCGACGAGCCTGAGGAACGCGGGACCGTCCGGAACGCAGAGCGAGACCCCGCTCGCGGCGAGGAGCGCGAGGGAGGCCTCAAGGAGCCCGGGAGCCGAAGGCGAGCGGAGCGCGAAAGCCGTCGCGACGAGAGCGAGCGCGAACGCCGCGCCCCGTCGAGCTCGAAGGCCCGCCTGTGTGTCCCAGTGCCGATGATGCCGCATCGTGGTGTCCGGCTCAAGTGTAATCGACTCGGAGAGAAAAGCAAAACGCGGCCAGGTCCCGTCAGGGCTCGGAGGCGTCGATCGGTCCGTGCGGGGTCTCGGTCCGGGAGGCCCCGCGGCGCCTCTTCAGGAGAAGGCGAACCCCGACCACCCCGGCCACGACCACGACGAGCGCCAGGATCATGAGGGGCTCGTCCTTCTTGAAGAGGAAGCCGGCCCGCCGGCCCTGCTTTCCCAGTTGATAGAAGAGGGTCGTCCAGAAACCCACCCAGAGCGCGGCGCCCGCGGCGTTGAAGGTGAGGAAGCGCCACCATTCCATTCCCGCGATGCCCGAGACGATTCCGTTGAGCTGGCGGATGATCTCGAAGAAGCGCGCGAAGATCACGAGGACCGCGCCGCGCCGGCGGAAGAAGCCCTCGGCGTACTTCAGGCGTTCCGGGGTGAGGAGCACGTAGCGCCCGTAGCGGAGCACGAGTCTGCGGCCGCCGAAGCGGCCGATCGCGAAGCCGACGTTGTCGCCGAGGACCGCCGCGACCCACGCCGTCGCCGCGAGAAGAAAAATGTTGAAGTGTCCCTTGGTGGCGAAGAGCGCGCCTGCGATGAGGAGGGTCTCCCCCGGCATGGGAACGCCGAAATCCTCAAGGAAGAGCGCCGCGAACACCGCGAGGTAGCCGTAGTGCTCGAGGTAGGGCTGCAGTGAATGGATGATACCGTCCACCCGTGCTCCTTTTGCCGAGTGTCAGCCTAAGCGTTTGTCCGACGCGTTGTCAAGCAAGCTTTCGGGGCCGAAGCACGATCTCGACGCCCGAGCGGCGGCCGACCGACCCTCTCGGGAGCGCGGCGGATTGAATGTTTACCCGCCTCGAGATTATAGTGGCCGAGAGGAGAATTGCGCGATGGGCAAGACGATCTTCGGCCCGCCTGCCGGGCCGCCGAGCGTGCATCCGAGCACCGAGATCTACGGCGCGATGGGCGAGGCCAGGATCTTCGCGATGCTCGCGGACTTCTACGACGAGCTCGGTCGCTCGTCGATCCGGCCGCTCTTCTCCGACGACCTCCTCGCCGCTTCGAAGCGGTCGGCGGCGTTCTTCGTCGGGCTCCTCGGCGGGCCGCCGCTCTACCAGCAGCTCTACGGCCACCCCATGCTCCGCGCGCGCCACATGCCCTTCAAGATCGACCGCTCGGCGCGCGACGTGTGGCTCGCCTGCTTCGAGAAGACGCTCGAGGGCGCCGAGGAGCGCTACCATTTTCCCCCCGAGCACCTAGAGGGATTCAGGCAGTTCCTGCGGGAGTTTTCCCTCTGGATGATCAATACCCCTTGATAAGGAAGGAGCCGGTCGTGAAGCCCGTCATCATCATCGATCCGCACCCGCGAAGCGTGGATCTTCTCTTTTCGAAGAGCGACCTCCGTCGGCTGCGCGCCTTCGGCAGCGTCCAGGATTACGAGGGCGGACGGATGCCCGACGCGCAGGTGGAGCGCTTTCTCCCCGAGACGGTCGCCATCGTCGGCCAGACCGACCTGTCGCGCGAGCGGCTCGCGAAGGCTCCGCGGCTTCGGGCGGTCATCAACGTCGAGGGCAACTTTCAGCAGAACATCGACTACGAGTACTGCTTCTCGCACGGCGTGCACGTCCTGAACGCCGGCGTGGCGTTCTCCTACGCCGTCGCGGAGATGGCGATCGGCTTCGCGCTCGCGATGGCCCGCGGGCTCCCCCAGGCCGACCGCCGCTTCCGCGAGGGCAGGGAGGTCTACGGCCGCATGTCGAACGAGGGCGCGTTCCTCCTGCGCGGCAAGCGCGTCGGGCTGATCGGTCACGGCAACCTCGGCCACGCTCTCGTGCCGCTCCTTCGCGCGTTCGGCTGTGCCATTCACGTCTACGATCCGTGGCTGCCGGACAACTATCTGCTCGAGCGCGATCTTCAGCCGGCCGATTTGAAAACGGTCCTCGCCGGGAGCGCGGTGATTTTCGTCCTCGCAGGCGCGACGTCCGAGAACCGGGCGATGCTCGGAAGCGAGGAGCTCAGCCTCATCAAGAAGGACTCGATCCTCGTCCTCCTGAGCAGGGCGTCGGTCGTCGACTTCGAGGCGCTCACCGGGCACCTGAAGACGGGACGCTTCCGCGCCGCGATCGACGTCTTTCCCGAGGAGCCGTTCTCGCGGAACCATCCGATCCGGGCGCTCGAGAACGTCCTGCTGTCGGCCCACCGCGCGGGCGGCATCGCGGAGACCTACCGGCTCATGGGCGAGATGGTCATCGACGACCTCGCGCTCGTCTGCAAGGGGCTGCCGCCGGTGCGCCTGCAGCGCGCCAACCGCGAGACCGTGTCGAAGCTGCAGAGCAAGCCGGTGGCCGACGTCGCCCATCGCGCCCATCTCCCGCGCGCCGGCTCCGCTCGGCGCGAGCGCTGAGCACCCGTATCGTCCGTACTCCGACGAAATCGCCGATTTTCCATTGACAAGAGCTGAAAATAGTATATATTTTTCGGAGCTTACGTTTTATGGAGATGTTGGAGAAGAAAAGAGATTGGAGAGGACTTCTGTCGCAACGGAGACGACTCCACAAGAGTTCTCCGTCCATGGGCTCAGCCCTTTCGGACCGTGCGGCGTCGCCACCGTCGGCACACGGATCCCCAAAGACTACTTCTTTACTACGGGCAGGGGCGAGAGCGACGTGACCGTCCACGCGGGGTCGTACCATCTTGCCCTCCGAAGCGCCGGCATCGAAATGTGCAACATCATCACCTACTCCTCAATCCTTCCGGCCTGCGCGACCGAGGTCCCCAGGCCGAGCGAGTTGGTCCACGGGTCGGTCCTCGAGACGATCATGGCGGTCAGCACCGCCCGGAGGGGAAAGCGGGCGACCGCCGGCCTCATTTGGGGCTGGCTGCGCGACCGCGGAAGCCGGGAGCGCCACGGCGGGCTCGTCTGCGAGTATAACGGCTCTCTCTCCGGAGAGAGGGCGGAAAGGCAGCTTCGCCAGAGCCTCGACGAGCTCTATGCGAACGGCTACACCGAGCGGTTCCACCTGACCGAGATCGAGACCCACATCGACACCTTCGTGCCGCGCAAGCGGTTCGGCACCGCGCTCGTGGCGCTCTGCTTTCTCAACCACTACGTGCCGGTCCTCAGGCTCCCGGAAGCCGCCGCGCCGTGAGGCGATCGAGGGTGAACGGAGCGCCGCGGCCGCCCGAAGGCCGGGCGGTCGCACCGTGAGCAAGAAGGAGCTCCTGAGGGAGCCGATCGAGCACATCGACATCAAGAAGTTCGACGCGAGCGGAATCATGGACGCCATGGCGCGGATGTCCTTCAGCTCGCGCGACGCCGCGCGCGCCTCGGAGATCCTCGACAGCATGATCGAGGATCCCGACTGCACGGTGATTCTCACGATCGCGGGAAGCACCGGAGCCGCGGGCTGCCTGCAGGTCTACTCCGACATGGTCGATTGCAACATGGTGGACGTCGTGGTTGCGACCGGCGCGAGCCTCGTCGACATGGACTTCTTCGAGGCTCTCGGCTTCCGCCACTACCGCGGGACGCCGCTCGCCGACGACTCGCTCCTCCGGAAAAATTACGTGGACCGAATCTACGACACCTACATCGACGAGGAGGAGCTGCAGGTTTGCGACCGGACGGTCAAGGAGATCGCCGACTCGCTCCCCCCGGGGATCTACAGCTCCCGCGCGTTCATCCGCGAGATGGGGCGCTATCTCACGCGGAGCGCGCGAAAACCGGGAAGCCTCCTCCAGCGGGCCTTCGAGCGCGACGTCCCGATCTTCTGCCCGGCCTTCTCCGATTCGAGCGCGGGCTTCGGGCTCGTCCTCCACCAGGAAGGCCGGGAGCGCTACGTCTCGATCGACTCGGTGCGCGACCTCCGCGAGCTTACCGAGATCAAGATACGCTCGCGATCGAGCGGGCTGTTCATGATCGGCGGCGGCTCGCCGAAGAACTTCGCCCAGGACGTCGTGGTGTGCGCCGAGGTCCTCGGGCGCGAGGTCCCCATGCACGCCTACGCGGTTCAGATCACGGTCGCCGATCCCCGCGACGGCGCCTGCTCGAGCTCGACGCTCAAGGAGGCAAGCTCCTGGGGCAAGGTCGAGACCTCCCACGAGCAGATGGTCTACGCGGAGGCGACCGCCGTCCTCCCGCTCATCGTGAGCTCCGCCTATCACCGGGGCGGCTGGAAGAGGCGCGCCGAGCGCCGGTACGGGAGGATCTTCGAGCCGGAAGCGGTCCCGGGCGGGAGATAGGATCGCGCGCTCCCGTGCCTCCGCGGCCCCTACCCCCATACGCCGAAGGAGCGGAGCTGCGCCGTGACGGTCGACTCCCACGCTCGGTTTGCCCGCGGATTCGCCGGGCTCGGGTGAAGGATCGAGCCGACGCGAGGCGGCTCCCGGCCCGAGCTCGCGGCGATCCAGGCCGCTCGCTCCGAGGCGAACTTGCCGACGCCGATGAGCCACTGCGGGCGAAGGAGGCGGACGACCTCCCGCAGATGCTCGTCGCAGAGGGCGAAGAGCCGAGCGCTCTCTCCCCGAGGGAGCTTGTCGGGCGTGCGGTTTCTCCCGCTTTCTTCCATGAAGACGAGCGGGCAGTAATTCGCGACGAAATGATCGGCGAAGAAGGCCGACGCGCTTCCGAAGCGCTCGCGCATCAGGGTCCAGACGCGCCGCCCGCTCACCTCGCTTCGCGCGCAGCGGAACCCTTCGATCGGGCGGGCGGGGTGCTCGGCCGGCGGGCGGCCCACCGGCTCCTCGATCCCCATCCAGTCGCGGACCGCCGCGACCTCGCCGAAAGGCACGCCGGTCTGCGCCATGCCCCAGGGTCCGGGGTTCATGCCGACGAAGACCACCCGCTTCGGCGCCCCGCCGTAGCGGTCGAGGTAGGCCTCGTGGGCCGAGCGCGCGTAGACGAGGGGATTGTAGACGAAGGCGACAGGCGGCGCGAAGTCGAGCAGATCGACGGCGGCCGAGAGACGGCGCGAGGCGCCGACGAGAGAGGAGGCGCGCCTCACGCTCTCCCTTTGCGAATCGCGGTCACGATGGTATATTATACCGCAATGCGTGAATCGGGGCGCGATCATGAGTAACGACATCTCGAATATCCTGCGCGATTGGGAATACGACTCCGACAAGTCGATCCGTATCGTCGAGGCCGACGACGGCCGCGAGGTCATCCAGGTGCGCCTTCCCCTGGGCGTCGAGCAATACGAGCTCGACGGCCGCCCCGACGGCCAGCGCCCCTTCGGCAAAAGCACGCTGCTCGAGGAGTTCCAGGAGCGGATTCGCTCGTCGGGCGACGCCTTCAAGCTCACGCACGACGACTTCCTCCTCCTTTCCAACGAAGGCATCATCTTCTACTACCGCTACCTGAGGCTCTTCCAGATCGGCGACTACAAGCGCACGGCCCGCGACACCGACCACAACATGCAGCTCTTCGAGGTGGTCGAGAAGTACGCCGAGGACGACGAGGACCGCACGATGCTGCTGCAGTACAAGCCGTACGTCCTGCGCATGAACGCCATCTCGAAGGCCATGCTCTTTCTCCACCAGCACCTGAAGACCGCGGCGCGCGAGATCCTCGAAAGCGCGATCGAGAGCATCCGAAGCCTTCCCGAGGTCGACACGCCCTCGTTCCAATTCGAGCGCATCCGCTCCCTCGATTATCTCGAGTCGGCGCTCAAGCAGGTCCACGAGAAACGGAGCGACCCGGTCGAGGGCCTGAAGGGCGAGCTCGAGAAGGCGATCGAGAACGAGGACTACGAGCGCGCGGCCCAGATCAGGGACCAGATCGGCGAGCGGCTGCGGGAGCCCGAGGGCGACTGAAGCCTGAAAGCGCTTGATCAAGCTCCGTCGCCGGGATACCGTACGCGGCATGAGACGCGCCGAGCGGAACGCGAGCTTCTCCCTGCGGTACGGCCCGTGGGCGGTCGTCCTCGGCGCGAGCGCCGGCCTCGGGGCGGCCTACGCGCGCGAGCTAGCCGCGAGAGGGCTCTCGATCGTCCTCGTCGCGCGCCGAGCCGAGCCGCTCTCGGCCCTCGCCGCCGAGATCCGCGCGAAGTTCGGCGTCGAGACGCGCGCGGTCGCGCTCGATCTCGGAAGCCCGGAGGTTCTCGCCGCGCTCGAGCGCGAGACGCGGAATCTCGACGTGGGGCTTGCCGTCTACAACGCGGCGAGTGTGGACATCGGGCCCTTTCTCGACGGTAGCCTTTCCGACCACCTCCGGGCGATCGACGTCAATTGTCGGGGACCGGTCGCCGTCGCCCATCACTTCGGCGGGAGGATGCGCGAGCGCGGCAGGGGAGGGATCGTGCTCATGTCCTCGCTCACGGCGTTCGGCGGATCGCCCTACCTTGCGACCTACGGCGCCTCCAAGGCCTTCAATCTGATCTTCGCCGAGGGGATCGGCTACGAGCTCAGGAGGCTCGGAATCGACGTCACCGTCTGTTGCGCCGGGGCGACGCGGACTCCCGGCTACGAGGCTTCGGCGCCGCCGAAGGGCGCCTTCCCTCCGGTGATGGAGCCCGAGGCCGTCGTCCGCTCAGTGCTCCGCGCGCTCGGGCGGAGGACGGTCCTCGTCCCCGGCGGGGTGAACCGCGCGCTCAGCGCGCTCATGCGGCGGCTCCTACCGCGAGCCGCTGCGGTCGAGATCATGGGCGGAGCGGTGAGGGGCCTCGAAGGCACGTGAGCGGCGCCGAAGAGGATCCTAGGCGCGGGCGGGCGGCCGCGCCCGATCGGAGGCTCCGCCTCGTGCGCGCGATCCTGTGGGACGAGCTCGAGCTTCGGCCGACGATCCAGATCAAGCTCGGGACCCGCCGCCGCCTCGATCCGCTCCGGCCGGTCGAGGGCTCGCGGCCCGGCAGGCCGCGCTACCGCGGCCAAGAGGTGGAGCTTGAGGGCCGATGGGAGGAGCTCGACGGGGGCGGGAGCCTCCTTCGGCTGCGGCTCGTAAACCGCGCGTCCGAGTCGATCCGCGTCACCCGGCTCACCTTCCCCACCGAGAACGGCTTGGCCGCCTTCATCGGAGATTTCCGTCCCGAGAAGATCTCCTTCATGCGAAACGGCTACCAATCGTGGTCGACCGCGCGGAGCTATCGCCTTCGCGAGAAGCCGCTGAGACCCTGGCTGCTTCTCGTCTCGAGCGCTTCGAGCAACCTCGCGAACCTTCCCTCCAACCATCCCGGGATCCTCTCCTCGGAGATGTACTCGGTCATCACCGACGCCGAGCGCGGACAGTCGTTTCTCGTGGGCCAGGGCGCCCCGTTCAACCAGTTCCTCTACATCAAGCTGAACCTGTACCGCGGGCGGAAGAGAACGTCGCACTTCGAGCTGCAGTACGATTTCGGGCGCAGGATGATCGAGCCCGGCGAGCGGATCGAGCTCGACCGGATCGTCATGATGAAGGGCGAGACTCACGCCCTCATGGCGCGGTACTTCGCGCTCGTGAAAAGCGAGATGCGCCTCCGCCGTCCCGGGAAGAACGTCCGCGGATGGTGCACCTGGTACTCCTACCACAATCGGATCACGCCGGAGGCGATTCTCCGGAACGTCGAGATCATCGCGAGCCGGAAGCTCGACATCGACGTCATCCAAATCGACGACGGCTACCAGCGTCACGTCGGAGACTGGCTCGACCCCGCAGACCCCTTCAAGGGGCGCATGCGCGAGCTCGCCGACCGCATCCGGGAGGCGGGCTACCGCCCCGGGATCTGGATCGCGCCCTTCGCCGCGAGCCTGACCTCCGACCTCCTCCGGCACCATCCGGATTACGTGTCGCGAACCGAGCGGGGTAAGCCGATCGTCTGCGGCTACGCGCCTTTCTGGCGAGGACGACTCTACTACGGGCTGGACATCACCAACCCCCGCTTCGCCGAGTACATCCGGCGCGTGATCCGGACCATCGTGCGCGAGTGGGGCTTCACCTACCTGAAATGCGACTTTCTCTTCACCGGGGCGCTCCGCGAGTCCGACCCGCGGGACATCGGCCGCTCCCGGGCGGAGATCCTGCGGGAGGGGATGCGAATGATCCGCGAGGAGGCGGGAGCCGGCGTCACGATCGTCGGCTGCGGGATGCCGCTCTCGACGGGAATCGGCGCCGTCGACGCGATGCGGATCGGGCCCGACACCGGGCCCTTCTGGATCAAGCGCGTGGGCAGGCTCCTTCGCACCGGCGCGATGGTCGGCGTCCGCAACTCGATGCGAAACGTCATGGTGCGGAGCGCGATGAACAAGAACCTCTGGCTGAACGACCCCGACTGCCTCATGGTGAGGAAGGCGCGGACCTCCCTGAGCCCGGAGGAGCGGATGAGCCAAATCAACGCCATCATCCTCTCGGGAGGGGCGCTCGTCTTCAGCGACGATTTCTCAAGCTTGTCGGCCGACGCGATGGAAGAGGCCGCGAAGATCGGCAGGCTGAGCAACGCCTGCTTTCGAGGCACGGCGGTCGCGGTCGACCTCATGGAGCGCGAGATCCCCCAGATCTTCTACAACACGGCGGGCTTCCTCGGGCTCTTCAATCCCACCGAGCGCCGTCAGACGATCGAGGTACGGCTCGAGACGCTCCCCTGGGCGAAGGGGCGCTACGCGCACATCGTGCCGTACGACGTCTGGTCGGGCCGGCCCTATCCTCTCCGGGACGGCTCCACCCTCGTCGCCCACCGCATGCCCCGGCACTCCTCGATCCTCCTCACGCTCCGCGGGATGCCCTTTCCCTGACTGACGAGGCGAAGGTCGCAGGAAGGGAGCCCGGCTCTTCGTGGCCGGCGCTCCCCGGGTGCCCGGCCGGGCACGGAACGCCCTCGTGAGCCGGGCCGACGCGGTCGCCTGCGCCCGAGCTCCGCGACGCGCAATTCCTTCGAGGCGGACTCAGGCGATCCGGCGCGGGGACCGTCCTGTCGCCGCGCTCCGTCTCTTGTCGCCTTCGACCTCTCGCCCGCGCGGAGCCTCGGACGTCCGGTGCCGTCGTCAGGAACGGCGACTCGCGTCGCCCGATCGGCTTTTCCGTCGCGGTCTCGCCCAAGGACTCCGGCTCATACGGCCACGTACTCGATCCCGAGCTGCCTGCACAGGAGCTTCCAGCGCCGGGTCTGGTCGCCGAGGTTCATGACCTGGTGATGGGTGCCGCCGTTCGCGAGCCATCCGTCCAGGCAGGCGCGCACGCCGGTCTCGGGACGGAAGTGGAAATAGGGCATCTCGACGTGGACGAGCTCGGGGGTGTCGAGAACCTCGCCGCGCGCGACGACCGCGCGGTACTTTCCGCCGTCGAGGGAGACGAGGGAGACGAGGGTCGCCGGACCCGGCTGCGCCATGAACAGGACCGTCGGCGGGTTGTCGAGCTTGCCGATCCCGAGGGGGCGGTCGATGAGGCGAACCGGCCGGTCCTTGCGGGCGACCTTCCAGTTGCCCTCCCCCATGTGGCTCTGGAGCGACGAATTGAGGGTGAAGTCCATCGCGTACATCTCGGTGAAGTGGGCGTCGCCCGCGAGGACCTGGCCCGCGGTCACGGCGACGGCCGAGCACGTGTCGCCCTCGGCCGAGTAGCCGTAGCCCTCGGCCATCAGGTTGGAAGCGGCCATCATGTGAATCTGCTTGAAGCGTCCGTCGTCGCCCGGCGAGTTGAAGTAGATGGAGAAGCCGTCGAAATCGCCCTCTTCGAGCATGCGCTTGATCGCGACCTGGAAGCGCGCGGCGTACCGGTGGTTGGAGTCCTGAAGCTTCGGATCGATCTGAAAGTTCTTCCGGTTCTCCGCGACGACCTTGTCGACGTCGGCGTCGCTCACCTTCTCGAAGAGCTTGTGGATCGCGCCCATCGCCACCTGGTCGACCTGGGGGCCGAGGCGCTTCATCAAGGCGGCGTGGTCGGTCAGGATGTCGCCCATGCCGGGCATCTGGCCGACCGCCGCGATGCGCATCGTCTGCATCGCGCGCGCAGTCTGCGCCGCGCGGCCCCAGTCGCCGACGAACGCGCGGAAGGCATCCGACCTCCAGTCGTCGGAGATCACCGGACAGGGAATCCCCCAGCGGAGGATCGCGTTCGCGGTGTCCTGCGCCCCGTGGATGCCCTGGTTGTAGGTGAGATCGTCCATGTTCCAGTTCGCGCCGACCGACGGCTCGGGCTGAATGTTGGCGAGCATGATCGGGAGGCGGTTCGCCCTCAGCGCGTTGTACAGCCGCAGCCCCGGACTGTAGGTGAGCATGAAGATCATGATCCCGTCGTAATCGCCGCGGTTGAACTCCTCGACGTAGCGCTCGATGTCGGCTCGATTGCGCGCGGCGCCGGGGAAGTGGGGATCGACCACGCTCTTGAGCTCCGCGGCGACCGAGCGCGCGTAGCTCTCCTGGTGCTTCGTAATCCCAGGTATCATCTCGTCGTAGAGCTCCTGCATGATGCCGAGGAGCGCAATCTTCGGTTTTCTGTTCGCTTTCATCCTGACCTCCGAAAACAAGGTACCTATTCTATCGCGAAAACGCCCGCTCGGCGCAGACAACGCAGGCCGTGCCGGGACGCGCTTAACTCTTGACGGCTCCCGAGGTGAGCCCCTCGACGAGCCGCGTCTGGACAAACGAGAAGAGGAGAATCGTCGGAACGATCGTGAGGACGGTCGCGGCGGCGACCTGCCCCCAGCGGAGAATGAGCGCGCTTCCGAGGCGCTGGAGCGCGAGGGTAAGCGTCGAGGTTCGCTGGCTCTGGGAGATGACCGAGACCACGAGATAGTCGCCCCAGGACACGACGAACGCGTAGAAGGCCGCCACCATGATCCCCGGCGCCGAGATCGGAAGGACGATGCGGGAAAGCGTCTGGAACAGGTTGCAGCCGTCGATCCGGGCGGAATCTTCGATGTCCTTCGGCAGGTTGTCGAAGTATCCCTTGAGCATCCACACGGCGAAGGGCAGCACGAGCATGAGCTGGCCGAGGGCGACGCCGACGATCGTGTTGAACAGCCCGATGGCGAAGATGACCGTGTAGATCGGAATGAGGAGCAGCACCACCGGAAACATCTGCATCGAGAAGACGCCCATGATGTAGGCGTTCTTGCCCCTCAGGGGGTAGCGGCTGAGCCCGTAGGCGCCGGGGATCGAGAGGAGCATCGACGCGGCGGTCACGACGAGGCCGAGGCGCAGCGAGTTCCAGAAGTAGACCGGAAAGTCGGTGACCGAGAGGACCGTCTTGTAGTTGTCGACCGTGAAGTCCTTCGCCGCGGTGTAGATCTTCGCGCTGAAGATCGCTTCGGGGGTGCGGAACGAGCTGTAGGCGATCCACAGCATGGGCGTGATGAAGAACAGGAACGCGACGACGCAGACGAGGTAGGTGAGCACGTAGCGGAAGGTTCTTCGCTGTCGCTTCGTCAACATGGTTCAGGTCTCCCGCCGCTCGTAGATGCGGATGTAAACGACGAAATAGATCATGAGGACGACGAACATGACGACGCCGATGCTCGAGGCGTATCCCACGCTGTAGCTCTGCCAGGCCTGGAGGTACAGGTAGACCGGCAGCACCTCGGTGGCGTAGACGGGGCCGCCCCCCGTCGAGAGGTAGACCATGTCGAAATTGTTGAAGGTCCACAGAACGTGAATGGTCACCATCACGATCATCATGTTGCGCACCCCCGGCACCGTGACGTGAACAAAGCTCCGCCAGGGGCCGGCGCCGTCGATCTCCGCCGCCTCGTAGGTCGTGTGGGGGATCGCCTGAATCGCGGCGAGGAAGGCGATCCCGTAGAACGGCACGTTTCGCCAGAGGTGAAGGAGGATGATCACGGGGAAGGCGAGCTGGAGGTCGCCGAACCAGAAGTTGTTCGCCTTGATGCCGAGCGCGTGGAGGACGATGTTGTAGAAGCCGTATCCCGGCTCCACCATGAACTGGAAGATGATCGCGGTCGCGGCGACCGGGATCACCCAGCTTGCCATGATGATGCTGCGAACGAAGCGGATGCCGGGCACCTCCTGCTTCAGGGCGAGCGCCAGGATCAACCCGAGCACGAGCTGCAGCACGACGACCGACGCGGTGAGGACGAGCGAGTGGAGGAAGGCGCCCCAAAAGATCGGGTCGTGCGCGAGCTTGACGTAGCTCTGGAGCCCGATCCAGTGCTCGCCCTTGTTGAGGAGATTCGAGTCGGTGAAGGAGAGCCTGAAACCCTCGATGAGCGGCAGCACCGAGAAGAGCGCCATGACGACGAGGGTCGGCATGATGAGAGGCAGGCCGCTGTTCTCCTTGATGAATCGCGCCTTCACGTTGGAACCCCCTCCGGGCGACAAAGAGACGGGCGGCGGCGGCCGGAAAAGGCGGCCGCCGCGCGCCCGATGGGATCGTCGAATTGCTAGATCGTGCCCGCCGTGATGAGACCGGTCACCGTGTCATGCAGCCACTGCGCCGCGTCCTGCGGACTCTTCTGGCCGTAGATCACGTAGTTGATCGCGTGCATCTCCGCGTCGGAGACCGGGCCCCAGTTGATGGGCTCCTGGGCGTGCGCCTGCGGGAGGAGCGCCGCGAACATCTTCAGCCAGTTCCCCAAGGGTCCCTGGAAGACCGGGAGGTCGAGGGAGTCCGTGCGGGCGGGGATGCCGCCGCTTGAGGCCATCCAGTTGCCCATGTTGTCCTTCGAGGTGATGAACTGAATGAGCTTCCAGGCTCCCGCCTTGTCCTTGGAGTAGTGGTTCATCATGATGGGCTTCACCTCAAGGTAGGTGCCGGCGGTTCCTCCGGGCGGGATGGGCAGCGCGGTGACGACCGAGTTGTCGAGGATCGTCGCGGCGGCGGGGTCGCCGTTTCGCCGTCCCCAGAGCCACGGACCTTCCGGAGCCATCGCCCACTTGCCGGACGTGTAGCCGGGATCCTCGCTCGGCCAGCCGTTTCCGCGCTCGGCCGGGTCGATCGCGGGGGTATCGCCCGCGAAGGCCTGCTGATAGAGGGTGAGGATCTCGGTCAGCTGCGCGATCGTCGGGTTGTAGGTCTTGGTGCCGCCTGAGATGGTGAACATCGGCTGGCCGCCGCCCACCTGGAACCACCACGAGATGACCTCCTGGGGCGCGCGGGGATCGCCGACCTTGGTGCACAGGAACAGGCCGTACATCTGCGCGTTCGTCGCCTTCGTGATCGCCTGGCCCTCGCTGATGAGGTCGTTCCACGTCTGCGGCACCGGCAGGTTGTACTGGGCGAGCACGTCCTTGCGATAGATGAGGCCGCGCGCGTTCGTGTTGTAGGGGATGCCGTAGAGCTTGCCGTCGATCGTGAGGGGCGCGAGCGTCGCCTGCACGAACTGGTCCTTGTCCGCCCACGCGTTGAAGTAGGAATCGAGCGGCTCGATCAGCCCCTTTTGGACGTAGACGGCCGTGTCTTCAAGGAGTCCCTCGATCACGTCGGGCGTCCCGCTTGAAGCCTGGATCAGGAACTTGGCGCGCAGAGGGTCGTAGTCGCCGGGTCCGAAGAAGTCGCTCACCGTGTAGCCGGGAAGCGCGGTCTTCACGTTCGCGAGCCACGTCTTCACGTAGTCGGGCGAGACCTCCTGCGTCACGAACGGCATGTTCCAAAAGGAAAGCGTCCCTCCGCTCGTGCCGGACGACGAGGCGCTCTCGCTTGTGCCCGTCGCGAACAGCGCGGGCGACGCGATGAACAGCGCCGCGCCGAAACACAGTCCTCCGAAAATCAGTTTCCTTTTCATAATCTTGGTCACACTCCTTGCTTTCGAGATTTCTTCGCACAATGAGACGAGCATCTTCCTTTCCCTTCCCTATCACCTCCCTCCTTCGCAGCCGGCGGCCGGGCTGCTAGTGCCCGGCCGCCGGCTGGCCGTAATACGCCCCCGCGCCGTGCTTGCGCTTGAAGTGCTTGTCGAGCAGATTCCGCGGGATCGCCTCAGGCTCCGGGTTGATGGCGTACGTCAAGGCCGCCATCTTCGCGATCTGCTCGAGGGCGATCGCGTTCGCGAGCGCCCCCGCGGCGCTCGGGCCCCACGCGAACGGCCCGTGATGCGGGAGCAGGATCCCGGGGACGTCGAGCGGATCGAGCCCGAGGCTCCGGAACGTCTCGACGATCACGCGCCCGGTTTCCCGCTCGTAGAACCGAAGCTCCTCGTCCGAGAGCCTCCGCGCGCAGGGAACCGGCCCGTAGAAATGGTCGGCGTGCGTCGTGCCGAGGCACGGGATTTCGCGGCCGCTCTGCGCCCAGCTCGTCGCGTAGGTCGAGTGGGTGTGCACGATGCCGCCGACCCCGCCGAAGGCGCGGTAGATCTCCGCGTGGGTCGGCGTGTCCGAGGAAGGGCTGAGCTCGCCGTCCGAGACCGTTCCGGTCGCGAGGGACACGATGACGATGTCGCGCGCGCGGAGCTTGTCGTAGGCGACTCCGCTCGGCTTGATCGCGAGGACCCCGGCCGCCCGGTCGAGGCCGCTCGCGTTGCCCCACGTGAGCACGACGAGGCCCGCCTCGACGATCTCCATGTTGACGCGGTAGACCTCCTCGCGCAGCCGAGCGAAGCTCATAGTCCGCGCGCCTCGTCGCGAATGCGAAGAAGCTCCTTCATGACGTCGAAGAGGTTGTCGCGATACTCCCGCGTGCCGAAGATATCGTGGAGCTTCCGGTAGAGCCGGTAGATCCGATCGTAGACCCGGGCGCTCTCGCGCTCGGGCGTGTAGCGCCTCGGGAGCACGCCGGTCATCCTCGCCGCCGCGGCCTCGAAGGTGTCGTGGCCCCCCGCGCGCGCTCCGGCGACGACCGCGCCCGCCATCGCGGAGCCGAGCGCCGGGGTCTCCGTGCTCCGCGAGATTTCGATCGGGCGGCCCATGACGTCGGCGCAAATCTGCATGAAAAGGGGATTCTTCTGGGGGATCCCGCCGCAGGCGACGATCCGCTCGACCGAGACTCCGTACTCCTCGAATCGCTCGGCGATGATCCGGGAGCCGAAGGCGGTGGCCTCGATGAGGGCGCGATAGATCTCGGCGGCCGTCGAATGGAGCGAGAGCCCGAGGATCAGACCGGTGAGCCGTTGGTCGACGAGGACCGTTCGGTTGCCGTTCTCCCAATCGAGGGCGAGGAGGCCGCTCTCGCCCGCCTTGAGCTTCGCCGCCTGCTCGCTCAAGCTCGCGTGGCTACCCCGCTCCTTGCCGCCGGGCTGGATGAAGCTTACGTACCAGTTGAAAATGTCTCCCACCGCGGACTGACCGGCCTCCAGGCCGAAGTTCCCCGGCAGGATCGACTCCGGAACGATCCCGCAGAGGCCGGGGATGTCCCTCATTCCCTTCGCGAGGGGCGACACGAGGAGGTCGCAGGAGGAGGTGCCGATGTTCTTCACGAGCGTCCCCGGCTCGATCCCCGAGCCCACGCCGCCGACGTGGGCGTCGAAGGCGCCGACCGCGACCGGAAGCCCCCGCGGGAGACCGAGCTTCTCCGCCCACTCGCCGCTCAGGAAGCCCGCCGCCTCCCGGATCGTGTGGACCTCGGCGGGGAGGCTCTCGCGGACGCGGGCGAGCTCCGGATCGAGCCGCGCGAGGAACTCAGCCTCGGGGTAGCCGCCCCAGTCCCGGTGGTACATCGCCTTGTGCCCGGCCGCGCAGATCCCCCGCTTCACCTGGTCCGGACGCGTCGTGCCGGTGAGCACCGCGGGAATCCAATCGGTGAGCTCGATCCAGGTGAAGGCCGCCGCGAAGACCTCGGGGGCGGTCCGCTTGCAGTGCAGGAGCTTCGCCCAATACCACTCGGAGGAATACACGCCGCCGCATTTCGCGAGGTACTGGGGTCGAATTTTCGCGGCGAGCTCGGTGATCTCCGCCGCCTCGGCGAACGCCGTATGATCCTTCCAGAGCCAGGCGAGCGCGGCCGGGTGGCTCCCGCGCTCAGGCGAGAAGGCGAGAGGCGTGCCGGCGCGATCGACCGGGATCGGCGTGCTTCCCGTCGTGTCGACGCCGATCCCGATCACCTGCTCGGCGGCGAAGCCCTTTCGGTCCCGCGCCTTTCGGAGGGCGTCGGTGATCGTCGCGACGAATCCGTCGACGTAGTCTTGGGGATGCTGGCGCGCGAAGTTCGGATCGCGCTCGTCGACGACCACGCCGTTTTCCCCGTGCGCGTAGCCCCAGACGCTCGAGGCGATCTCTTCGCCGGTCTGCGAATCCACGATGAGGGAGCGCACCGAATTCGTGCCGTAATCGAGCCCGATCGCGAAGTTGCCCACCTGATGTCTCCTCGCCGGATATTAGTACAGCCTGTACCTATCGTATCCGGACATCATAGCACGGTTACGATTGCGGCGCAAGGGAGAATCGGCATCGTTGACAGCCGCCCAAGGAGCGGCTATCGTATCAGTCGATACAGCTTGTACTAACAGGACGCTGGGGTGAGAAAATACGAGCTAGTCGAGGATTGGGTTCGTACGAGCATCCGCGACAACCGCATCGCGCCGGGCGACAAGCTGCCGTCGGAGAGCCAGCTCTGCGCGCAGTTCGGAGTCTCGCGCAACGCCGTCCGCCAGGCAATCCGAAATCTCGCCCACGAGGGATCGGTCGAGAGCGTCAAAGGGGTGGGGACCTTCTGCCGGAAGCGGCTCGCCAACTCGATGCTCTCCACGAACATCGGCTTCGTCTGCTTCTTCTCGGGCTCCTACATCTTCCCCGAGATCATCCGCGGCTGCGATCACGTCCTCTACCAGCGCGGCTTTCACCTGCTGCTCAACCAGTCGGAGTACGATCTCGAGAAGGAGCGCGCCATTCTCGTCAATCTCAAGAAAAAGGGAGTCGACGGGATCATCATCGAGCCGGTCTTCGACGGTCACGGCCGATCAAACGCCGATCTCCTCGGCGAGCTTTCCGACCAGGGAACGCCGGTGGTGCTCATCGACAATTATTTCGCTTCCCCCGAGTTCAGCGTCGTTTCGCTCGACGACCGCCTCGGCGGTGCGGAGGCCGCCTCGTTCGTGTGGAACAAGGGCCACCGGCGCATCGGCGTGTTCTACCAGGCCGACTACCAGGTGAAAATACTCAGGAAAGAGGGCGCCCTCGAGCGTCTCGCGCGGCTCGGCGCCGCCGTCCCGGACGCGTGGATCGTCGGCTTCAACGGCCAGGGGCCCGCAAGCGAGGCGCCGAGAGCGGCCGAGCGTTTCTTCGGCGCCTCGGTCGAGCTTCCCTCCGCGATGATCTGCAGCAACGACGAAGAGGCCCTTCACCTCATGCAGGCCGCGGAGCGCCACGGGATTCGCGTTCCCGACGATCTGTCGGTGGTCGGCTTCGACAACTCGAGCATCGCGCAGATCGGGCAGGTCTCCCTCACCTCGGTCCACCATCCGAGCTTCGCGATGGGGGAGACGGCGACCACGATCCTGCTCGAGAAGATCTTTCACCCGGAGCTCCGGTTCGTCACGCGGACCATCATTACCCCGACGCTCGTCGAGCGCTCCTCCGTCCGAACGATCGAGACCGAGGAGGTGGGCGTGCGATGAGGGACCTCCTCTGCGGGATCGACGTCGGCACGAACGGCGTCAAGGCGATGCTGTTCGACGCCGCAGGCGGGGTCAAGGGAGAGGGCCGGGCGGAGTACCCGACCGCGCATCCCGCGCCGGGCTGGGCGGAGCAGCTGCCCGAGGATTGGTGGACGGCGCTCTGCCGCGCGACTCGGCGCATGATCGAGTCGTCGGGCGCGGAGCCAGGCCGAGTCGGCGGGATCGCCGTGAGCGCCCAGGCGCCGACGCTGATCGCCCTCGACGGAGACGGGGAGCCGGTGCGGCCCGCGCTCATCTGGATGGACCGCAGAGCCGACCGCGAGGCGGAGAGGGTCGGCCGCTCGCTCGAAGCGGCCGGCCTCCACGCGCTCACCGGGAACCGCCCGGATTCCTTCTACGTCGCCGCGAAGATTCTTTGGCTCAAGGAGCGCGAGCCCGACCGTTTCCGCAGAACGCGCCGCTTCCTCCAGATCAACGGCTACCTCGGCTACCGCCTCTCGGGCCGATTCTCCCTCGACACCGTCCACGCGGGGCTCCTCCAGCTTCGCGCGTGGCCGGGCGGCTCGTGGATTCCGGAGCTCATGGCGCTCTGCGGGGTCGAAAGCGGCCAGTTCCCCGACGTGAGCGCGCCCCACGAGATCGTCGGCGAGGTGAGCGAGCGGGCCTCGGTCGATTGCGGCCTCGAGGTCGGCACGCCGGTGCTCGCCGGCACCGTCGACGGCGCGGCGGCGGCGATCGAAGCGGGCGCCGTGCTTCCCGGAGCGGCGGCCGAGATGACGGGAACCTCGACCGTGCTGCTCATGCCCAACGCCGGCGCGGCGACGGAGCCGAGCTTCATCGCGATGCCCCATGCCGTTCCGGGCGCGTACCTCCTCCTCGGCGCGATGTCGTCGACCGGCGCGTCGCTTCGCTGGTTTCGAGACGAGCTCGGCGCGGAGGCGGTCGCCTCCGCGCGCGCGCGGGGGATCGACCCCTACGAGGCGCTCGCCGAGGAGGCCGCCGCGAGCCCGCCGGGAAGCAACGGCGTTCTCTTCCTGCCGTACATGATGGGGGAGCGCTCGCCCCTCTGGAACTCGAACGCGCGAGGCCTTTTCTTCGGCATGACGCTCGGCACGAAACGCTCGGATCTCGTCCGCTCGATCCTCGAGGGGACCGCCTACGCGCTCAGGCACAACGTCGAGGTGGCGCGGACGGCGGGGGTGACGCTTTCCGAGCTCCGCAGCGTCGGGGGCGGCTCGCGAAGCCCGCTCTGGTGCCAGATCAAGGCCGACGTTCTCGGAGTTCCAGTCCACGTGCCCTCAAGCGCCGGGGGCGCTCCGTTCGGCGACGCCGTCCTTGTGTCCATGGCGCTCGGGCGCTGTCCCGACGTTCCCGGATACCTCGCGCGCGCCGTGCGGATCGCGAGGAGCCACCTGCCGAATCCGGCGCATCGTGCGCTCTACGACGAGCGCTACCGTCTTTTTCGCGAGCTCTACGAGGCGGTTCGAGGGGTTTTCGACCGGTCGGCCGAGGCGGAACGGGACGGGAGGCGCCAGACGTGAGAACGTACCGCATGCTGGTCACCGCCCGCTTCGAGTCGAGCGAGCTCGATCGTATTCGGCGGTTTCTTTCCGGAGTCGAGCTCGCCGGGTACGGGGTGACCCGGGAGAAGCTGACCGAGGAGGAGCTCTCGACGGCCTTGCGGGGAGTCGACATCCTCGTTCTCGAGTTCGAGCCCGTGACCCGCCGCGTCCTCGAGGCAGCGGGCGACCTGAAGCTCGTCGGCTGCTGCCGGACCGGACCGGAGGCGAGCGTCGACATTCAGGCCGCAAGCGAGCTCGGCGTTCCCGTGCTCTATACCCCGGGCCGCAACGCGGTGTCGGTCGCCGAGTACACCTTCGCCCTCATGATCTCGGTCGCCCGCCATCTGCCCGAGGCGCACCGCCTCCTTCGCTACACCGACGAGCTCACCGGGGTCGACTACGGCGACGCGGCGGCGGACCGTCTCGGCGCGACCTCCGAGTGGAGCCTCGATCCGCGGGCGCCGTTCAACCGCTTCCAGGGGGCCGAGCTCTCGGGGAAGACGCTCGGGCTCGTCGGCTTCGGAGCGATCGGCAGGGAGATCGCGCGCCGGGCTCTCGCGTTCGACATGCGGGTTGCGGCCTTCGACCCCTACGTGCGGCCGGCCGAGGCCGCGGGGGCCGAGCTTCTCGATCTCGACGAGCTCGCGAGGCGATCGGACTTCCTCGTCATGGCCGCGAAGGTCACTCCCGAGACGGTCGGGCTCTTCTCCGCGCGCCACTTCGCGCTCATGAAGCGCACCGCGTACTTCATCAATACCGCGCGGGCCGCGCTTGCCGACTACCGGGCGCTCTACGCGTGCCTCGAGGAGGGGCGCATCGCGGGGGCCGGGATCGACGTGTACGACGAGGAGCCCATCCGGAGCGACAACCCCCTGCGGCGGCTTGCGAACGTCGTCCTGAGCCCGCACCTCGCGGGGGCGAGCTTCGACATCCCGCGTCATCATAGCCGCATCATGGTCGACCAGCTCGAGGCGGCGCTCGGCGGCAGGCAGCCGAGCTTCCTGAAGAATCCCGAAGTCTGGCCACGGAGGCGCGCGTGAGCGAGGGAGTTGCGCGGAAGGCCCGCGTCGCGCTCGTGACCGGCGCCTCGCGCGGGATCGGACGGGCGGTCGCCCTCAAGCTCGGGCGGAGCGGCATCCCGGTCGCGGTCCATTTCCATCGGGACCGCGCCGCGGCGGACTCGCTCGTCGCCGAGCTTGAGAGCGCAGGCGGCCGCGCGGTCTCGATCCAGGCCGATCTCGCCCGACCACCCGAGAGCGCCGCTCTCGTCGCGGCCGTCCGAACGGCGCTCGGCGATCCCCTCATTCTCGTGAACAACGCCGGGGAGATGAGCGACTTCACGGTCGAGGCGATGCCGGAGGAGACCTGGGAGCGAACGCTGTCGCTCCATCTCGGCGCCGCCTTCAGGCTCTCCCAGCAGTGCCTCGCGGGAATGCGCGCGGCGGGCTGGGGGCGCATCGTGAGCCTCTCCTCGCAGGCCGCCTTCACCGGCTCGGCGCGCCACGCCCACTACGCCGCGGCGAAGGCAGGCCTTCACGGCTTCACCTATTCGCTCGCGAAGGAGGTCGGCGGCGCCGGCATCACCGCGAATCTCGTCGCCCCCGGCCGGATCGCGACCGAGCTTCTCCTCGAGCGCTCGGAGGGGAGGATGGAGGAGTGGCTCGCGCAGATTCCCTTGCGGAGACTCGGTACGGTCGAGGAGGTGGCCGACATCGTGGGATTTCTCGTTTCCGACGAGGCTTCCTACGTCAACGGCGCGACGTTCCACGTGAACGGCGGGCAGCTCATGTCGTAGCAGCCCGCAAGCGGTTGATTTTCACCCGGCAACCGTGCACTATAAACGAATCTTTCACCGGACGTCGTGGCCGAGCCGGGCGTCCGGGGTGAAAAGAAGGTGGGTACGACTGAGATGAACGAAAAGAGGCCCGACGGCCTGAAGCCCGAAGGCAGCCCGTACCGAGTTCTCGTCATTGACGACTCTCTGTTCGTGCAGAAGCAGCTTGCGCAGATCCTTACCTCCGAAGGCTACGAGATTGCCGGGGCCGCGACCGACGGGAATCAGGGTCTTACGATGTACAAGGAGCTCCATCCGAACGTCGACATCGTCACGATGGACGTGACCATGCCCGGCGTGGACGGAATCAGCTGCCTCGAGAAGATCATGGAGTTCGACAAGACGGCGAAGGTTGTCATGGTCAGCGCCCTCGGGAAACAGGACCTCGTGAAGAAGGCCTTTCTCCTCGGAGCGAAGAACTATATCGTGAAGCCGCTCGACCGCGAGAAGGTCCTCGAGCGCTTTCGCGCGATCGTCGGCGGCTGACGCTTTCGAGAGGGGGGCTTTGCGGGGAAAGACCCTGCTCGAGCCGCCCTCTTCGCGCGGCTTCTCGCTCCTCCCTCTCCGTATGCTTTTTCTCGGACGCGCTCCCTTTTCCCTCGCGACAGGCGCGGGTCGTCGACCCTGTGCCTCCCGAGAAAGGCGTGGCGAGGAACGGACCGCGCGATCGCGAGCGGCGCGCGACCGATCCCCATCTTCTCGAGAGCAAGGAGCGGAATCTCCGATGAAAGGCGAACGCGGCGATCGAGGCTCAACGACGGAGGGGCAACTCGCCTCCGCGAAGGGCCCGGGACCCATCCGAGCGGTCATCTTCGACTACGGCAACGTCTTGAGCTATGCCTTGGACCCCGGGAGCCGAAACGAGATGCAGCGTCTCGCGGGCGTTCCGGCCGATCGCTTCCAGGCCGCCTACTTTCGAGACCGAGCGGCCTACGACCGGGGCGACGCGAGCCTGCGAGACTATTGGACCGGCGTCATCGCGCCCTACGGCGCTCCGCCGAGCGACGAGCTTTTGCGGAAGCTCGTCGTCGCGGACGCGGAAGGCTGGATGCGCATTCGCGAGCCGATGGTCGCGTGGGCGAAGGCGCTCAAGGCGGCCGGGATACGGACCGCGATTCTCTCGAACATGCCGATCGATCACCGGCACTATATCGTCGAGCGTCTCGCGTGGATCCGAGAGGTCGACGTGCGGGTGTTTTCCGCCGAGATCGGACGCGTCAAGCCCGAGCCCGAGATCTACCGGATCTGTCTCGAGCGGATCGGCCTCCCGGGAGCGGCGTGCCTCTTCATCGACGATCTTCCCGAGAACGTCGATGCCGCGCGGCGCGAGGGCATCTCGGGAGTGGTGTTCGAGTCCGAGCGGCAGCTTGCCGAGGTGATCGCGGGCCATCCTGAGCTTCCGGCCTTTGCGGGGTAGTCGGGGTCGTACGACACGCCGTCGAGCGCGATCGGGACCGAAGCCCGCCGATCGACGGCAGGGCGGCGTATCGAGAGAGATCTCCGCACGCACGAATCGTCGTCGTTCCCTCTCGTATCCTTCGTGCTGATTGAGGGTGTCGCGAAGAGCCGCCCTGGGTGCTCGCGGTTCGGCACGCGGCTTTCTTTACATTTTTTCTCTCAAAGACGGTCGATCGGGCTTGAGGCAGCCGGGGCCCACCTGATCCCGGTCCTTCCGTCCCGGCCCCGTCGCCGGTCTTTCGTCGGGCTTCGTGAAACCTCGGAATCGGCGCGCCGGCCGCGCTCCTCCTCCGGCGGGCCTGCGCGGCGCCGGGATCCGAGCGATCAGGCGAACGTCGCGTGAGCCCTCGACGGCGCAGAGGAGGGACCGTCTGGGAGGAACGTCCGGCGGGCCGGCTTCGTCTCGCACGGGGCCGCTTGGTCGACCTTTCCCTCCGGGCGGTCGCGCGGTACACTCGTCGCGAAGGAGGAGGAAGCGTGAAGAAGGTCTCTTTTGACTTTTCGGGCGACACCGCGCTCGTCACGGGCGCGACAAAGGGAATCGGCCGCGCGACCGCGCTCGCGCTCGCCGAGAGCGGATGCGCGATCGCGGCGACCGGTCGGAACCGCGACGAGCTCGAGTCGCTGAAGGCCGAGGTCAAGAACATCGGACAGCGCTGCGAGGTCTACGCCGCCGATCTTTCCGACGCGCGGGAGACCATCGAGATGGCGAAGCACTTCTGCGGCCTCCTCGATCCGATCTCCGTTCTCGTGAACAACGCCGGGGTGAGCTTCCCCGAGAGCCTCCTCGACCTCGAGATCGACTCGTGGGAGACGACGATGAGCGTCAATCTCCGCGCGCCGGCGCTCGTCTCCAAGGTCGTCGCCGCGCAGATGGCGCGCCATCGCTCGGGCTCCATCGTCAACGTGGCGAGCCTGGCCTCGGTGTCCGGCATCCCGGAGCATGCCGCCTACTGCGCGAGCAAGTTCGGGCTCCACGGGCTCACGAAGGTCATGGCGCTTGAGCTCGCCGCCTTCAATATTCGC
Organism: Spirochaetia bacterium; assembly: GCA_030041455.1. GTDB lineage: Bacteria > Spirochaetota > Spirochaetia > DAHUYW01 > DAHUYW01 > DAHUYW01. The sequence goes on from JASHNV010000146.1 coordinate 28,930, forward strand.
GTGAACGCGGTCGGCCCGACGGTTGTCCTCACGCCCATGGGGATCCAGGTGTGGGGCGAGCCGGCCAAGGGGGATCCGATGAAGGCAAAGATCCCCCTCGGGCGCTTCGTGGAGCCGCGGGAGGTCGTCGACGCCGTCCTCTTCCTCGCTTCCGCGAGCTCGGCGATGACGACGGGCCAGCTGCTCCTCGTCGACGGCGGGTTCACGACCCAGTAGCGCCCTGGACCGGACGCCGATCTCCCGGGCGGGAGCGGAGCGCTACAGCGCGATGAACTCGGCGAGCAGGTTTCGTGTCCGCTCCGGGACCTGGGCGTCGATGCGGATGACATCGTCCTCGTAGCGCTCGGCGAAGATTCTCCCGGTGCGGTGGACGAGCGCCACGAGGTCGTGGCGGTTTCCCGGAAGCGCGAAGCGCGCCACGGGCCGTTCCTCGGCCACGAGCCTGCCGATCCCGGCCACGAGATCGTCGAGCCCCCGTCCGGTCAGCGCCGAGACGAACATCGCTCCCGGGAGCCTCGAGACGAGAGCGCTCGCGCCGTCCGCCTCGAGGAGGTCCGGACGCCGCGCGTCGACCTTGTTGAAGACCGTGATGGTCGGCTTGCCGCCCGCTCCGAGCTCCTCGAGGACCCGGAGGGTCGTCGCGTAGTGCTCGCCGACCTCCGGGCTCGAGACGTCGAGGACGTGGACGAGAAAGTCGGAAAAGACGGTCTCCTCGAGCGTCGACTTGAAGGCGACGACGAGGTCGTGCGGGAGCCGTCGGATGAACCCGACGGTGTCCGTGAGGAGCACCTCCCTTCCGTCGGGAATCTTGACGCGGCGGGTGGTGGGGTCGAGCGTCGCGAAGAGCTTGTCTTCGACGAGGAGGCTCGAGCCGCACAGGGCGTTCAGGAGCGACGACTTCCCCGCGTTCGTGTAGCCGACGACCGAGCCCGTCGGCAGGAGCCCCTCGGCCCGTTTCTTCCGCCTCGTCTCCCGCTGCGAGCGCACGAGTTCGAGCTCCCGCTTCAGCCTGGCGATTCTCTTGACGACGAGCCTGCGGTCGACCTCGAGCTGCGTCTCGCCCTCTCCCCGCGTGCCCCGCGCGCCGCCGCGCTGCCGCGAAAGGTGGGTCCAGGCCCGCGTCAGGCGCGGGAGGGAGTACTCCATCCGGGCGAGTCCGACTTGAAGAGCCGCCTCGCGAGTCGCCGCCCGCGCGGCGAAGATCTCGAGAATGACCTCGTGGCGGTCGATGACGCAGAGTCCGGACATGCGCTCCCAATTGCGCTGCTGCGAAGGGCTCAAGTCCTCGTCGAACACGACGCAGTCCGCGCCGGCCTCCTTCGCGAGCGCCGTGATCTCCTCCGCCTTCCCTACGCCGACGAGGAACCTCGGATGGGCGTCGGGAAGCCTCACGACGAGGGAATCGCGGATCTCGAGGCCCATGGTGCGCACGAGTCCCTTGAGCTCCTCGAGGCTCCGCTCCGCGCTCGAGGGAGCCGAGCCCGGACGTGCGAGGGTCACGAGGACGGCCGAGGCGGCCGCTTCAAGCGCGCTTTTCGACGACGAACGGAGAGGCGAGCTCATGCGGTCAGGCTTAGATCAACAGCGCCGAGCGCCCCCAGTCGTAGGCGTTCCGCTTGATCTCCTCCACCGACGGCATGGCGAAGGTGAGCGTTTTCCTTCCGTCGGAGGCGTAGATGCCGCCGCTGATGACCTGAAAGGAGAACGACTCCACGTTGGTTCTCGTGAAGGTTTTCGTGAGCTTCGTCGGGTCGGAGGTGACCCGCTCGATGCACTCGCGCAAGTGCTCGACGTCCTTGCTGTACATCCTGCCGATGTTGCCGGTGTTCACCGAGTCGCCGAAGTCGATGACCTTCAGGTTCGCGTAGATCATCTTGGGCACGTGGATCTTGTTCTTCGGATCGCAGATATTCTTCGCGAAGGCCGACGGGTCGAGCGAGCTCACCACGACCGGATCGATCGGGCAGAGCTCCTGGTAGATGTAGTAGCCCTGGGATGGTTCCGGCGCCCGGTAGTCGCCGGCTCGGAGCTCGAGGGTGCGGCCGTCCCGCGTCGTGAGGAACAGCGATCCGAGCTGCTCGAACGGAATGTGCTCGAGCACCCGGTAGACCGACAGGTAGACCGAATGCTTCGGATCGCCGTTCTTGTGGGGAAGACAGCGCTTCGCGGCGTAGTCCCAATCGAAATAGTCTCCGAAGTTCCCCTTGACGCTCATGAAGATCAGCTGCTCTTCGAAGCCTCGCTTCGAGCCGGTCGCCATATAGGAGCCGAATTGCCGCGGATCGAGCTGCGAGGCTATGAGCGCTTCCATGGGAAACACCGACAGGTAATAATTGATCGCCATACGCCCCTCCGCCGAGAAACCTCTCAAGGGGAAGGATAAGCCGCGTCCGGTGAATAGTCAATCAAAAAACTAATTTCACCAATTTGATCAGAAATACAACGCTCACGCGTGGTTCCCGGCTCCGGGGTTCCGGTCGGGCTCCGACCGTCCGAGAGTTTTTCGAAGCGGCAGCTCCGGTATGAAGAACGTCAGCGCGATGGCGGCAAGCTCGAAGAAGATGACCCAGAAATAGAGGCGGGCGATCGACTGCGCGAAGGAGAGCCTGATCGCGGCGGCCAACCGGTTGACGGCGGCGTTCGCCGCGCGGTGGAGATCGGCCTTGACGCTCGCGAGGAACTCGTCGGCGGCCTGGTCGCCGATCTCGCTTCGGCGGTTTCCGAGCTCCGCCCGGAGACTCTCGCCGACGGAGGGGTTCGCGAGGAGCCGAGCGAGCGCCTCCTTGTCGCCTGAGTTGACGACGCGCGCGACGAGTGCGTAGATCTCGTCGTACGACCTCCTGATCGCGCTCGCCGCGGCCCGGGAGCCGTCCTCGGACATGAGGCGGCCCGGCGAGGCGGCGGCCGTCGTGAGCCGCGCCCCGGCGGGCTCTGCCGGCAGGTTCCTCGCGAAGGAGGCCGCCATCGCGGCGGCGAGCACGGTTCCGAGAAGCGCGAGGCCCGCCGTGCTTCCGATCTGCCTGAAGAAGACCCCCGCGCTCGTCGCCTGCCCGATCCTCCGGACGTCGACCGCGTTCTGGATCGCGAGGGTGTAGAGCGCCATGGAAGGACCCATCCCGATCCCGCAGGTGAGCATGATGAGGACCGCGGCGAGGTAGGTGGTGTGCACGCTCAGGAGCGAGAGCAGCACGATCCCCGCGAGGAGAACGAAGCCGCCCGCGAGGAGGATGATCCGGTAGTGTCCGACTCGGGCGACGAGCTGGCCCGCGGTGAACGAGCCGGCGAACAGCCCGAGGGAGAGCGGCATGATGCTGAGACCCGTGTTGGTCGCGGAGACGCCGAGCACGTTGACCATGAACAGCGGCAGAAAGATGATCGTTCCGAGGAACGCCGCTCCGAAAAAGAACGAGGCGCCCACCGAGAGGGAGAAGACCCGGTTTGCGAACAGCGAGAGATCGAGGACGGGGTTCTTGTCGAATCGGGAGTGGACGATGAAGGCGGCCGACGCCGCGAGCGCCGCCGCGAGAAGCGAGAGCGTCACCGGCCCGCCCCACGGATCGACGGTCTTGTCGATCTCGAGGGCGAGGATGAGGGGTACGACGGCGAGGACGAGCAACGCCGCGGAGAGCCAGCTTAGGCGGTGCTCGCCCGGGTTCTTGGGGTGGAGCGGCGGCATGCGCGTGGTTATGAACCACAGCGCGAGCACGGCGAACGGCGCGTTCACGTAGAAGACCCACCGCCAGCCGGCCACTCCCGGAATGAACGCCCCGCCGTAATCGGTCAAGAGCCCGCCGACGAGGGGTCCGAGGACGTTCGCGATTCCGAAGGTTCCCCCGAGGAAGCCCTGATAGCGCCCGCGCTCGGCGGGGGGAAAGAGGTCCGAGATCACGATGAACGCGAGGGAGAAAATCCCCGAGTTGCCGAAGCCCTGAAGGCCGCGGAAGACGATGAGCTGGTTCATCGCGTCGCCGAGGACCGGCAGGGGTCCGAACTCGCCCGCGAGCCCGCACAGGAAGGAGCCCGCGAGGAAGAGGCCGATCGACCAGATCACGAGCGCCTTCCGATTGTACATATCGGCGAGCTTTCCGTAGATCGGAATCAGGACGGTGGAGGTGAGGAGGTAGGCGGTCGCCACCCAGGCGTACCGGTCGAGGCCGCTGAGATCCCGGACGATGCGCGGGAGCGCGGTCGCGACAATGGTCTGGTCAAGGGCTCCGAGGAAAAGCGCGAGGAGCACGCCCACGAACGTGAGCATCGTCGAGCGGCGGGTCGTTTCGGTCAATGTGGTCCAATCCTTCTACGTCGGACGGCTCCGCGGCCGGCTTGAAGTCGCCCGTCCCGGGCGGGCTATCCGCCGTAGTGCTCCTCGTAGTCCTCGCGAAGAGCCTGGACGACCGCGGGGTCGGCGAGCGTCGTCACGTCCCCGAGAGCCCGCCCTTCGGCGATGTCGCGCAGGAGCCTTCGCATGATCTTGCCCGAGCGCGTCTTCGGCAACTCGGAGGCGAAGAGGATGTCCTCCGGGCGCGCGAGGGCGCCGATCTTGTCGACCACGTGCTTCTTGAGGGTGTCCTTCATCGAGTCGTCGAACTTCAGGCCCGTTTTCAAGGTCACGAAGGCGACAACCGCCTGACCTTTCACGTCGTGGCTCTTGCCGACCACGGCAGACTCGGCAACCGCCGGATGGCTCACGAGCGCGGACTCGATCTCCATGGTCCCGATGCGATGGCCCGCGACGTTGAGCACGTCGTCGATCCGTCCGAGGAGCATGTAGTTGCCTTTGTCGTCCTTCTTCGCGCCGTCTCCGGCGAAGTAGGTCTTGTTGTCCCATTTGGAGAAGTAGGTCTTCACGTAGCGCTCGTCGTCGCCCCAGATCGTCCGGAGCATCGAGGGCCACGGATGGGTAAGGGCGAGAAAGCCGCTTCCCTCCTTGACCTCCTTGCCCTGCTCGTCGAGGATGATCGCCTTGATCCCGGGAAGCGCTTGGCCGGCGAAGCCCGGCTTCATCGTCGAGACGCCGGGAAGCCCGCTGATCATGATCGATCCGGTCTCGGTCTGCCACCAGGTGTCGACGACCGGGCAGCGGCCTCCTCCGACGTTCTCCTGATACCACATCCACGCCTCGGGATTGATCGGCTCGCCGACCGAGCCGAGGAGCCTCAGGCTCGACAGATCGTGCTTCGCCGGAAGGTCCGCGCCCCATTTCATGCAGGTGCGGATCGCCGTGGGCGCCGTGTAGAGAATCGAGACTCGGTGGCGCTCGACGATGTCCCACCAGCGCTCCTTGTCCGGATAATCGGGAGCGCCCTCGTACATGAGAATCGTCGCCCCCGCGAGAAGGGGGCCGTAGACGACGTAGCTGTGGCCGGTCACCCACCCGATGTCGGCGGTGCACCAGAAGATGTCGTCGTCCCTCAAGTCGAAAACGTACTTGCAGGTCGCGTAGCATCCGACCGCGTAGCCGCCCGCGGCATGCACGATTCCCTTCGGCTTCCCGGTGGTGCCGGAGGTATACAATATATAGATGGGATCCTCGGCGTCGACCTCCGCGGGCGCGCAGTCCGCGCTGCGCCGGTCCATGAGACGGTGCCACCAATGGTCGCGGCCCTCCACTACGTGGAGGAGGTGGTGCTCGCCCGGGAGGTTCCGGACGATGACGACGTGGCGAATGGAAGGACACGATTCAATCGCGCGGTCGCTGTTTTCCTTGAGGGGGATGACATTGCCCCGCCGCCAGCCGCCGTCGGCCGTGATGAGGACTTTCGCCTCCGAATCGTTGATCCGCTCGGAGAGCGCCTCCGGCGAAAAGCCTCCGAAGACCACGTTGTGGATGGCTCCGATGCGCGCGCAGGCGAGCATCGCGATCGCCGCCTCCGGCACCATCGGCAGGTAGATCGCGACGCGGTCGCCCTTTGCGACCCCGAGCTCCTTCAGAACGTTGGCGAACTTGCAGACCTCGCGGTGGAGCTGGAGATAGGTGAGCGTTCGTACCTCGCCCGCTTCGCTTTCCCAGATGATCGCCGCCTTGTTGCGCCGAGGCCCGGCCAGATGGCGGTCCAGGCAGTTCGCGGCCATGTTGAACTTCGCGCCCACGAACCAGCGCGCGTGGGGCGGCTCCCATTGGAGGACCTTGCTCCACGGCTTCGCCCACGAGAGCTCCGACGCCTGGTCGGCCCAATAGGCAAGGAGGTCCTTGTCCGCCCGGTCGTAGAGCGACCGATCGCGCGCGTTTGCTCCGGCCGCGAACGCGCGCGTCGGCGGGAACTCGCGCTGCTCTCGGAGGAGATCGTCGAAGACGGCCGTATCCTGCTTGCTCATGGTCAGACCCCCAATGATCGCTTTCTTCGCGCTCCGTGCGGAGCGAATGCCCGGCATCCGTTCGCGTGAGCCTCAAAAGCTTATTGCCACCCTAAGGAATTGTCAATGACGATGCGTACGCCGGTTCGGAGGAAGCCTAGATTCCGCGGCCGAGCCGCGGAATCTAGCTGGATCGATCGAGCGAAGCCGCTCCTTCAGACCGTCCGAGGGCCCGACGAGCGGGAGGCGAACCTCCGCGCTCGCGATGAGACCCGCGCTTTCGAGCCAGTATTTGATCGGAGCGGGGTTGGGCTCCTCGAAGAAGAGCGGAATGACGGGGAAGAGCCGCTTCCAGGCGGCGCGAGCCTGGGAAAAGTCGCCGCCCTCGACCGCCCGCCACACCGAGACGAACGAGTCCGTCCGCCAGTGCGCCGAGGCGAGAATCCCGCCCCGGGCTCCGAGCGCGAGCATGGGATAGAAAAAGGCGTCCTCGCCGGTGAGGATCGAGAAGTCCTCAGGCGGATCGAGGAGGAGCTCCGCCGACTGCCTGAGATCTCCCGACGAATCCTTCAAGCCGACGATGTTGTCGATCGCCGCGAGTCTTCGAACGGTCTCGTTCCGCATCGTGACCCCCGTTCGGTAGGGGATGTTGTAGAGGACGATCGGCAGGCGCGTGGAAGCCGCGACGGCCTCGAAGTGCGCGAGGATTCCCCGTTGGTCCGGCCGGTTGTAGAACGGAACAACCGAGAGAACGCCGTCCACCCCGATTCTCTCGAGCTCGGCGACGAGGGAGATCGTTCGTCGGGTATCGGCTCCCCCGGCGCCGACGAGAAGGGGAAGCCTGCCTGAGAGTCGCTCCTTGGCGGCTCGGGCGAGGAGCAGCAGCTCCTCGTCGGCGAGCACCGACGACTCGCCGGTCGTTCCGGCCACGACGATCCCGGAGACGCCGGAAGAAACGACATGGTCGAGGAGCCCGGCGAACGAGCTCTCGTCGATCGCGCCGCGGAGGAAGGGGGTGACCGCCGGAAGCCACACGCCGCTCAGGAGCGAAGGGTTCAGCATCAAGATCGAATCTGCCATAATGGCTCTACGGTAGGGCGAGGGGCCTCGCCTGTCCAATCGGAGTTATCGATGACGGCGATCGCGAATCCCGAACGCCGTGGGATCGGCCATGGAGCTCTATCAGCTGAAAGCGTTCATCGCGGTCGCGCGGACCGGAAACCTCACCCGGGCGTCCGAGCTCTTGAACGTGAGCCAGCCCGCGCTGAGCGGCCAGATCAAGGCGCTTGAGAGCGAGCTCGGTCTCGAGCTCTTCGAGCGCACCGCGAGGGGAATGGAGATTACGCCGGCCGGGCGGCGCCTCCTCGAGAGCGCCGAGGAGCTCGACAGGAGAGCCGCGGGCCTGCTCTCCCTCGCGCGCGATCTCGCGGGCCGGGCGGCGGGGGCCCTGAAGATCGGTCTGAACACCGACGCCGTGGTCCTCCGTATTCCGGCGCTCGCCTCCGCGCTCTCGGCCTCCTCGCCGGGCGTCACCGTCGAGCTCGTCCAGGGGGTATCGAGCTCGGTGGCCGATGGGGTCTCGGCCGGAGTCCTCGACGGCGGCTTCGTCTACGGGGATCGCTTCGGCGAAGGGCTCGCCGTTCTCGAGCTCGACCGGTCCCGCTTGGTCGTCGCCGCTCCCGTTGCGTCGAGGCGCAGGCTCGCCCGCGCGCCCATGGAGCGGCTCCTCGACGAGCCCTGGATCTGGCCGCCCGCCGATTGTCCGTTCTACCGGCCGACCATGGCGCTCTTCCGCCGGAGGAGGGAGACGCCTTCGAGGACGGTCGTCGCCGACCAGGAGGCGACGATTCTCGGACTCGTGGAGTCGGGCGTGGGTCTTTCGCTCCTGCCGCGCGATCTCGTCCGCCCGCCGGGAAGGGAGACCGGCGCGTTCGCGCTCCGCGAGACCGAGCACGAGATCGCGCTCAGTTTCGTCTCCCGGCGGGAGTCCTGGGGGGACCCGCTCATGCGGAGGCTGCGCGATTCGCTCCGCGCCGTCTGGGCGCTCGGTGAAGAGCCTGAGGCGGCCGTTCGAGCCCCGTGAGCGAATTACTCGCTTGAGCGCCCGGCTCCGTCGGCCTTTCCGGGAAGGAGCTGGACGACGAGGGCAAGCGCGATCTCGACGCCGATCAGGCACAGCAGTCCCGCGCCGAAGGCCCGAACGAAAGCCTCAGGCGCGGTCGCGCCGCCGAGGGTACCGTAGAAGACGATGCCGATCGCGGCGACCCCGACGGCGTTCCCGACTTGGCTCGCCGTCGCGAGGACGCCGGCCGCGGCGCCCGCGTGCCGGCTTGCGACGCGCGAGAGCACCGTCGCGGCAAGCGGCGCGATCGCAAGTCCCATGCCCGCGCCGTCGAGGGCGAGCGCCGGAACGATCCACGCGATCGGGACGCCGGCTCCCGCGCGGGAGACGATGAAGGCAAGCGCCGCGAGGGCGACCGCCCGGAGAAGACCGCCCGCCGCCATGACGTTCTTGCCCAGACGGCGCGCGATGGGGCCCACCGTCGTCGACGTGAGGAGGTAGCCCGCGCCGAGCGCCGCGAAGACGAGGCCGGCGTCGAGCGCGCTCAAGAGCCTGCCGCCCTGCAGGTAGAGGGCGAGGATCAGGAAGTAGGAGGCCTGGCCCGTCCAGAAGACGAGCTGCGAGAGGAGCCCGACGGAGAAGGCCCGCTCCCGGAAGAGCGAGAGGTCGACAAGCGGCGAGCGGTCCTTGGCCGCGAGCCGGTACTCGAGGAGGAGGAAGGCGCTCATGAGGGGGAGGGCGCCTGCGAGGCACAGCCACGACCAGAGCGGCCAGCCCCGCTCCCTGCCTAGGGTGAGCGGAATCACGATCGCAAGGAGCGCGAGGGTGACGAGCGCCATCCCCGCCACGTCGAGCCGGGAGCGCCCCGGAGCGCGCGATTCGCCGACGAGCCGCGGCACGAGCGCGAGAGCGACGGGCCCGACGAGAAGATTCACGAGAAAGCAGCTCCGCCAGCCGAGGCCGAGGAAGTCGAGCTGAATGAGAAGCCCGCCTGCAAGCTGGCCTGAGACCGCCGCGACGCCCATGGTTACCGCGTAGGCGCCGATCGCTCGGGTCTTCCTCTCTCCGGCGAACAGGGTTCCGATGAGGGCGAGCACCTGGGGTCCCATGAGGGCGGCGGACATGCCCTGCGCGGCTCGGGCGACGATCAAGAAGGCGACGCTCGGCGCGAAGCCGCAGGCCCCGGAGGCGAGCGTGAACAGCGCCATGCCCGCGAGGTACATGCGCCTGCGGCCGAGGAGGTCGCCGAGCCTGCCCCCCGTGATCATGAGCGAGCCGTACCCGACGGCGTAGCAGACGATCACGAGCTCGATCGACGAGGAGGCGGCGCGGAGTCCGCTCTGAAGCGAGGGGATGGCGACGTTGATGATGAAGAAATCGAGCACGCTCATGAAGGTCCCGGCGAGAAGGCAGGGCAGGGCGCCTCTTCGGGCTCCCGCGGCTTGGGAGGTCGAGGCGGTTGGTCCCGCGCTCGGCACGGAGCTTGAGCTCATGGAGATCCTCCTCGCGCCGGCTCGCTCGCGAATCGTGGGGCGCCTTCGCGCCCAGGCGAGCCGGCACGCGTTGACGTTACTCTTCGCCCGGGGCCCGGTCGATTACCTTCGAGGTAAAGCGTAGGTGGTGGCGGGCGCCGCCGTTACGAGGCGCGGGATCTCCCGACGACCTTCAAGAGCTCCCGCTTGCTCTTCGCGTCGGCGGGAAAGAGCGTCTCGATGCGAAGCTCCTGGAGCGTCACGTCGTTCGGAGCTCCGAAGGTCGTGATGGTGGTGAAGAGGTCCATCCGAAGCCCGTCGAGACGGAACCGTATCGGAACGAGGAGGAACTCGGGGGCGGCGATCGACCGCTTCGCGCGAAGCGCGGCGCTCGCCGGGAGGACCTCGCGGAGGAGCCGCTCGTCCTCCGGGCTTCGCGCGTGGAGACCGCCGATGTCGCGGCGGATCCGCTCGATGACATGGACCGCGACCTCGTCGGCGTTCTCGATCGACCTTTTGAGGCCGTCCTCGGAGATGAGCAGGCGAGCGAAGTTCGGCGTCTCCCCCGGGGGGCGGCGGCAGAAGGTCCGAAGCAGCGTTCGTCCGGCGGCGTTCGACATCACCGCGTCGAAGCGGGGGTTGATCACCCACGCGGGATTGTCTCCGCTCGCCCGCAGGATGAGCGACAGCGCCTCCTCGACGTGCGCCATCGAATCCGCGCCGAGCGGCGTCTCGCCGTAGGCCCTCGCGAAGCCCGCGGCCTCGAGGAGCGCGTTGCGGTCGCGAAGAGGCACCCCGAGCGCTTCCGCGAGCGAGAGCACGACCTCGCGGCTCGGCGCCGAGCGCCCCGTCTCGATGAAGCTCATGTGACGCGAGGAGACCCCCGCCTCGAGCGCGAGGTCAAGCTGGCTCATTCCGCGCTCGGCGCGGTACGCCCGCAGGAGCGTGCCGATCCCGCTCGGCTTCGGGAACGGAGGTCGCGCGTTCATGGCTCCCGATTTCAATCCGGAAGGCTTCCCGGTGTCAAGCTTTGACTCAGGGCCGATCGCGCCCGCCTCTCGATCCCCGGGCTCGAAGCGTATTGCGCTTCACGACGCCATCTCCCATACTGATCGCATGGCGAGCGAGCGCGGCGGTTCCCTTCCGGCACGGGCGCCGAACTGTCTCAAATGCGAGTTTTTCGCCGTATCGTGGGATCCCGATTTTCCCCGGAGCTGCCGAGTCTTCGGCGTGAAGTCGCGCGAGCTGCCGAGCGTCGTGGTCTACCAGTCTACGGGCCGCCACTGTCCGGCCTTCAGGGAGTCGGAGCGGTTGAAGCGCGCGAGGTCTTCCCCGGCCGACGGTCCCGAGCTCACCCCGGGAGGTGTATAATGAAGGATGAGCGGTCTTTCGCGACCGCTCGAGGGAGGTGGTCGATGATACGCCATCCCTTTTCGTTCGCCCTGCTCGCCTTTTTTCTCGCCGCGGCGGCCGCGTGTGCCGGCCCGGCGAGTACGTCCCGTTACGTCGCGGTTCTCAAGCTGAACGGGACGATCGATCCGCTTTCCGCCTCCTTCATCGACGCAGGCCTGTCCCGAGCCGAAAAGGGCGGCGCGGAGCTCGTCGTCATCGAGCTCGACACGCCGGGGGGCATGCTCGACTCGATGAAGGAGATCGTGGCGGGAATCCTCGCCTCGAAGGTGCCGGTCGCCGTGTTCGTCGCGCCTTCCGGCGCCCGCGCCGCCTCCGCGGGAGTCTTCGTCGCGATGGCCGCCGAGGTCGCGGCGATGGCGCCCGCGACCAACATCGGGGCGGCGCATCCGGTAACCGGCTCGGGTCGGGATATCGGGGGAGCGGAGGAGGTGAAAATCGTGAGCGACGCGGCGGCGAAGATGCGCTCCCTCGCGGCCTTGCGCGGGAGAAACGCCGCGTGGGCGGAGGAGGCGGTGGAAGAGAGCGTGTCGCTCACCGCCGAGGAAGCGGTCAAGGCTCGCGTCGTCGATCTCGAAGCCGCCGACCTCGGCTCGCTCCTCGCGGCGCTCGACGGACGGTCGGTCTCGACGCCGTCGGGCAGGGTCACCCTCCTCACCGCAGGCGTTCCGGTGAGGGTCTTCGAGATGAGCCCGGGCGAGCGGGCGCTTTCCTTCCTCGTCGATCCGAACGTCGCCTACTTTCTGTTCCTGCTCGGGATCCTCGGGATCGTATTCGAGCTCAACATCCCCGGCGTCGGCGCGCCCGGCATCCTCGGCGGAATCTCGCTCCTCATCGCGCTCGTCTCCTTCGGCGCGCTCTCGGTCAACGCGGGCGGGATCCTGATCCTCCTTCTCGCGGTGCTGTTCTTCGTCCTCGACGTGAAAGCGCCGACGCACGGAGCCCTGACCCTAGGCGGCATCCTCGCGCTCCTCGTCGGCTCGTACCTGCTCTTTCCGCCGTGGCGCCCCGTGGCGCTTCCCGGCTCGCCGAAGGCGGCCATCTCCCCCGTGGAGATCCTCGCGATGAGCGCCGTGCTTGCGGCGTTCTTCGCCGGCGTCGTGCGGTTCGGCGTTCGCGCGCGCTCGCGCAGGATCACCGCCGGAAGCGAGGCGCTGATCGGACGCTTCGGCACGTCGCTATCCGCGCTCAACCCGACGGGCATCGTGCGATTGGACGGGGAGGACTGGTCGGCGAAGGCCTTGGGCGACGAGGTTCGAGCGGGCGAGGAAGTTCAGGTCATCGGCGTCGAGGGCGTGCACCTCGTGGTCATGAAACAGCTGTAACCTAAGGAGAGACACATGGACGGTTCGGTCGTGCTGTGGGCTATCATTTTCATCGTTCTCTTGATTATCATCCTGAGCTCGATCAAGGTTGTGCGCGAGTACCAGCGCCTCGTGGTCTTCAGGCTCGGCCGCTCGCTCGGAGCGAAGGGCCCCGGGGTGGTCTTTCTCATTCCTATCCTCGACAAGGCGGTCTGGGCGGACTTGCGCGAGCTGTACTTCGAGATTCCGAGCCAGACCTGCATCACCAAGGACAACGCCCCGATCGACATCGACTTCCTCATCTACTCCCGCGTCACCGACCCGACGCTCTCGGTCGTGCAGGTCGGCAACTTCGCGGGCGCGAGCCAGGGAATCGCGACGACGACCCTGCGCGCCGTCATCGGCGACATCGCCCTCGACGATGTCCTCGCGAAGCGGGAGGACATCAACCGGCTTCTGCGCGCGAAGCTCGACGAGGTGACCGAGCGGTGGGGCGTCAAGGTGACGAGCGTCGAGATTCGCGAGATCGTGCCGCCGAAGGCGATTCAGGACGCGATGAATCGCCAGATGTCGGCCGAGCGCGAACGGCGCGCCATGGTGACGGAGTCCGAGGGCAAGCGGCAGGCGGCGATCCTCGTCGCGGAGGGCGACAAGCAGTCGGCAATCCTGAAGGCGGAAGGCGATCGCCAGGCCTCGGTCTTGAGGGCCGAGGGCTTCTCGCTCGCGCTTGAGAAGATCTTCGGCGCGGCGAAGGCGATCGACGAAAAGACGATGGTCCTCCAGTATTTCGAGGCGCTGAAGGCGCTCGGAGCGAGCGCGGCGACGAAGTACATCTTCCCGCTGGAGTTCCTCGAGTTTCTGAAGCCCCTGAAGGGCTTCGCGGAAAAGGCGGTCAACCAGGGAGGGAAGTAGCGCGAGGCTCGGGCGCGATTGATCTTTTGCCCAGGCCGGGATACCCTCCGGTCAAGGCGACTATGTCGGCGTACGGCCTGTCGGTGCTCCTCTACGAACTGAAAGACCTCGTCTCCCTGCTCGTGCCGTTTCTGGTCGCGCTCGTCGTGTGCGCCGCGGGCTACTTCGCGTGGCGCCGGTGGCTCGCGGCGAGGTCGGACGGCGGCGGCGAGGCGACTCGCCGCAGGCTCGAAGCCCTCGAGACGCGCGTGAAGGCTCTCGAAGAGCGGCGCGGCGATAAATAGGAAACGGCATGAGTCTGAACTGCGGCATCGTCGGGCTCCCGAACGTGGGCAAGTCCACCATTTTCTCCGCCCTCACCTCCGCCCCGGCCGAGGCCGCGAACTATCCGTTCTGCACGATCGAGCCGAACGTCGGCATCGTCGCGGTGCCGGATCGGCGGCTCGGCGAGATCGCGAAAATCTGCAATCCCAAGAAGGTCGTCCCCGCCGTCGTGGAGTTCGTGGACATCGCCGGCCTCGTGAAAGGGGCGTCGCGGGGCGAGGGCCTCGGCAACCAATTCCTCGCGCGCATTCGCGAGGTGGGAGCGATCGTTCACGTCGTGCGCTGCTTCGAGGATCCGGACATCGTTCACGTGAGCGGGAAGGTCCAACCCGCCTCCGACATCGAGACCGTCGAGATCGAGCTCGCGCTCGCGGATCTCGCCACGGTCGAGGGCAGACGCGCGAAGGCGGAAAAGGGGGTTCGCTCCCCCGACAAGGAGACCGCGAAGGCCGCCAAGGCGATCGTTCCGCTCCTCGATGCGCTCGGCGCGGCGCTCGCCGACGGCAAGACCGCGCGCTCCGTGTCCGTCGCGGAGGAGCAGCGGGCGCTTCTCGCCGATCTTCACCTGCTCACGGCCAAACGCCAGATCTACGTTTGCAACGTCGACGAGGCGGGCCTCGCGGATCACCTCGCTGGCAAGGAAAGCCCGCTCGTCGCGGCGGTTCGGTCCGCCGCGACGAGCGATCAGGCGGAGTGCATCGTCATCTGCGGAAAGCTCGAGGCGGAGATCGCCGCGCTCGAAAACGAGGAGGAGCGCGCCGAGTTTCTCAAGCAGGCGGGCCTCGCCGAGTCGGGGCTTTCGATCCTCATTCACAGCGCCTATCGCGTTCTCGGGCTCAGGACCTACTTCACCGCGGGTCCCGACGAGGTTCGCGCGTGGACGATCAACGTGGGAGATCTCGCGCCCCAGGCGGCGGGGGTGATCCACACCGATTTCGAAAAGGGCTTCATCAAGGCGGAGGTCTACTCGTGCGACGAGCTCATCGAGCTCGGCAGCGAGGCGAAGGTCCGCGAAGCGGGGCGGATGCGCATCGAGGGGAGGGAATACGTCGTGCGGGACGGCGACGTCATGCATTTCCGGTTCAGCGCCTGATCCATGCGGGGCGACCGGCTCTACGAGATCGTGGATTTCATCCTCAACGAGGCGAGCGAGCGCGACCTGGAGGTCGTCCGCTCGGCGCTGAAGCGACGCATCGACGGCGCGGACGCACGGGGGGCGATGGGCGTCGACCCGGCGCGGCTCGCTCGCTCGGCGGCCGCGAGCATTCAGGAGCAGCTCGGAGGCTCGATCGATCAGATTCGCGCGACGGTGAGGAACTTCGCGGTCGAGATGATCCGAAAGGAGGCGCCCGAGGTGACGGAGGCGCAGCTGCGCGAGCTGCTGAACGCCTGGGTGCCGGAGAGCTCGACCGCGCCGGAGCGGCGGGCGCCCGGGGAAAAGGGGGCTGCGAAACAGCTTCCGCCCGAGGCGCTTCTCGCGATGGTCGCCCAGTTCGTCTCGTACAGCACCGAGTCCATGAGCGTGTCGGAGCAGCTGAAGCTCCGCGAACAGATTCCGGACTGGCAGAGCCGCTACTGGAAGAAGTTTTCCCCGCGCCTGCGGGCGCTCGTGAGCTACCTCCTGAACGGCGAGCTCGACCCCGACACCTTCTGGGAGCGGGTGCACGGCGAGCTCGGAATCGACCGGGGACCTACTGCCACTCGATGAGGATGACGCTCATGAGGAGCACGGAGACGAGCGGATGGGCCGAGTTGATGGCCCAGAGCTGGAGGGGCTTCCCCTCGAATACGGCGTTCGCATACGAAGGCGCCGCCGTGAAGCCGAGCCAGACCATCGCGGCGAGAATGAGCGCCTCCCAGACGGTTTCCACACCGGTGGCGCTGATCACGACCGCGAGGATGCCGGCGAGGATGAGGCCCGCGAAATAGGAGCCGACGTAGAGAACGACACGATTACCCTGGCTGAGGCCTTCCCTCGCGATCCCGGTCAGCCGCATCCAATGCTTTCCGAAGAGGGGGGGCGAATACCAGAGCGCGCCGACCACCATGTTGACGACGGAGGAGACGAGAATCGCCCAGATATTGACATCAATGGACATTGGTTGGTCCTCCCCGGGAAGTGTACCTCCCGCCGGGGGAGGGAGCAAGCGGAAAATGCGCCCAAGCGGTCAGCCGTGACGTCCCCCCGACTTGAACGTAGCCTCCCGAGGCACGGCGCGTCCGAGGACCGTCAAAAACGCGCGAACGGCGGCCTCCCGGAGAACCCATGAAGCCGATCCAGGACCAGATCGTTCTCATCACGGGGTCGACGGACGGGCTCGGAAAAGCCGCGGCGATGAAGCTCGCTTCGCGCGGAGCCGTGGTTCTCGTGCATGGGCGAGACCGGAAGCGGGTCGACGAGACTGTCCGCGAGGTCCGCCGCGCCGGCGGCCAAGCACGGGGCTATGTCGCGGACTTTTCGGAGCTCGCCCAGGTGCGGCGGCTCGCCGGCGAGGTGGCGCGGGAGAACGGGAGGCTCGACCTCCTCGTCAACAACGCGGGCATCGGCGGCGGGAGCCCGTCGAACGCCGGTCGGCAGACGACCCCGGACGGCCTCGAGCTTCGCTTCGCGGTGAACTACCTTTCGGGATTTCTCCTGACTCGCCTCGTTCTACCGCTCCTCCGCGCGGGCGCTCCGTCGCGCGTCGTCAACGTCTCCTCGGTCGGACAGCGGGCGATCGACTTCGACGACGTCATGCTCGAACGCGCCTACGAGCCCATGCGCGCCTACCGGCAGAGCAAGCTCGCGCAGATCCTGTTCACCATCGACCTCGCCGAGGAGCTCGGCTCCGAGGGGATCACCGTCAACGCGCTCCATCCTGCCTCGCTCATGAATACGAAAATGGTCATGGAGTGGTTCGGCCGCGCCTCGAGCACGGTCGAAGAGGGGCTCGACGCGCTCCTCTACGTTGCCGAGTCCCCCGAGATTGACGGGGTGAGCGGCGCGTACTTCGACCAAAAGTGGCGCTCGCGCGCCGATGCCCAGGCGTATGATCCGGCCGCGCGCGCCCGCCTCAAGGCGCTGAGCGAGCGGCTTGTCGGCCTCTGACCCGCGCGGCCGCGGAAGCCCTTCGAGGTCGACGAGCGCTCCCGGGCCTTCGGGGAGGGCGCCGCGGGGAGCGCTATTCCCGAACGCCCGCCTCGACGCTCCGTCTGCGCGCCCGCGATAGCTGAGCGAGAGTGCAGAGCGCGATGAGCGCGAGCACCGTCGCGAGAATGCACCGGGCGCCCGAGACGGCTCCGAACCGCGCGATGACGAACCCCACCGCCCACGGCACGAGGGAGCCGCCCGCGCTTCCGAGCGCGCCTGCGGCGCCCACCGCTCCGCCCGCGCTTGCCGGGAAGGCGCGGCTCACGATCGTAATCGCCGTCGGGTAGACGGGGCCGAACCCGAGCCCGGTGATGAGGATGGCGATGACCGAGAGGCGCTCGCTTCCCGGAGTGAGGTTGACGAGCGCGACGCCGAGGAGCGCCACGCACAGCGCGGCGGAGAGCACCGCGCCGGGGCGCATCCGCACGCCGAGTCCGGCGCCCGCGAGCCTTCCGACGGTGTAGGCGATCCAGTAGCCGGAGGCGACGAGCGCGGCGTCTGAGAGCGGGAGCCCCGCGGTGCGCTGCATGTAGACCGTCGCCCAACCTCCGACCGCCTGCTCGCTTCCCACGTAGACAAGGAGCGCCGCGCCGAGCAGCCACATGAGGGAGGAGCGGTAGACCGCGCCGCCAGGCCCCCTTCCGGCGGGCGGGCGCGCGTTCGGCGACGCGATCTCGTACCGTCTCCCGGTCATGAACGGCGCCGGGATCACGATCACGACGGCGCCCGCCCACAGTACCGGCACTCCCGTATGCCACGACGTCCAGCTCAGGCTCACGAGCGCCGGCCCGCAGAACGCGCCCGCGCCGTAGAAAACGTTGAGGAGGTTGACCGCCGAGACCCCGCGCTCCGCGAAAAGCTCGGCGATGAGCACGTTCGCGCCGAGCTCGGCGGTGCCGAGGCCGATTCCCGCGAGAAAGGCGCATCCGATCGTTACGTCGAAGGAGCGGGCGAGGGAAAATGCGGCGATCGCCGCGCCCATGAGGAGGAGCCCATAGAACAGCATCGGCTCGCGGCCGACGCGGTCGCTCAGCGGTCCCGCGGCGAATTGGGACAGCACGGCGCCGAGGAAGAGGGCGGTAAAGATCATGCCTACCTCGGAGAGCCCTACGCCGTTGTTCCGAGCGAGGTCGGGAAGAAGGGGACCGATTCCGGCCGTGACGATGCCGAAACCGAGAAACGCCGTGCCGGTCAGGGCGAGCGCCGAGGCGCGCTTTGACATTGAAGGGGCTCCAGTGCGGGCGTACGTGCGATCTCACGACAATAGGCGCACGAACGGGCAGTGTCAAGCGTCGGGGGTCGGATCGTTCGGATCCCGGGAGCAGGGACGTGCGGCATGCGTTCGCTCATGCTGAGGATAAGGAAGCTGCTCATTCTCGACAGCCTTACGCGAAACGGAGAGTCGTGCCGCCAGCACGACTCTCGGAGGAAACGATCCGCCCGGTCTCCTGCGAGCTCGCGCCGCGCGGCGGGCGCTCGGGTCGTGAAGGCTGATGCCGCGCCAGGGCCGAGGCGGGTCGGCCTCGTATTGAGGAATCAGCGGTTTTAAGAGAATCCGGAGGCTTCCGCCTGGATTCTCTTAGGCGCTTCAGACGCTAGAAGGGGTATTTCTCGCGGATAGCCATGATCACGTCGGGGATCTCGAGGAAGATCGCGACGAGCGAGGGATCGAACTGACGGCCGGCCTCGTTCTTGATGTAATCGAAGACGACGTCCTTGTTCCATGCCTCTTTGTACGCGCGCTCGGAAATGAGGGCGTCGAACACGTCGGCGATCGCGACGATTCGCGCCGACAGGGGGACCTCGATCCCCTTCTTCCCCTCTCCGAACTGGATGTCGTCGGCGAAGATGTCGGGAATCTTTCCGGGGTACCCCTTGCCGTCCCAGCGCTCGTGGTGGTTCAGGACGACTTCGGCGGCCATCTTGTCCCATGCGGAGCGCTCGTGCTTGAACAGGCGGGCGCCGAAAACCGTATGAAACCGGATTTTCTTCTGCTCGCTTTCCGTGAGCTCGCCTGGCTTGCGGAGAATCGTGTCGCTCACCGCCACCTTCCCTACGTCATGGAGCATCGCCGCGGTGCGCAGCACCTCCTTGGTGTCCTGCACCCTCTTCTCCGGCAGCCGCTGCGCGGCGGCCCAGCGTTGATAGATCTCCACGCAGTAGGCGCCGACCCGCTTGGCGTGGCTCGCGGTCTCATAGGGGTCGCGGAGCTCGGCGAGCTCGACCATCCTCAAGACCATCTCCTGGCCGAGGCGCGCCTGCTCGATGGTGTTCGCGGCGCTGCGCGCGAACTGGATGATGAACAGACGGTCCTGCTCCGAGAAAGGCATAATCTTGCCGTCCTCGCTCTTCGCATTGATGAGCTGCAGTACGCCGATCACCTCGTCGTCGCGGTTCTTCAGGGGCACGATCAGCATCGATTGGGTGCGATACGACGACTTGGCGTCGAAGGCGGGATTGAAGGTGAACGACACGTCGCTGTGAATGTGATAGACGTCGTCGATCAGCAGGGACTCGCCCGAGGCGGCGACGTAGCCGGCGAGCGAGCTGCGGTCGACGTCGATGCTGTGCCGCGAGTAGAGGTACTTGTTCTCGGCGCCGCCGTCGGTGAACAGGGTGTCGTTCTGAACGTAGTTGAAATAGAGGCGGTCTCCGGACTTCAAGTAGAGCGTTCCGGCGTCCGCTCTCACGAATCTTCGCGCCTCATAGAGAACGCGGTCGAGCAGCGAGTCGAGGTCCTTAATGTTATAGATGTTCTCGATGGTCTCAAGGAGCTGAAGTGTGTTGCGTCTGCCCGTCCCGATCTTGTAACGACCGCCCCGAGCGGCGGGAACCCTCTCGCGGACCGCGGAAGCTCTCTCCAGAAACGACATCATGACAAATAGTATGGCATTTCGACCAGAATCGCAAGGCTCGGCGGGATCCTTGGCCCCATATCTCGGTCGCCCAGGCCTCGCGAGGAGCGTTTTCTTGCGAGAGCGCGTGTTGTCAATGGATAAGAACCGAAGGCGCCTATTATTGAAGGAATAAGGCGCTTCTTGGCCCCGCAATGCCTCGCGCGCGGGAACCCTTGGCCCGGCCTCGTCCGGAAGCGCGGTTTTTTTGCCGGTCGGCGGAACTTTCCCGAACGGCGTGCCGTCTTGTCCCCCGATAGAAAACAGTATCGGAGGTACACATTGTGAAGAGACTCCTCTTCCTCGGCTTCTTCCTCGCGGCCGCCGGGGCGCTGTTCGCCCAGTCCGCCGGAAGCGCCACGCAAGCGTCGGCCGGGCTCGTCGTCGCAAAGGTGATGGACAACGGGCCGGCAAGCAACGCCGGGATCGCTCCCGGCGACTCGATCCTTCAGCTCGACGGGCAGCCCGTCGCGACCATGTCGGACGTGCGCGGCATCCTCGCCAAGCATCAGCCCGGCGATTCCATCCCGGCCGTGGTCTTGCACAACGGGCAGCAGACGACGGTCACCATCGCGCTCGCGGCGAGCAAGTCCGGCCACCCGACCATCGGGGCCTGGTTCAAGCGGCCGACCCCGCAGTCGTAGGCGAAAGCTTGCAGGCGGGAGGCGGCCGGAGCGCCGCCACCCGCCATCTCCGCTCTCGCTCCGCGTTTGCCGGTCCGTTTCGCCGCCCGGGCCATGCCGCCGCTTCCCTCCGACCCTGGCCGGTAAAAATTGCAGGTATCCCCCCCGACATGGTACAATGGCTCGCCTGAGCCCGTTTCCCCCACGCGGCGTCAGCCTCGCGGCAGGGGGCAAGGAAAGGCATTTTCCACTGCTTAAGCGGGGGATTCTTTCCGGTGAAGCTTCGAACACGGCTCGTCGTCACCTCGTTTCTCGCGCTTCTCATTCCGGTTCTCCTTTCCATTGCGGTCGCCGCGGCTATCGTCGTCGAAAAGAGCAGCCGGTCGCAGGAGCTCTATTTCCGAGCCGCGCTCGCGAGGATCAGGCAGGACATCTCGGACACCGAGCAGCGCTACCGGGCGAGCATCTCGGGCCTCGCCACCGCGAGCTTCCTGGTCCACAAGCTCTACGTCTACAACAAGTACTGGAATTACATATCGAGCGACGTCCTCTCGGGCGACATCGCGGTGCTAAAGGACGAGCTGGAGAGCTACCTCCTTTCCGAGTCTATCGACTCGATCGCCGTCTACCGCACCGAGGGCGATCACTACAAATCGGTGGTCGTGGTCGGCAACTCCACCTATATTCCGGACATCGTCGACCGTGACCAGCTCGGGCGCCTGTCCGGGCAGCCCGACTATCTCCAGATCTCCGACGGCATCTACGCGACCTTCTACATACCGGTCTTTTACGAAGGCAGGGAGATCGGACTCCTCGCGCTGCAGAAAGCCTTCAATCGCGGCTACTTCGAGAACCTCTCGCTTCGCTACAACCTCGGCATCGCGCTGTACGCCCAGGGGCTCTATCGGTACTCCTCGCTCCCCGGTCTCGCCGACGCGGGAGCGCTCTGGGCGAGGAATCATCCGGCAAACGGCGGATTTTTCACCGGCACCTACACCGATCGCAAGCGGGTCTACAAATACGTGGGCTACTTCTTCCAGATGGGCGAGGACGCGAAGGGTTTCCTCTTCGTCGGCGGTCCGTCGATGACCGCCGACGACTGGTGGCGCACCTTCCTCAAGTTCGCGATGATTCCGCTTATCTGCGTCGCGGTCGCCACCATGCTTTTCATCTTCTGGGCGAGCGAGATCATCGGCCAGATCCGTGAGCTCCTCGGCGCGGTGGGGCAGGTCTCGCGCGGTCTCTACGACGTGAGGCTTCCGGTGCGGCGCTCCGACGAGTTCGGCGAGCTGTTCCGCGGCTTCACCCGAATGGCAAGCGACCTCGAGGAGAACAGGCGCCAGCTCGTCACCTCGGAGAAGATGGCGGCGATCGGAAGGTTCTCGGCCGGAGTCGCCCACGAGATCAACAACCCGCTCGGCATCATCCTCAATCACGTGCAGCTCCTGCGGTCCGGGAAGCTGTCGCCGCGGGAGGAGGGCGACTTTCTCGCGCGGATGGAGGCGGAGATCAAGCGCGTGAATCGGCTTCTCACCAACCTGCTGCATCACGCGACCGACGACGAGCTCGCCTTCAGCGATTTCGCGCTCGAGCCCGTCCTGAACGAGGTCGTCCAGCTTTTCGGCCCGAAGCTCCGCCTCATGGGAGTGAAGGTCCAGGCGGAGCACTTCCCGCCGAACCTGACCATCGAGGGAGACGCCGACGCGGTCAAGCAGGTCTTCTTCAACGTTCTGTACAATGCCCTGCAGGCCATCCACCATGGGCAGGGAATGATTCGGATCGGCGCCGAGGAGAACGGCGACGGCTTTCGCGTGCGGGTGAGCGACAACGGAGACGGGATGGACCGCACGACCCAGGATCGGGTCTTCGAGCCCTTCTTCACGAGCAAGAAGAGCGGCGGAACCGGCATCGGCCTCGCGCTGAGCCAGAAGATCATGAAGCAGCACGGAGGGACGATCAGCGTGGAAAGCGAGATCAACGTCGGCACCACCGTGCTCCTCTGGTTTCCGAAAAGGGACGTCGCATGACGGAGCGGGGGGACTTCACGATCCTCGTCGCCGACGACGAGGAGGGTATGCGCCTCGGCATCGAGAAGGCGCTCAGCCTCGAGGGCTACCGCGTCGTGACCGCGGCGAGCGGAGCGGAGGTCCGCGACCTCGCCCGCCGTCATCGGCCCGACTGCGCCTTCGTCGATCTCAAGCTGCCCGACATCCGGGGCGTCGATCTCGTCTCCGATCTGCGATCGAAGAATACCTCGGTGGTCATCATCACCGCCTACGCCACGGTCGAGACCGCGGTCGCCGCCATGAAGCTCGGGGCGGTCGACTACATCCAGAAGCCCTTCGACAACCAGGACATCGTGGCCATGGCCGACCGCCTGTGCGGGGGGCCGAGGGAGACCGACGACCCGGCGGACGAGAACGGCGGTCTCGTCGTCGCGAGCCGGCAGATGGCGGAGATCGTCGCGACGCTGCGCAAGGTGAAGGACTCCGACATTCCGGTGCTCCTGCAGGGGGAGAGCGGCACCGGCAAGGAGATGCTCGCGCGTCTCCTCCATCGGGACGGCCTTCGCGCCGAGCGCCCGTTCGTGGCGATCAACTGCGCCGCGATTCCCCCCGACCTCCTCGAGAGCGAGCTCTTCGGCCACGAGAAGGGCGCCTTCACCGGCGCGCACGCCCCGCAGATCGGAAAGTTCGAAGCGGCTTCCGACGGCACGCTCTTCCTCGACGAGATCGGCGACATGGGGCTTCACCTTCAGACGAAGCTCCTGCGCGCGATCGAGGAGCGCCGCCTCGAGCCGGTCGGGTCGACGAGATCGGTTCCGCTCCGCGCGCGCGTCATCGCCTCGACGAACGGCGATCTGAGCGCGATGATTCGGGAGAAGCGCTTTCGCCTCGATCTCTACTATCGCCTGAAGGGCGTCTCGGTAACCATTCCCCCCCTTCGCGAGCGGCGCGACGACATCGAGCCGTTCCTCAACGTGTTTCTCGGCCGCTACCGGCGCCGCTATCAGAAGAGCGTCGAGATCTCCCGCGAGGCGATTCGTTTTCTTCGCTCCTACTCGTGGCCGGGCAACGTTCGCGAGCTCAAGAACGCCGTCGAGTCGGCGGTCCTCCTCTCCGATCAGGACCATGCGCTGCTGCCAAAGGACTTTCTCCTCGAGACGCAGGCGGACGGGAGCCTGCCGGAGCTCTGGCGGCAGGAGAAGGAGGACATCATCGATGTGCTCAAGCGCACCGGATTCAGCAGATCGGCCGCTTCGCGCGAGCTTGGGATGAGCCGCAAGACCCTCTACAACAAAATGAAAAAGTACGGGATTCAGTAGGGCTTCCGCGGCCCGCCGGGCCCGGATGGCTACTCGATTTTACTCAAATTGGGAAGAGGGTCCCCGCAGCTTCCCGTCATGAAGAGTACGAAGCGCTAACTCGTTCCAGGCAAACAGATTGAAATCGCAAAGATCCAGCCCGACTTGGCGTGTTTCTTGCTTAGCTATCCGGGAGGGCAGGAGGGGAGGTTCCTACCACGAGACGGTTTTCGCTCGTTATCGCGTCGGTCGCGCTCGTTGTGGCGGCGTCGAGCCTCGAGGCGGCCGGAAGTAAGGAGGAGAGCGGCAAGCCGGTCGTCGTCGCCGCGACCGTTCGAGCCCGGCCGCATCGGCTCGTTTTCGCCATGGTTCCCAAGGGCATCCATCCCTACTTCGTCCCGGTCTACCAGGGCTTTCAGGCGGCCGCCGCGAAGTACGGGGTGGAAGCGGAGATGGACGCTCCGCCGAAGTTCGACGTCACGCTTCAAGTCAAGGTCATCGAGGACCTCATCGCGCGCGGAGTCGACGGCATCGCGGTGTCGGCCAACGACGATCTCGGGCTCGTCCCCGTGATCCACGAGGCGGTCCAGGCCGGCATCAAGGTCATCACCTTCGACGCTCCCGCTCCGTCGACGGAGGCGCTGACCTACATCGGAACGGACAACGAGTCGGCGGGCTACGACGCGGGCAAGCGAATGGCAAGGATCATGGGCGGCCGGGGCGAGCTCGCCATTCTCCAGGGAGGCCTCGACGCCACGAACCTGAACCTGCGTACGAAGGGTTTCGAGCGGGCGCTTCACGAGGAGGCGCCCGGGATCCGGGTGGTCGCCGTCGAGGACGAGGGAGGAGATTTCTCCGAGTCGATCAACAAGACCGAGCTGCTCCTCTCCGAGTACCCGAAGCTCACGGGGATTTTCTCGGTCTCGGCGGAGGGCGCGCCTGCCGCCGAGACCGTCATGAGGGAGCGAGGCGAGAAGGGGGAACTCGTCATCGCGGGGTTCGACGATCTGAAGGATTCCGTAGACGGAATCCGCGAAGGTTTGATCGCCTTTTGCGTGGTCCAACGAACCTACTTGATGGGGTGGCTATCGGTCAAAGAGCTGATCGACGCCGTCAACGATCGGCCGATTCCGAAGGTTATCGATACCGGTGTGGTGTTCGTCGACCGGACGAACGTCGACACCTACATGAAAGAGATGGGGCCCGAGGCCGCGCAATAGCGCAGGCGGCCTCGGGCCACGCGCAAATGAGATTGCCCCGTGTAGGGCAAGAAGAATTGATCCGAAGGAGGAAATAGACCATGCGAGCGAGAAACGTCTCGATCTTCGCCGCCCTTGCGGCGGCGGCAGTTCTCGTCCTTGCCGGCTGCGCCCCCTCTGCGAGCAAAGCCGCGAGTTCTCAGGCTGCGAGCACCAAGTGGGCGGCGGGCGTCCACATCGTCTTCTTCCCGGGCGGTCCGGAGGGCGGCGTCTTCGCCGTCAACGTCTACAACGGCGCAAAGCAGGCCGAAGAGGACCTCGGCGTGAAGGTGGACTACGAGTGGTCGGACTGGGATCCCCAGAAGATGATTCAGCAGTTCCAGGAGGCGGTTGCGACGCATCCCGACGGCATAGCGGTCATGGGTCACCCGGGCGATGACGCGTTCGACGCGCTCATCAAGGACGCCGAGAGCAAGGGCATCATCGTGACGAGCCAGAACACGCCGCTCCCGAAGGCGGAGGCGGAGTTCCAGTCGAAGGGCTTCGGATACGTCGGTGCGCAGCTCTACCAGGCCGGCCACGACCTCGGAGCCGAGGCGGTGAAGCGCTTCGGTCTGAAGGCCGGCGACCGTGCGATGGTCTGGGGTCTCCTCTCGCAGCCGACACGCGGGGAGCGGACCAAAGGCGCGATCGACGCGCTGAAACAGGCCGGGCTGACCGTCGACTACATCGAGATCGATCCGGCGACCAACAAGGACCCCGCGGCGGGCGCGCCGGTCTTCGCCGGCTACGTCTCCTCCCATCCGGACGTGAAGCTCGTCATCCCCGACCACGGCGGACTGACCGCGACTGCCGAGACCTACCTCAAGGCGGCGGGAAAGGGACCCGGGCAGATCCTCGTCGCCGGCTTTGACATGTCGCCAGCGACGGTCGCCGCCATTCAGGGCGGCTGGACGGAGCTCGTGATCGACCAGCAGGAGTGGCTGCAGGGCTATCTGCCGATTCTCCAGATCGCGCTGACCAAGGTGTACGGGTTCTCGGGCCTGGACATCAACACGGGCGCGGGCTTCGTCGACAAGAGCAACGTCGATTTCATCGCGCCGCTTGCACAGCGGAACATCCGATAGATTTTTCACGCGGACGGGCAGTGCCTTTGCGGCCCGTCCGCCCCATAGTACAATCAAGGGGTCGCGCGGGCGGCCGGTACAGGGAGACATTTCCCGCGCTCGCGGCTGCGAGGTGGCACATGAGCAACGTTCTGACACTGAAAAACGTCTCGAAGACCTTCGGGGAAGTCGCGGCGCTTCACAACGTCAACTTTCACGTCGGCGACAACGAGATCGTCGGGCTTCTCGGCGACAACGGCGCCGGGAAGTCGACGCTCGTGAAGATCATCACGGGCTACCATCAGCCGAACCCCGGCGGGGAGCTCTTCTGGAAGAACGAGCGCGTCGAGCGCCTCACCGTCCCCAAGGCGCGCGACCTCGGGATCGAGGTGGTCTTTCAGGAGCGCGCGCTCGCCGACAAGCAGTCGCTGTGGCGGAATATCTTCATGGGCCGCGAGCTTTCCGACCGCCTGGGTCTTCTCGACGTGGCAAAGATGCGAAGCGAGACGCGCAGGCTCATGAACACCGCGATGGGATTCACGTCGTCCGCCGTTACGGCGGAGTCGACGGTGAAGACTTTTTCGGGCGGCGAGCGGCAGGGCGTCGCGATAACCCGCGCGCTCTACTTCCAGGCCGAGCTCGTCATTCTCGACGAGCCGACGATGGGCCTCTCCCTCTCGGAGACGAGGAAATGCCTCGAGTTCGTCGAGGGCATCAAGAAGGCGGGAAAGGCGGCCATCTTCATCGACCACAATATCTTCCACGTCTACCCCGTAGTTGACCGCATCGTGGTGCTCGATCGCGGGACGATCGCCGGGCAGTTCATGAAGAACGAGCTCTCGCTGCAGGAGCTCATCGACCGGCTCTATGTCGTCGCGCAGACCGGTCACCTCGAGAGCAAGAATTGAGCCGACTGACACAAGGAGAGCACATGAGCTCAGCACATGAAGCGCCGCTGTCCCGCCGCGCCGAGCGAAGCCCGTTCTTCCGATGGGCCCGCACCTACCCGCTGCAGATCGGCATCGTCATGGTCGCCGTCGTAATCTGGGTGTTGTTCCTCATCGGCTCGCCTCGGACCTTCCTCTCGGGCGACATCTACGTCTCGTTCATGACCACCACTCCCTACTTCGCGCTGATCGCGATCCCGCTCACGCTCGTGGTCATAACCGGGGAGATCGATCTGTCCTTCCCGTCCGTGATGGCGTTCGGAATGACCGCCTTCGACGTCATCTTCACGTGGACGGGAAGCTACTGGCTCGGCTTCCTCGCCTGTCTCGTCGCCGGTCTCCTCGCCGGCTACCTGAACGGCGTCCTCGTGGTGAGGGTGGGCGTCCCGTCGCTCGTCGCGACCATCGGGACCCAGTTCCTGTGGCGCGGGGTCGTCATGGTGATCACGAACGGCCAGGGACTCGGCATGACGGCCCTCGAGCCGACAGGGCTCCACGCCGTCCTCGTCGGGAAGCTCGCGGGGTTTTTCCCGATGCAGTTCGTCTGGACGATCTTGGTCGCCCTGGTCATGTGGTTCTTTCTCAATCGTCACCGTTTCGGCGCCCACGTCTACCTGACCGGGGACAACATCGAGAGCGCGCGGCTCATGGGCGTCAACGTGGGCCTCACGAAGACGCTGACCTTTGCCGTCGCGGGCCTCCTTTCCGCTTTCGCCGGCTTCGTGGTGAGCGTCGGCCTCCTCTTTTTCTGGCCGACCATGGGCGACGGCTACCTGCTGAACACCCTGGCGTCGGTGTTCCTCGGCGGGACGTCGGTGTTCGGCGGAACCGGGACGATCTTCGGAACCGTGGTGGCGTCGTTCATCATCGGCGCCATCAACGCGGGAATCGTGGCGGCCGGATTGACGTCCTTCTGGACGCAGCTCATCTACGGGCTGATCATCGTCCTCTCGGTGTCGATTCAGACTCTGCTCGCCAAGCGGCTCACGTAGGCGGCGGAGGGACTTCGAAGCCGGTTCGCTTGCATTCTTGAAGTCGGTCAACTACACTTTGGGTGAGATGGTCGAAAGGCATTCCGCTCCGCCGCCGCGAAGGGAGGACGTCCTGAGCTCCGCTCCGAGCAAGGTCCTCGCCGGCATCGCGCACGAGCTTCGCACGCCGGTGAGCGGCATCTCCGGGATGGTCGCGCTCCTCGAAAAGACCGGGCTCACGGTCGAGCAGCGCCGCTACGTCGACCTCGTCGCCGCGTCGGCGGCCTCGCTCAGACATCTCGTGGATCAGCTCCTCGACTTCGCCGGGCTTCGCGAGGGCTCCTCCGCCCCCGTTCGGGAGCCCTTCGAGCTCAAGGCGGCGATCGAGGGCGCGGTCGCCCTTCTCGTGCCGGAGGCCGCGGAGAAGGGTCTCTCGCTCACAGTCGCCGTGGAGAGCGGGCTCGACGTCTGGGTGGCGGGGGATCCCTTCGGCCTGAGGCAGATCGTTTCCAACCTCGTGGTGAACGCGGTCAAGTTTACCGAGCGCGGCGGAATCGGGGTCGCGGCCCGACTCGACGGACGGAGCGGGGAGTCGATACTCGTCGAGCTCGCGGTGACCGACAGCGGAATCGGCATACCGGCCGAGAAGCTCGGCCCGATCTTTGACGGCTTCACGCAGCTGGAAGCCGGGGCGCGCAATCCGCGCAGGGGCCTCGGGCTCGGGCTCTCGATCGTGCATGAGGTCGCGTCGAGAATGGGCGGCCTCGTGGAGGTCGACAGCGCCGTGGGGAGGGGAAGCACGTTCACCGTCCAGCTTCCCTTTCGACTCCATCCCGGCCGGAAGGCTCAGGCGTCCGGGGGCTCGATTCTCATTGCCGAAGACGAAGCGGTCAATCGGATGTACATCGATGCCCTCCTCGCGCGAAACGGCTATCGTACCACCATCGTCTCAAGCGGCGTCGAGGCCGTGGAGGCCTTCGGCGAGGGGCGCTACGATCTGATCCTGATGGACCTTGCGATGCCGGAGGTGGGCGGCGCCGAAGCCGCGCGCGCGATTCGCGAGCGCGAGCTCGTGCGCGGCGGCCACGTCCCCATCATCGCCCTCACGGCGTACGTTCATCGGGAGGAGATCGACCGCTGCTTGGGCGCCGGAATGGACGCGTGGATGACGAAGCCCTTCGCCGAGGACGAGCTTCTCGAGAGGATAGAAGCCCTTCTTGATCGGCGTCCCTGCGGATGACCTTCCCGCGGGGATGCCGGACCATCCGTTCGAGCGCGCGGCACGCCGCCGACTCGGATCCTGGTCGAGGCGGCCGGGCGCTCGGAAGCGGTCCACATGATCAACTTCTCGAGGCGCAACGCCTCGGCTCCGCGGGGTCGGGAGGAGCTCTCCCGCTTGGACGTGGCGGCTCGGCGCCCCGGCGCGCTCAGGCGAAATCGGCTGCCACGCGTACGACCGGCGAGCTTCCTCGCGGGCGGCGCCCCGGGCTCGATCCACGCGTCAGGCGGGCCGCCGGCCTCCTACCCGCGAGCTCGTCAGGGCCTTCGGTGACCGCGGCGCGGCGGGAATCGATCTCGCGCGCTCTCGGGGAGCTACCGCCTCCCCTGCGCCGCCGGTCCGCAGGCGAGGGAGTGGAGGGAGGTGACCTGCGCGCCGACGTCCTCCAATTACGGGCGCGCGACCACGACCGTCGAGAGGACGAATCGGACGTTGTTCGTTGCGGCTACGCGGTCCAAGCGCACCTCGAGGCGGACCGAAGGGGCTCCCGGGTGCGAGCGAGCGCGGAGGCGCCGTGAGAAAGATCAGAATCGGCATGATCGGCGCCGGGGCGATCGCGCCCATGCACTGCCGCGGGATTCTCTCCCACCCGTCGGGAGAGCTCGTCGCGCTCGCCGACTCAAGCCGCGAGCGGGCCGACGCGCTTGCGAGGGAGTTTCGCATTCCGACGGTCTACCGCGATTACCGCAAGCTCATCGACGACCGCTCGATCGAGGCGGTCAGCGTCGCGCTTCCGAACTTCCTCCACGCTCCGGTCACGATCGCGGCCCTCGAGGCCGGAAAGCACGTTCTCCTCGAGAAGCCCTTCGCCACGAGCGAGGCGGAGGCGCTCTCGGTGATCGGAGCCGCGGAGAGGAGCGGGAGGATCCTGACCGTCGGCATGAACCAGCGCTTCACCGTCGAGGCGCAGACCGTTCGCGCGCTCGTCGAGCGAGGCGAGCTCGGCGAGGTCTATCACCTGAAGGCGCATTGGACCCGCCGCTCGGGAGCGCCGAGGTTCGGGACCTGGTTCGCCGATCGAAAGCGCTCCGGCGGCGGCGCGCTCCTCGATATCGGCGTCCACATGCTCGATCTCGCGCTCAGCCTGATCGGGAACTTCTCTCCGCTCGCCGTGAGCGGCTTTTCCTACTCCAAGTTCGGCAGCCGCGGGCTCGGCGAAGGCAGCTGGGGTAAGTCCGATCCCGGCGAGCGGATCTTCGACGTCGACGACTTCGCCGGAGCGCTCGTCAGGCTCCAAGGAGGCGTCACGCTCGAGCTCGAGGCGTCGTGGGCGCGGCACCAGGCCGCGCCCGATTCCCGAGATGTCGAGCTTTTCGGCACCGAGGGGGGAGCGACGGTCTTTCCGCCGCGCCTTTTCAAGGGTCTCTCAGGCGGCCGCGGATATGAGACGATCGAGCTCCAAGACGGGCCGCTCCGCTACCCGGGCGCCGACCGCCACCACAACTGGATCGACGCGATCCTCGGGGTGGCCGGGATCGAGTGTACGCTCTCTCAGGCTCTCGCGGTTCAGCGGATCATCGACGCCGTCTACCGTTCGGCGGAAAACGGCCGGGAGACGAGGCTCGAGGACTAGCCGTCGCGGGGGCGTGTTTCAGGAGCTCGACCGGCTGAAATCTCCCGAGTCGTTTCGCCCGGTACCCCGCGGCCCCGGGCGCGTGGCACCGTGAACGGTTTGCCCGCTCCATGCTTGCCGGGACCTGACAGCCGGCGATCCGTTCATGGGACAGACGGCTGTCGTGCGACCTCTCCGGTCGAGATCGTTCTCGCGCCCCGGGGTGACCGGGCAACCTCCGGTCGAAAGAGGCGTGAGACTCGTGCGCTCCTTCCAATCTTCACCAGTCAGGCCGGGTACCCGTGTGCGCTCGTCCGTGTATCGATTACCGACGTCAACCCTCGCGAAAGCGCTTCCGCCCGGACGAGCACATCGGAGGGACCGATCCGTCTTCCTTTCCGTTTCGTCCCGCTCCGCTGACCGTCGTACGGCCCGGACCGCGACTCCGCGACCGTGATGCTCGATCGATGGACGTTTTGGCGAGAGTCGTTCGAAGCGTATCCGGGAGGCGCGGCGCTTCTCGTTCTTCAAGGAATAGGCGCGGGCTCGAATCGAGAAGAGACCTTCGCGTTCCCCCGTCGCCGCCGCATTCCGCCCCCGCGTGTGCGGCCATGCGGACGCTCCAGGTCGTGAGAGCCGCCGCAACTCGGCGCGACGGCCTTCCCGCGCGCACCAACCCATGCCGAAGGATCGTCGAGCGGCCCCTCCTCGCCGATCGTCGTCAGGTGACCCGGGCCCGCTCAAGCGCTTTTCGCAAGAGCGGCGGAGCGAGCCACGCAAGCGCGAGCGCGACGCTCGTCCGGACGTCGAGCCCGACTGAGATCTCCTTTTTCCCCGACTCGATCGCGCGCGCGATCCGCTCCGCCGCGTCGGCGGGCCGGATTCCGCGGGCCTGACCGGGATCAAGAACGCCGTGGCGCGTGCCGTCCCCGTTGAGCGCGGCGAAGGAGATTTCGGTGCGGACGTAGCCGGGGACCACGAGGAGCACTCCGATTCCGTCGCGGGCCACCTCGGCGCGAAGCGCGTTGAAATAGCCGTGCGCCGCGTGCTTGGAGGCGGAGTAGGCGGAGCGAAGCGGGGTTGCAAGCTTTCCGACGGCGCTCGTCACCACTACGATCTGTCCGGCGCTTCGGCGCTCCCGCCAGTACCGCACGAGCTCGGTCGAGAGCCAGACCGGACCGAAAAAGTTCGTGCTCATGATCGAGCGCACGACGGCGGGATCGGTCTCCACGGCCCGCGATCGCTGGCTTACCCCGGCGTTGTTGACGAGCACGTCGATCGAGCCGAAGGCGGCGGCGGCGGCGCGCACGATCGGCGCCGCGGGCTCGCCGCTCGCCACGTCGAGCGGCAGGAGGCTCACGCCTTCGCCTCCGCAGCGCTCCCTCACGTCGTTCAGCCGATCGAGGCGGCGCGCGGAAAGGACGAGACGCGCTCCGCGCGCCCGCAACGCATAGGCGAGCGCCTCGCCGATTCCCGAAGAGGCGCCCGTGATCCAGATGACTTTTCCGTCGAGTCTCTTCGAGGGACGCATGCCCGTCAAGTATATCACGCGATACCTCAGGAGGCTTTCAGTCTCCGTCCTGCTCGTCGTCGAGGAAATCCCTGAGGTTCGTCGGAAGGTTCTCGATCTCGCTCTCCACTTTCGCGTTCTTGTCGCGGTAGAGGTCGACGTCGGCGGACTTGAAGATCTCCTGGATGTCGGTCGGGCGGCCGGAGTAGACGCCGACGCTCAGCGTATAGGCGACCTGCGGCTTCTCGGCCGCATCGGCGGGGGAGCGGAGGATGCGGTCTCTCGCCGCCTCGGCCTGCTCGCGGCCGGTGTCGGGCATGAGGACGACGAACTCGTCGCCGCCGTAGCGGCACACGACGTCGACCTTCCGAAGCTGCGAAACGAGGAGCTGGGCGACGTGGCGCAGGACGTTGTCGCCCGCGACGTGACCGAAGCTGTCGTTGATCTCCTTGAACTTGTCGATGTCGACCATGAGGACCGAGATCGTCGTACCGAGACGGTTGCTGCGGTCGATCTCGCGCTGCAGCTGCCTGATCATGTTGCGCCGGTTGTTGACGCCCGTGAGGGAGTCGATGAGCGCGATCCTTCGCAGCGCTTGGAAGTAGTAGGCCTTCTCGATCGCGATCGCCGTGAAATCGGCGATCGCGGTGAGAATCTTAAGCTCGACCGGGGTGAAGACGCCGCCGTTCAGCTTGTTCACGAGCTCGATCACGCCGAAGACCCGCTCCTTGGTCTTCAACGGGACGCCGATGATGGACTCGGTCTTGAATCCGAGCTTTTCGTCCATCGTGGGATCGAAGCGGGGATCGTTCGCCACGTCCTTGATGATGATCGCTTGGCCGCTCTCCGCCACCCATCCGGCGATGCCGCGCCCCTTCGCGATGGTCGTTCCTTGGAGGCTCGCGACGCCGCTTCCGATGACGAGCTTGAAGGTGAGCTCTCCGGTCTTCGGATTTCTCAGCAGAACCGACCAGTTGAGGGGCGCGAAAATATTGCCGATCTGCTCCATAACCACCCTCAACGTCTCGTTGAGCGTGGTTGCCGAGGTGATCGCCTTGCCGACCTCGGCGAAGAAGGCCAACCGCACGAACTCGTCCATGCCGCTTGCGCTCATGTTCACCCCGCAGTGTGAGGAGTCTCTCGTCCGAGCTTGATACTGTATTCGATCGGAGGGAATTGGTCACTATCGTTACGGCCGCCTCGCGCCGGTTTGCCCTAAAGCGGCCGACAGGGTATAATCGGATCCATGAACGCGCTCGAGGGACGCTGGCGGTCGTCGATTCGCGACCTCCAGGATCGGGAGGCCGAGCTCGAGCAGCAGGCGCGCGCCCTCGCAGCCGATTACGCGGGGCTCGCCGACATCGACCTCAGCCTCGATCTGATCGCCACGAAGCTTACCATTTCGATCCGTCTCGTCGATCTCGTGTCGAGAAGCCGCGATCCGGAGGCGGTCGCGGAGATGGGAAAGACGGCGAGGACCGCCGCGCTCGAGGCGGTTCACCTCCTCGAGGGGCTCGGCGCCTCCAACGTCTCCCTCGACCAAAAGGAGCTCGTGCTCGAATCCGAGGGATACGAGGAGGCGCTCCAGCTCTTTCAGCAGCTCCTTCTCCTCGGCGGAGGCTCCTTCTTCGAGTCGGAGGTCGACGACCGCAGGCAGGCGGCGAGGATCTCCGAAGTCATCGTGAGCGCGATAGCGAAGCACGTCCGTCCTGACGACGGCTATCGGCCGGTCTTCCACACCGAGCGGTTGCCGACCGCCATCCGACGGCTCGTCAACATCTTTTTCCCCGTGCTCGCCGCCGAGGGGCAGGGGGAGCCGCCCTACGGGATCGAAGAGGGCGAGCAGGTGATCTACAGCTCCGAACGGATCAAGATGCCCCTCTCGCAGGCGATCCACTACTACGAGCAGGAGGTCCTTCCGCTCCTCGACGCCCGGCTTCGCGAGAGCCCGGGGGACCCCGCTCTTCAGCGCGAGATCGACGCGATCGAGCGAAAGCTCCGCGAGTACCGCCAGCTGCGCTTCGTGCCCCGCTCCACGCCCGTGCTCCTCACGCAGGGCTTCTACACCGAGAGCATCTGCGAGTACACCTCGGACGGCGAGCTCCTCGTCGCCGTCGCGCTTCCGGTCCAGTACAGCTCGGGCACCAACCTCGAGCGGCTCCAGGAGCTCGTCGAGGCGGAGGTGACCCGGAAGCTCGCCGGAAAGGGGCTGTGCCCGGAGCTCGACGAGCAGTACCGGGAGCTCAAGTCGCTTCGAAGCGGCACCCGGGGAAGCTCGCGCCTTCCGAGCTTCAAGCTCGACGTGCCCTCAGGCTTCGGAGCCTTGAAGCGCAGGTTTCCGGCGATGCGCTGCATCGAGAGCAAGAGCGACTTCAAGCGCCTCATCGCCCTCGTCGAGGGCGGAAAGCGCGGGGACGCCCTCACCTTCCTCAATCGCTCCCTCTCGGCGGGGGCGGCGAGCCCGAAGGAGCTCCGCTAGGCGCCTGCCGTCGACGGTTTTTCAACGCTCAGGCGGAACGGCCGTCTACCACTTCGATCCGCGGAGGTCCCGCCAGGGCCCTCCGTCGGCGAAGCGCTCGGGATCGAGCACCTTCGCCCTCGGGTCCTCCGCCTGGTCGAGCTGGAGCACCATCCACTTGGGGTAGGGCGTTCCGGGATCGGTCGCCTGATCGAGCTGTTTGAGGTCCCTCTCGCTCAGCGCGAGGTCGATCGATTGAATGTTCTCCGCAAGCCGTTCGTTGGTGCGCGAGGCGATGATGACGCTGCTCACCGCCGGTCTCGAGAGCACCCAGGCGAGGGAGACTTGCGCCGGCGTCGCGCCGTGGCGCTGCGCGATCTTCTTGACGGTGTCGACGATCTTGGCGCTTCGATCCTTGTCGAATGGGACGAAGCGCCCGGCCTCGGCGAAGCGGGTCCCGGCGGGAGGAGGCGCCTTGCGGTCGTACTTTCCCGTGAGGAGACCCCCCGCGAGGGGGCTCCAGACGAGGATGCCGAGGCCGTGGTACTCGGCGAGGGAGAGCCACTCGTGCTCCACGCCGCGGCCGACGAGGCTGTAGTAGAGCTGCGCGGTCGCGTACTTCTCGAGATGCTCCCGCTCCTGGACCCCGAGCGCGGTCGCCGCCTGCCACGCAAGGTAGTTCGAGAGGCCGATGTAACGGACCTTGCCCGATCGCACGAGGTCGTCGAGCGTCCGTAAGGTCTCCTCGAGCGGCGTGACGCTGTCCCACCCGTGGATCTGGTAGAGGTCGATGTAATCGGTCTGCAGCCTCCGCAAGCTCGCCTCCGCCTCGCGCATGATGTTGACCCGGCTTGCCCCGGAGTGATTGAAGTTCGAGTCGCTCATCGGCAGGCGCGCCTTCGTCGCGATTACGACCTCCTCGCGCATGCCCTTCAGGGCGCTTCCGACGAGCGACTCGCTCTCGCCGCGGCTGTAGACGTCCGCGGTGTCGATGAAGTTGATGCCCCGGTCGAGGGCGAAGCGGACCATCGAGTCGGTCTCCTTCTGCCCTAGCCCGCCCATGTTCATGAGCTTGCCGAATTGCATGGTGCCGAGCGACAGCGCGCTCACGATGAGTCCCGAGTTCCCGAGCTTTCGATATTTCATGATTTTCCCCCTCGCGTCATCCGCAAAATACTACTGAAGCGCCGTGGGGAGGTCAAGAAAACGGGCCCGGGCGTCCCAGGCAACCGTGTTCAAACCGGCGGGGATCAACTATACTCAAGCCATGCGGGTCTGCATCATTGTGGCCCATCCCGACGACGAAGTCCTCTGGGCCGGCGGCGCGCTGCTCCTCCATCGAGAATGGGTTTGCGCGATCGCGACCCTCTGCCGGTCGAGTGACGCGGATCGCGCGCCGCGCTTCCGCCTCGCCGCGCAGGTCCTCGGCGCCGAGAGCGCCACCATGGCCGACCTCGACGACGGCCCCGAGCAGCGGCCCCTCGATCCCGGCGAGGTCGAGGAGGCGATCGCCTCCCTTGCAGGCGCCCGCTCCTACGACCTCCTCATCACCCACAGCCCGCGGGGCGAATACACCCGCCACCGGCGCCACGAGGAGACCGCCCGCGCCGTGCTCTCGCTCGCGCGGCGCGGCTCGCTCAAGGCGGCCGAGCTCTGGCTCTTCGCCTACGACGACGCGGGGCGCTCGCGCCTTCCCGAGGCGATTCCCGAAGCGCCGGTCCGCTTCGACCTTCCCGACGAGGTCTGGCGGCGAAAGCGCGCGATCGTGACCGACGTGTACGGCTTCGCCGCGGAGAGCTGGGAGGCGCGCGCCGCTCCGAGGAGCGAGGCCTTCTGGCGCTTCGCCGACCCCCGCGAGGCCGAGCGCGCGCTCGTCGGCGACGAGGAAAGCGCGTGAAGGTGCTCCTGCTCTTCGACTATCCCGCCCCCCCGGGAGGCCTCGCGACCCAGGGCGACCTCCTTTTTCGGGGCTTGCAGGAGCTCGGGGTCGACGTCCAGGCCGCGCATCTAGAGTCCGCGCGGGAAAAGGACTGGTACTACCGATGGTACCGGCCCGACGTCACGATCGGGATCGGCTATTGGGGACACGCGCCTCACATCGTGCTCGACCCGCAGGCGCACGGAATGCTTGCGGTTCCCTGGCTCGTCGCCGACGGCTACGTCGCGAACTACCGCGACGCGCTGAACGACCTTCCGCTGATCCTCGTGACCTCGAGCTGGGTGAAGGAAGTCTACATCAGGGACGGCATCAGGAGCGACAACATCGTCGTGCTTCCGGTCGGCTGCGACACCGGCTCCTTCCTGCCGCGCGACCGGGGCGAGGCGAAGGTGCGCGCGGCGCGCGAGGCGTTCGGCGTGAAGCCCGAGGAGCTCCTCATCCTCACGGTCGGCGGCGACGGCGCCTCGAAGGGGTCTCGCGAGGTCATGGAGGCGCTCGCGATGATCGATTCCGAGGTTCCCCCGTGGCGCTATCTGTGCAAGGTCTGGCCGCAGCCGCGCACCTTCGCGCAGAACGCGCTCGACCGGGAGCTCGCCGCGAAGCTCGGCATCGGCGGCAAGGTGGTCTACGCGACCACCATCGTGTCGCGAAACCTCATGCCCTACCTTTTCGCGGCGAGCGACATCTACGCGGCGCCTTCGCGCCTCGAGGGGTTCGGCATGCCGCAGGTCGAGGCCGGAGCCTGCGGGAAGCCCGTCCTCGCCATCAACGCGATGTCGATGGTCGACACCCTCGTGCACGGCGAAACCGCCTACCTCGCGGAAGTCGCCGTCGAGAACCGGATCAGCGAGACGATCTTGGGCGTCGAGGAGGGCTTCGAGCCCGGTCACCGAGTCGCCTTCGATCCGCCCCGGATCGCCGACTATCGGGCGAGCGTTCCGGATCTCGCGAAATGGCTCCGCGCCTTGATGACCGATCCCGCGCTGCGAAGCCGGATGGGCGAGGCCGGCCGGCTTCGGGTGGCGCGGCTCTTCGACTACCGGGCGGTCGCGCGAAGGCTGCTCGAGATTCTCGCGATCAGGCTCGGGCTGCAGTGACGCCCTCTTCGAGGCACCCGGAGGCCGGACGGTGAACCGGAAGGAGCGCGCGCTCGTCGGCGAGACGAAGGAGGCGGCTCTCCGCGTTCTCCTGCACAACGCCCGGGGTCCCCGCCACGGGCTTCCGCGCGCCGCGGGCTGGGGCTATCCCGAGCCCTACACGCGGGATCTCATGATCGGCGCGCTCGGCATCCTCGCAAGCGGGAACGCGGAGCTCACGGCCTCCCTTCGCGCGGTGCTCCTCGCCGCCGCGGGGAGCCAGACGGAGCGAGGGCACATCCCGTCGCTCGTCGACGACCCCCTCGACCGCGGCGCGAGCGACACCACGCCGCTCTTTCTTCTCGCCGTGGCGCTCTTCCGCCGAGCGACCGGCGAGGCGCGCTTCCTCGAGCCGGCGGTGAGGAAGGCGATGACGTGGATGAGTTACCAGAGTCCGGGCGACCGCTCGCTCGTCGCCCAGCTTCCGACGAGCGACTGGCGCGATGAGCAGTGGGCGCTCGGCTACGGTCTGTACGTGAACGCGGTGGTCTATTCCTACCTGCGGCTCTTCGGAAGCCGGGAGCGCGCCGAGGCGCTCTCGCGCGAGGTCGCCATGAAGGTCGTCGAGGGGGAAGCGCAGCGGCGCCACGTTCCCGAGGGCCTCGCCCTTTCGGGAAGGCCCTACTTCGCGTTCTGGTCCTACAAGGTCTACTCGAGCGACCGCTTCGATCTCCTCGGAAACTGTCTCGCGGCGCTCTCAGGCCTCGCCCCGCCCCGGCGCGCCCGCGCGCTCATCCGCTGGGTCGAGCGCGAGTGCGACGCGCTCAGAGCGCGGCGCGAGCTCTCAGGCGAGCTCCCGCCGTGCTTCTTCCCCTACATCCGTCCCGGCGAGAGCGACTGGCGGCCGCGCTACCGGAGGTACAACCGACCCGGCGAGTACCACAACGGCGGAGTTTGGCCCTTCGTCTGCGGATTCTACGTCGCGGCGGCGGTCGCCGCGGGAGCTCACCGGCTCGCCGAGCGGAAGCTTCTCGCCCTCGGCGAGCTCAACCGCCTGTGCGCCGATCCCGGGCGGATCGCGCGCTTCGACGCGGCCGGCTACGGGTTCAACGAGTGGATCAAGGCGCAGGACGGAAGGCCGCGAGGCCAGGACTGGCAGAGCTGGTCGGCCGCCATGTACCTCTACGCCGCCGCGTGCGTGGAGCGGGGCAGGGCGCTTTTCTTCGATTGATCCCCGCGGGGAGCTAACGCTTGAGCAGCTCGCCGAGAAGTTCGTCGAGCGGGACGGTCGCGAAGGTCGTCGCCGAGTCCGAGACCCCGTAGGGAATGATGAGCTCGCCGTTGTGGACCATCGAGCCGCACGAATAGACCACGTTCGGAACGTAGCCTTCGCGCTCGGTTTCGCTCGGCATGAGGAGCGGCTCCCGCAGGCGTCCGATCACCTTCGAGGGGTCGTCGAGGTCGAGCAGCGACGCGCCGAGGCAGTACTGCCGCATCGGGCCGACTCCGTGGAGGACCACGAGCCACCCCGCGCTCGTCTCGATGGGCGAGCCGCAGTTTCCGATCTGGACGAACTCCCAAGGAAACTCAGGCCCCTGAAGCAGGCGCGCGTCGTTCCAGATGTGGATCGAGTCGGAGAAGCTGATGTAGGCGTTCTCGCCGTCGAGGCGCGAGATCATCGCGTAGCGGCCGTTGAGCTTGCGGGGAAAGAGCGCCATGCCCTTGTTCTGCGCCTTGTCGCCGTTCAGGGGCATCACCTTGAAGTGGTAGAAGTCCTTGGTCTCCAGGAGCTTGGGCAGGATCGTGTGGCCGTCGTAGGCCGTGTAGGTCGCGTAGTAGACGGGCTCGTCCTTGCCGTTGACGAACCGGCAGAAGCGGGCGTCCTCGATGCCGTTGCTCTCGGCGTAGGAGATCGGGAAGATGACCCTCTCGGAGATCGCGGTATCGAGCGAGAAGGTCATCTCGTAATGGGAGCTCGCCACCCAGTTGATCGTTCTGATCCTCTCCCGGGTCGCGTCGGAGAGATCGGACTCCCGCGACGCCTCGCCGATCGCGGCCTGCAGCTCTCCGTAAATGAAGCTGTCGCCGAGCCGGTCCATCACGAGCTCGATGACGTCGGCCGGCACCTGAATCTCCCGGCACTTCTGGATGAAGCGCTTCTTGTCGTAGACGTAGCGCTTCACCATCTCAGGCACGTCGACGAGCGCGCCGGCCGGCTCGAAGGACAGGTCGTTGTTGGCGTCGATGATGCCGCTTCGAAAGACGATCGACGAAACGTGCCCTTCGCCGGTGGCGCGGAAGCTTACGATGATCCGTTTCTGTCCCTTCAGAAGGCTCCCCTGATAGGGGTCTTCGACCATCGACGGATTGAAGAAGGCCGCCGACTCGATCGAGTACTCGCTCGTGAAGTACGATCCGATGAGCAGCTTGCGCTCGTGGCCGATTTTCGCGGTGTCGATCCCCTGGGAGGCGAGCTGCTCCGCGATGTTCGCGTAGTGGCTCTCGAAGGTCTTCGAGATGTTGCGGTGGCGCTTGGAGAAGTCGCGCAGCGCCGGATAGATCAGCTCTTTCACGGCGCCGTCGTCGAGGGCGAGCACGCGCCGTGCGACCGCCGCGACGCGATCGGGCCCGCCGGGAATGAACGGCCGGGCGATTACCCGCTTGGAATCGGGATGGAAAAACGCCGGCTTGCGCTTGACGTTGATGGCCATGGCACGCCCCCACGTTCGCGAACGAGCTTCTTTTCTCCCATGATAGCCGCTTGCGTCCGGTTTGGGAAGCGAAAAGCCGCGAAAACCTCATGGGGCCCCGGGCAAGCGCGCTTGCATTCCCGCCGGGGGTGGAATATCCTAGCTCGTGAGGGGCCTCATGACACCGAAGAAGGTCGCGTTCATCTCCTCCTTTCTTCCGCGCAAGTGCGGAATAGCCACCTTCACCGCCGACCTCATCAAGAACGCGTCCGCGGCAGGCGGCGAGAGCTTCGCGCCCATCGTCATCGCCATGGAAAACGGCTCCCACGTCTACGACGAGCGGGTTACCTTCAAGATCACGCAGGACCTCAAGCAGGATTACATCGCCGCCGCGGAGTACATCAACTTCTCGGGGGTCACGAGCGTCTGCCTCCAGCACGAGTTCGGCCTTTTCGGAGGGGAGGCGGGGAGCTACATCAACCTTCTCCTGAACAAGGTCTCCGCGCCCATTACGACCACGCTCCAC
The DNA here is from genome assembly GCA_030041455.1 of Spirochaetia bacterium. Taxonomy (GTDB): domain Bacteria; phylum Spirochaetota; class Spirochaetia; order DAHUYW01; family DAHUYW01; genus DAHUYW01. Next base: position 69,912 of record JASHNV010000146.1, read on the forward strand.
ACGATTCTCGAGGAGCCCGACAACGCGCTGTACCAGGAGCTCGTGTCCATCGCGGAGGCGTCCGACCGCGTGGTCGTCATGAGCAGGCGCTCCGAGCGGGTGCTGCGGGAGCTGTACCGAGTCCCGCCGAGCAAGATCGCCTTCATTCCGCACGGGGCGCCCGACATCGACTTCGTCGACTCGACCTACTACAAGCAGGCCCTCGGTTTCCACGGCCGGACCCTGATTCTCACCTTCGGGCTCCTCGCGCAGAACAAGGGGATCGAGTACGCGATCCGGTCGCTCCCGCCGATCGTCAAGGACGATCCCTCGGTGCTCTACGCGGTCGTCGGCGTCACCCACCCGGAGGTCGTCAAGAACGAGGGGGAGGCGTACCGCCTCTCGCTCATGCGCCTCGTCGAGGAGCTCGAGCTCGAAGGCCACGTCGTGTTCGTCGACCGATTCGTGAGCGACGAGGACCTTCGCACCTACCTGAGCGCCGCGGATATCTACCTCACGCCCTACCTCGTCAAGGAACAGGCGATCTCGGGGACGCTGTCCTTCGCGCTCGCCGCCGGCAAGGCGATCATCTCGACGCCCTACTGGTACGCCGAGGAGCTCCTCGCGGAGAGGCGCGGCGAGATCGTGCCCTTCCGCGACGCGCTCGCCATCACCGCCGGGCTCCGGACGCTCCTCGGCGACCGCCAGGGCGCCTACGCGATGCGCGAGCGCGCCTACGAGTTCGGCCGCACGATGACCTGGTCGAAGGCGGGAGCGATGTACTGGGCGCTCTTCTCGCGCTACGGCTCGCCTCCGGCGATCAAGATCAAGTCGTTCGAGTTCGAGGCGGTGCGCAACGTTCCCCAGCCCCTCATGAACCACCTCCAGCGCCTCACCGACGATACCGGCATCCTCCAGCACGCGAAGTTCATCATTCCCGACCGCTCAAGCGGCTATTGCACCGACGACAACGCCCGCGCGCTGGAAGCGACGGCGCTCTACTATGATCAATACCGCGAGCGGGAGGCGCTGCGCCTGCTCGATACCTACCTCTCCTTCGTCGCCTACGCCCAGAAGGACTCCGGCGAGTTCCACAACTTCATGGGCTTCGACCGGCGCTTCGCCGAGGAGGATACCTACTCCGGCGACCAGACCGGGCGCGCGCTGTCCGGCCTCGGCATGGTCATCGCGAAGCCGCCGCTCCCGCAGTATCGGCTCTACGCCCGCGAGAAGTTCGACCGTTCGCTTCCGGTCATCCGCCACCTCAACGTGCGGGGCAAGGCGCACGCGATCAACGGCCTCGCCCACTACCTCGCGGTGCACCCGGAGAAGGACGATTTGCGGACCGAGATAGCCGGAGCGGCCGACTCCCTCGTCGAGCGCTTCCGCGAGACCGCCACCGGTGACTGGGAGTGGTACGAGGACGTCCTCACCTACGACAACGGCATCATGCCCCGCGCTCTCTTCATCGCCGCGAAGGTTCTCAAGAACCGAGGCTATCTCGACGTCGCGGTCACGACGTGCCGCTTTCTCGTCTCGAGGATCTCAAACGGGCGGTGGTTTTCGTTCGTCGGCTCGAACGGCTGGTACCCGAGGGGCGGGACAAAGGCGCGCTACGACCAGCAGGCGGTCGAGGCGGTGAGCACGGTGCAGATGCTCGGCTCGGCGTACGAGGCGACCGGCGACTCCGCCTACGTGGACTTGCAGCGGACCGCCTTCAACTGGTTCCTCGGCGTCAACGACAAGGAGCTTCCGCTCTACGATTTCACGACCCACGGCTGCTACGACGGCCTGCACGAGACGGGGGTCAACCTGAACCAGGGAGCCGAGAGCCTGCTCTCCTACATGCTCGCGCTCTTCTGCGTCATCGAGACCTCCACGATCCTGTAGGCGGCAACTGGACATTTCCGGCCGGTCGGTGAATAATTCCGCCATCTATGGAACAGAAACCGATGAGCACCAGCGAGAAGGCCATGAGGATCAACCTCGACAAGGCCGTTCACGGGACCCTCGCGGAGATCGGCGCCGGGCAGGAGGTCGCCCGCTGGCTGTTCCGCGTCGGTGGGGCGGCGAGCACGGTCGCGAAGACCATCTCGGCCTACGACATGGCGGTGAGCGACGCCATCTACGGCACAGCCGACCGGTACGTGAGCCGCCGCCGCCTGGAAGCGATGCTCGACCACGAGTACAGCCTGCTCCTCGAGAGGCTCAACGAGAAGCGCGGCTCGAACACCTGCTTTTTCGTCTTCGCCGACACCGTTGCCGCGCGCAGCTACTCCCGCCACGAGGAGGGCCAAGGCTGGCTGGGGGTCCGGTTTCAGTCGTCGCCGCACAGCGATCCGTGCGACATCATCATCCACGTGCGGATGTTCGACACCGAGAACACCCACGAGCAGGAGGCGCTCGGGATCGTCGGCATGAACCTCCTCCACGGCGCCTACTACCTGCGCGAGAATCCGGAGGCGCTCATCCGCTCGCTTCTCGACGATCTCTCGCGAGACCGCATCGAGATCGACATGATCAAGTTCGGCGGCCACTGCTTCACGCACCTCGACGCCCGTCTCATGAGCCTCAGGCTCGTCCAGCTCGGCCTCACCGAGGCGGCGATGTTCACCGCGGACGGCGAAGCGATCCAACCGGGCGAGGTGCTCCACAACAAGCCCGTGCTCATCCTGCGGGGAAGCTTTCGGCCGATCACCAACACCGTCATGGACATGCTCGAGAGCGCCGTCGAGCAGTTCCTGCCGAGCGCGCAGGAGTCAAGCGGCGAGCCGGTCATCCTCATGGAGATGACGCTTCACAACCTCGCGGGGGACTCGGGGATAGACCCGGAGGACTTCCTCGAGCGCGCGAAGATCCTCGAGGGGCTCGGCAAGACCGTGCTCATCAGCAACCTCGCCCATTACCACAGCGTCGCCGTCTACCTTTCCCACTACACGAACAATCGAATCGGCATCGTGCTCGGCATCCCGGCGCTCGAGCAGGTGTTCGACGAGCGCTATTACTCGGAGCTCGACGGCGGCATTCTCGAGGCCTTCGGCCGCCTCTTCAAGGCGCGCGTCGAGATGCTCGTCTATCCTTCGTTCGACGCCGTCGTAGGCCAGCAGATCTCCGTCGCCAACATGCAGGTCGCGCCCCAGCTCCGCCACCTCTACCAGCATCTCGTCGAGAACCGGCTGCTCGTGCCGATCCGGCCGCTCAACCAGAACCAGCTCGGCGTCTTTCCCCGACAGGTCCTCGCGCTCATCCAGAAGGGCGATCCGAACTGGGAGCGGAACGTGCCGCCCCAGGTGGCAAAGCTCATCAAAGAGGGCCACTATTTCGGCTACACCGACCCGGTGACGGCGGGCTGAAGGCGCGAGTCCGGGATCCGCACGCGGCCTTCCGGGCTCCAGCGTCCGCTTCGAGCTCCCGGGCCCGTTCAGCCGGCCCTGGAAGCGCCGCTCAGGCGTACCTCCGCGCGAGGAGCCACAGCGAGGCGAGGATCACGACGTTCGGCGACAGCTGCTGCAGCCACAGGAGAAAATCGGGCCGCGAGAAATTATAGAAGAAAAACACGAAGAGGATTCTGAGCGCCCAGAAGATCAAGACGGCGACCAGAATTGCGGAGGTCGCTCGCGAGTCGACCCGCACGACGAGCGGGACGACGATGAGGACGCCCGCGACGATGGAAAGGATCGAGACAAAGAGGCCGAACGAGTCGCTTCGCGCGCCGAAGAGCCGGTCGATCTCGTGGTGATAGGTCACGATGCCCGCGAGGCCGAGCAGGAACAGGAAGGCAGCAACCGAGAGCTGAACGAACAGGAGAGAGCCGTCGGAGCCGGGTTTCGCCATGATCATCCTCCTTACCGTGTCGTTGGAGTATAGCGCATCCTCCCGCAAAAAGCGGAGAGACGCGGGCGGGGACGCCGTCCCCGCGGATGATCCGGGCCCCGGCTCGACCTGGGTCCATCGCTCGCGTATCGTGAGGCGAGGCGGTCACCGCCCGGCGCGCGGATTCCGGGACGTCACCGCTCGCCGCTTCGCAGGGCGCGGCGCGACTTCAGGAAGTAGAAGCCGACCGTCGCAAACGTTGCGAGGGGCGAGGCCCAGCTCGGGATCGGGATGCCGAAGGCGTCGAGGAGCATGATGACGCCGAGAAAGAGGATCGAGTACATCGCGCCGTTCTTGAGGAAGCGGTAGCGCTTGATCGTCGCGACGCTTCGGACGGTGATCTCTCGAACGAGGAAGGCGCCGAGGCCGTTGCCGGCGAGGATGAGCGGCACGGCAAGGGTGAAGGCGAAGGCGCCGAGGACGCCGTCGATCGAGAAGGTGGAGTCGATCACCTCGAGAAAGAGAATCTTGCTCACGTCCGACAGCCCCGAGCCGATGAGGCTCCGTTCCCGGCGGTCGGCGTTCTGCTTGAAACCGAGGGTGATGAAGAACACCGTCGAGCCGACGACCGCGCCGAACGCGAGGAGGGGTCCGGCCTCGAGGGCGTACCACGCGAGAACGCAGAGGACAACCGACGCGGCGGCGTAGAACCACTCCCCGTGCCGGCTGAGGAAGCGCTCTCCCGCCATCCCGTAGTTTTTGGGCTCGAGGAAGAGCCAATGCAGGAAGAGAAAGACGAGGAAGCACCCGCCGCCGACGAGCAGCACCGGCGACGAATGATCGATCGCGCTGCGGACGCTCGGGTCGCTCGAGAACGTCGCCGTGAGCGCGTCGAGGGGGCCGACGCCCGGGAGGGTGACCCAGACGATGAAGAGCGGAAGGATGCCGCGGACGGCGAAGACCGCGAAGAGAACGCCCCATCCGAGAAACCACCGGCGCGCCCGCGCGCTCATTCCCGAGAGGACTTCGGCGTTGACGATGGCGTTATCGACGCTCGAGATCATCTCGAAGAGCGCCAGTCCGACCACCGTCAGGAGCCATAGGAGAATCTGCATAGGCGGCTGGCACAGTATAGCGAGACTCGCTACGATGTGTCCATGAAGGAAAGAACGATCCGGGCGCTCCTCTTCGACTTCGACGGCACGCTCACGAAGGCCGGTCTCATAGACTTCGCGGGGATCAGGAGCGCGATCGGATGTCCGCCCGGCGCCTCGATCCTCGCCCATCTCGAACGGATTGCCGACCCGAAGGAGCGCGAGCGCGCGGAACGCCGCCTCGGCGACTTCGAGCTCGCCGCGGCCGAGCGCGCCGAGGAGCAGCCGGGCGCCGCCGAGCTCGTCCGCTTCGCCCGCTCCCGGGCGCTGAAGCTCGGCGTCATAACGCGGAACAGCCGCGAGAGCGTCGATCGATCGTTCTCGCGCCTGAAGGGGCTCGCCGCCTCCGACTTCGACGTGATCGTGACCCGCGACGACGCTCCCGCGCCGAAGCCGAGCCCGGAAGGTGTCCTTCACGCCTGCGCGGTCCTCGGCGTCCCTCCCGCCGAGGTCATGGTGGTCGGCGACTACCGCTACGATATCGAGGCGGGAAGGAGCGCGGGGGCGGTCACGGTCCTCCTCGGCGGGGCGCAGGAGCCCGGGCGTTCGCCCGTCGAGGTCGAGGCCGACCATCGGATCGGGGCGCTCTCCGAGCTCATCGGGATCATCGAGGGCATCCCGCCTCCGGGGGCCTCGACGCGCCCGAGTCCGGCGCGCCGAAGCCCGTCGCGGAGGGACGCGCGGCGTTCGTATTGACAGAGACGTGAGCCGTCCGTATTGTCATGGAGGAGATGAAGCCATGGCCGAAGCAGGACGTCGAAACCAACTCGAGCCGATACGGCTTTTCAAGTCGGATTTTCTCGAGTTTTTCTCCCATATAAGCCCGGTGACCGTCCTCGTCATCTGGGTGCCGGTGATCCTCGCCTTCCTCACGTTGACGGTCTTGGAGATCCCCCGCGGAGCGATCCCCCTCTACGCGCTGTGCGGCCTCGCGGGCGGATGGTTCATCTGGTCCCTCACCGAGTATTTCATGCATCGCTTCATTTTTCACTACCACCCGAGGACCGAAAAGCTCAAGAAGCTCTTTTTCACGGTCCACGGGGTGCATCACGCGCAACCGATGTGCCGGACGCGGCTCGTCATGCCGCCCGCCCTCAGCGTTCCCCTCGCGCTCGTCTTTTACGGAGTGTTCACGCTCGTCATTTCGGTCATTATCCGCGAGCCGCTCTGGCTCTACCCGACCTTCGCGGGCCTTCTCATCGGCTACGTCATCTACGATCTGACCCACTACGCGCTCCACCATGCGAAGCTCACGAAGGGCTACCTCGCAATGTGCCGGTATCAGCACATGCAGCATCACGGAACCTGCCCGAACATGCGCTTCGGCGTCTCGGTGCCGTGGTGGGACTACGTGTTCGGCACGATGCCGCTTGAGACCGCGAAAAAGAAGGCCGGCCCGACGCCGTAAGACCTCGGTCCGGCCGATTCGGAACGGATCCCTCTACGCGTGCGCGGGGCCGAGCTTCTCGCGGTTCGAGGCGAGGACTTCGGCGAAGCGGGCTAGGCGCGCGCCTTGGTAGCGCGCGGCGGCAGCCACCTCCTCGGAGACCTTCGTGCTTCCGTAGGGAGCCGAGTAGCACACGCCGTACGGGCTTCCGCCCGCCGCGTAGATCGATTGATCCGTGTAGCCCGGCGCGACGATGAGCGCGCCCCAGTGCTGCATCACGGCATAAATCGAATTGATCGTGTTCACCTGTCCGCCGTGGGGGTTCATCGCGCCCGCGAACGCGGTTGCCGCCTTATTGGCGAGCTTGCCCTGCGCCCAGAGCGGACCGGACGAATCGAGAAACTGCTTGAGCTGGGCGGCCATGCACCCGTAGCGGGTCGGGCTTCCGAAGACGAAGCCGTTCGCCCAGTCGAGGTCGTCGAGCGCGGCGATCGGCACCCCGGCGCTTGCCTCCGCGTGCGCCTTCCACGCGGGGTTGGAGGCGACGACCTCCGCGGGGGCGAGCTCGGGCACCCTCCGAACCCTGACCTCGGCGCCGGCCGACTTGGCCCCCTCCTCGAAGGCGCGCGCTACCTGGTAGCTGTGGCCCGTCGAGCTGTAGTAAACGACTGCAATTCGTGCTTTCTCCGACATGAGCTTCCTTCCTCCTATCTTTTCAAAGCCTTGATTTCTAAAGCTTTTCCTTAAAAAAATTAGCCGCTTCGGCGCTGCAGCTTGCGAAGCATGCGCGAGAGCTCCCCTTGCTCGTCCTCCGTCAGGACCGACATGAGGCCGGCAACGTGCTCGTTCTGCGTCGGCACGGCCTCCGCGTACAGCCTGCGGCCGGCCTTCGTGAGCCAAAGCCGGTTGCAGCGCCCTTCCGCGTCGCGGGAGACGAGCCCGCGCTCCTCCATCTTGTCGAGCAGTTGGGTAATGTTGCCCTCCGTGACCACGAGCTTGCCGGCGAGGTCGCGCTGGGTCAGCCCCTCGGCGGAGCCCACCTGCGCGATCACGTCGAACTGCGCGAGGCTGAGCCCGTGCGTTCGGAGCTGCTCGCTCATCGCGGGGTGCTGGGAGTTGACGAAGCGCGCGAGGCGGAGCCACAGCGCGACCGCCCGCCGAGTCCGCCGCGAAGCCTCCCCGGATTCCTGACACGCTGCGGGTTTCGTTTTCCTCACCTTCGAGATACTTTAGTAATAAACTTTTTCCTCGTCAAGCGAAATCGCCGGGGTGCGCGAAAGCGGCGACGCGGGACAGGCCCATGAGGCGGAAGCGATAGGAGCGGGCTCCGGCCGCTCTCCGCTCGACAGGCTCGAGCCGGACCGGAGGATGGTGCCGACCGGGACCCGGGGTCGCGCGCCGTGATGCGCGCTCCATCATCCCTTCCGTGCCGCCGACGGGGGCTTGCGGGCTATGCGTCTCCGAAAGACCCTGCGGTAATAGGCGACGAGAAAGGCTATGTCTCGCGCGGCGAGCTCCCGACCGCTGAAGCTCAGGCGCAGAATGAGCTCGGCTGCCCGCCGAGTCAGGCTGGGCCGCTCGGGATCGCGCCCGGCCGCCTCCTCCGCCCACGCCTTCCAGCCGCGGCTACGGGGATCGGGAAGACGGTTTCGACCCGCACGGCGCGCCATCGCGCGGGCGATCCGGCGCGCGCGCGCCTCAGGCGGCGCGAGCCTCCGCGAGACGAGCACGGCCGCGGACGCCGCGATGGCGAGGAGGACGAGCGCGGCGGCGGCGATCGGAGCGTCAGGGATGAGCCGGGAGGCGCGCGAGGGCGCCTTCGCGGAGGCGTCGCTCTTCGATTGGCCTTCAAGCGGCACGCGGTTCCCCATGATCGCCCGCAGCTCGCGAAGCGTCTCGGGGCTGTCGGTGGGGTTGAAGTCCTGGTAGTAGCTGGGATCGGAGAGCGCGGACTGCTCCATCGGCGGAGTAGCCTCCTGGGTGACCCATCCGAGGCTGTCGTCCCAGGTCTCGGCCCAGGCGTGGGCCTGCAAGCCCGTGACCACCACGCTGTCGGAATCCGGCGGGAAGTAGGCGAGGAAGCCGGTCACGTACCGCGCGGGGATGTAGTTCAAGCGCGCGAGGATGACGAACGCGGTCGCGAAATGGACGCAGTATCCCTTCTTGGTATGGAAGAGAAAGTCGTCCACGAGGTCCTTTTTCGGGCCCGGCGCCCGCGTATTCAAGGAATACGTATAGTTCTCCGTCAGGAAGGCGCGGATCGCGGCCAGGGTCTCCTGCTCGGTCGGTCGGGCGAGCGTCGCGGCAAGGCGCCTCACCTCCTCGGGAACCTTGCCGACCTGGAGATCGAACAGCCGCTCGAAGGGGTTGATGCGCGAGCTCGCGTCGACGGTCAGGTCGCCGTTTCGGTCGACGTCGTAGGACGGCGTCTTCCGCTCGAGCGTCACGACGTAGCCTCGCGTCACGGGTACCGAGAGGAGGAAGCCGGTCTCGAGGCTTCCGTAGCTGATGCGGGGCCGCCGCTCGCTCGGGAATTGAAAGCCCGAGGTGTCCACGGTGTGGGGAATGGCGCTGAAGAAATCGACGACGAGGCGCACCGTAATGGAAGGCTCGGTCCGGGACGGGATGACCCTCACCGGCTGTTCCGACGGGTAGCCGAAGCCGTAGGGCGCGCCGAGGCCGAAGCGGCCGTACCGGCCGAACGAGCGGAAGAACGGGGAGGTCGAGGCCGACGTGCTCGTCGCCCGGACGGTCGCGGCTCGCTTCGCGGCGGCCGGGATCGCCGCGTGCGGATAGGACTCGCCGGAGACGCGCCTGCTCGGAAAGGAGCTGCGGAGCTGAACGGGAATGGAGACCGGCAGGATCCCGGCGGTCGTGGCGGTGATCTTCGAAGCGTTCCACTCCCCCATTCGCTCGAGCGCGCCGCTCAGTTGCCACGCCGTTCCGGTGTAGTCGTCGTACGACGCGGTCCTCAGGTAGACGGTCTCGCCCGCGCGCGCCTCAAGCTCGAAGACCGGCGCCGGGGTCAGGGACGCAGGACCCCCGAGCTCGGTGTTGCCGAACGAATAGCCGTATCCGGGGACGTTGTAGAGGAACGGGAAGTTGGGAACGACGCTCTCGACCAGGCCGTTCAGCGGATGCGCGAAGAAGGCGTCGACGGCGGGATTCCGAGCGGTGTATCGCGTGAGCGGGATCGCGAAGAGAACCGCGAGCCCGATCACGGCGAGCCCCGGCGCCAGGGAGCCGCGGACCGGCGAGCGCCGGCCGGAGAGCGACCGGTACAGGAGCGCGCCGAAGAGGACGGCGATCGCGAGCGCCGCGAGGGGGGCGCTTGCGAGGATGACCGCCAAGACGACGGCGTTGATGAAGACGTAGCAGAGGAGAGCGAAGACGGGATCCCCGACGAGGAAGAGTCCCGCGAAGGCCGACGAAAAGAAGGCGAACTTGATGGTGAACATATAGGCGAGGGTGCCGGTGCTCTGTCCCTGCCTGACGAGCGCGAACCACGCGAGGTAGGCCGATACCGGAGTGATGTTCAGTCCCACGAGGATCAGCGCCGCCCCGAGCGCGACGATGCCCGCGAGCACGGCGCCGGCGGCGCGGTCGAACGGTCTAAGGCCCTCGGGGCGGAAGCGCGCGGCGAGGTAGCGATAGACGAAAAGCCCCTCGACGATCGCGCAATAGCCGAGCGGGAAGAAGAGGTCGCCGTCGGCGTTGAACGCGAAATAAGCGACGACCGGAGGAGCGAAGCAGAGCAGGCTCGCCGAGACGAGGCGGGCCCACGCGCCCGCTCCGAGCGACCGCCTCATCGTCCGACGGGCTCCCGAGCGGCCTCGAGGCTGTCCACGAAGAAGACCGACGCCTGGGCGCCGCGGATGCCGGCTGCGAGCTCTTCCGCCCGCGAAGATTCCCCCGCCGCCATGCCGACTCGGTTGACGACGACCGCAAGCGTCTGCGAGGGGCTTGCCGGCGCGAGATCGAGGAGCCGGCCGTCGGCGAAGTGCGTAACGACGACCACCGTCGCGGTCGAAAGGCCGGCGGCTCGGTCGGCGGCGAGCGCGAGAGCCGGCGACGTCTCGGCGTCGAACTCGAGGCGGGCGAGCGACCGCCTGATCTCGTCGAAGGTGCCGGCGCGCTCGGAGCCGCTCGTCCGGCCGGTCGAGCGGAGCTTGGTCGGCACGCGGCTTGCGATGAACAGCCGCGCGAGCGACGCCGCGACGTCCGCCGACGCGTCCTCGGTCTCGGCGGCCTCGTCGCGCGCGCCCGGCTTTCTCCGCGAGTCGAGGTAGATCGTGGCGCCGGGGAGAAGTCCCGCGCCCCATTCCTGGAGGTAGGGGATACCGGTCGCGAGAAACTTTCTCCAGGCGATGTGCCGCGCCGAGAACCCGTCGCGGTACCCGGTGAGGCCGTCGAGCTGGGAGAAATCTCCGTCCTTCGCCGAGCCGCCTCCGCTTCCCCCTCCGAGCCCATCCCTTGCCGAAGGGGCGAGGCGCAAATCGACCGCTCGAGGGTAGACGACGATCTCGCGCGGCGCAAGCGGCTTACGCACCGTGAGCCAGCCGAAGAGGTCCGCCACCTCGACGGACTGCAGGCCGAGGGAATGGACGCCCCGGCGTCGCGCCACGAACGGGATCACGTGCTCGATCTCGCCGAAGCCGGGAAGTGTCATCGCGATCTCGGGCGGTCCCTCCCCGGGATCGGCCGGCCAGCGCGAGAAGCGCACGCGAAGCAGGCTCGTGGGCGTCACGAACCGGTTCGTGATCACGAGGCGGTAGCGGACCGTTTGGCCGCGCTCAGGCTCGAGGGCGTCGCACTCGTCGGCGACTGTCACCCCGGCGAGGGTGAGCGCGACGTGGACGATCGAGAGGATCGGGAGGAGCAGCATCACCGCGTAGATGAAGTAGTAGACGGGACCGACGTACATGCCGGCCAGGTAGAGGAGCACGAGCACGAAGGCGTAGAGCAGGACACCCGTGACCCGAACCGTAACGGCGCGCATCCCGATAAACGTACGAAAGGCCGTCGGACGAGTCAAGAATTGCTGAGAAAATACTGCTGGACAGCGCGTCGACGGATCACTTAGACTACCTGCAGCCTGAAGCGCAAGGGAGGGTTGTAATGGAAAGACCGATTCTTTTGCCGACGAGCGCGCGCGAGGAGACCTTCGCGGGGGTGAAATATTTCCTCGACGGCGAGCTCGTGCCGGTCCTCACGGTCGAGCTCGACGGCTCGACGAGCGTCTATTTCGAGCATCATATCCTGCTCTGGAAGAACACCGACGTCGCGATCGGCATCAAGGCGATGAAGGGCGCCGCCAAGCGGATGTTGGCCGGCATCCAGATTTTCATCACCGAGGCGAGCGGGCGCGGCCAAATCGCCTTCAGTCGGGACGGGGCGGGCCATATCGCGGCCGTCCACCTCAAGCAGGGCGAGGAGCTCCACGTGCGGGAGCACCAGTTCCTCGCGGCGACCGGCTCGGTCGGCTACAGCTTCGAGCGGGTGAAGGGCTTCGCCAACATGCTGATCGGAGGGACGGGCTTCTTCGTCGATAAGTTCAAGGGCGAGAGCGGAGACGGAATCCTCTGGCTGCACGGCTACGGGAACGTGTTCGAGCGGAAGCTCGCCGCGGGCGAGCAGATCGACGTCGAGCCGGGCGCGTGGCTCTACAAGGATCCCGGCGTGAAGATGGAGACGAACATCGCGCGCCTGTCCGCGGGTCTCCTCGCCGGCATGAACCTCGTCATGAACCGCTTCACCGGGCCGGGCCGCGTGGGCATCCAGTCCATGTACGTCGGCGTCGCGACCGAGGGCGATTGAGGCGGGAGGGGAGCGGAATCGGAAATGGAGTCGGGCGATAGGCCTCCGTTCGACCTCTCGGGACGGGTGGCGATGGTCACCGGCGCGAGCAGGGGCCTCGGCCAGTACCTCGGTCGAGCGCTCGCCCGCGCCGGCGCGGACCTCGTCATCACGAGCAGGAGTAAGGAGTCGCTCCGCCCCTTCGCGGCGGAGATCGAGGCGCTCGGGAGCAGGGCGCTGCCGCTCGCGCTCGACGTGCGGGACCACGCGAGCATCCGGGAAGGGGTCAAAGCGGCGTTCGGTCACTTCGGGCGGCTCGACATTCTCGTCAACAACGCCGGATGCAACGTGAGGAAGCGGGCGGTCGACGTCACCTGGGACGACTGGAATCTCGTCCTTGACACGAACTTGAGGGGCGCCTTCTTCGTCGCCCAGGAGGTCGCCCGCGGCGGGATGATCGAGTCCCGCCGCGGGCGCATCATCAACGTCGGCTCGGAGACCTGCGTCGCGGGCTACGCCGGCCTCGGACCCTACGGGGCGAGCCGCGGCGGCATCAAGCAGCTTACGATGAGCCTCGCCCACGATTGGGGGGAGTACGGGATCACGGTGAACTGCCTCGCGCCGGGCTGGTTCAAAACCGCCCAGAACGCCGTGCTCTATGAGGACTCAGGCTGGGTCGAGTACCTGAACGAGCGGATTCCGCTCGGCCGTCCCGGCGCGCCCGGCGATCTCGGCGGCGCGCTGCTCTTCCTCGCCTCCGAGGAGAGCGCCTACGTCACGGGGCAGACGCTCCTCGTCGACGGCGGGCTCTCGGTCGGCGCGCTCAGGGCGCTCCCGCGCGCGAGGGCCTAAGGGGAGGCCGTGTACACGGAGACCTCGCCGGAGGCTTGGTTGGTCGCGAAGATGTGGTCCGCGCTGTTGTGCTCGACGACGATCATGTTCGCCGCGGCGTTCCCTGAGTCGACGCAGACCCGAAGCGGATCGCCCTCGAGACCGGAGGCGAAGCGAAAGAGGAGGAGCTCGCGGCCGCCCGAGCGGTTGCTCACGAGCACCGTCGGCTTCCCGTCGAGGAGACCGACCCACAGGCAGTGGCCGAAGGAGAGCTCGGTGCTCCACGCCTTCCGCCACTCGCCCGAAGCGAGCTTATAGAGATTGAGGCTGTCGCCGTGAAAGGGCTCGATCGTGAGGAGCTCCTCCGCGCCGTCGCCGTCGACGTCGCCGAGCGCGGTCTCGCTGATCTCGCGGCGAAGGAGCTGCGACCAGTCCCAGCCTTCGCCGGGCTCCTCCAGGTCGAGCGCGAAGAGCCCCTCGGCGCCGGAGACGAAGACCGTCCGGCGGCCGCGCAGGGGCGCGACGACGAGCCCATGGTTGCGGTGGATCCCGCTCAGGACCGGCGAGAGCTCGAAGGCGCCGTCGCGCTCGGCGGGCAGTCGGCCCGCGTAGACGGCGCCCGGCCGAGTCCAGTCCTCGGGGCTCTCCTTGTCGGAGGCGAGCGCCGCGGCGATGAGGTAGCGGCCCGAAGGCCGCTCGACGACCTCGATGCGATGGCCGAAGGGGAGCGCCGCGACGCGCGTCGCCTCCCATGCGTCCGGGAGCCGGGGCCGGATACGATAGACGCCGCCGTCGCGAAACTTGTAGCCGAGGAAGCATCCCATGACCGCGAGAACCTCGCCGGGTCTCCCGGGCTCCGGGATGAGCGCCATGCAGCCGCCGGGCCCGGGAACCATCGTCGTCGCCTCCCGGTAGGGCGGGCGGGAGATGAGCACCGGTCCGTGGTCTTCCGTCGCCGCGATCACGCACCTCTCGCCCCGGACTTGGACGGCGCCGAGCGCGTAGGGCATCGTCAGGGCGCACAGCGCGCGCTTGGTGAATTGCATGGTCTGCCTCCCGTCCGGAGAGATTGCACCGGGAGGTCCCGATTGGGCAAGAGGAGCCCGGTCATGGAGGAAGCGATGGAAGAGAGCGTCGGATTCGTAGGGCTCGGGGTCATGGGACGGCCGATGGCGGAGAATCTCTCGAAGAGCCTGTCGGTGGTCGGCTTCGACATCGAGGCGTCGCGATTCGAGGGACTCCCGCGGCTGAAGCGCGCGGAGAGCGTCGGGGCGGTCGGCTCGCAGTGCGGCGTCGTGTGCCTTTCGCTCCCGAACGCGGCCGTCGTCGAGAGCGTGGTTCTCGCTCCCGACGGGCTCGCCGCGAGCTTGAAGCGAGGCTCGGTCCTCGTCGACCTCAGCACGAACCTGCCGTCGGTCTCCCGGCGCATCGCGGCGCGCCTCGCGGAGCGCGGAATCGAGTTCGCCGACGCGCCGGTGAGCGGCGGGGAGGCCGGAGCTCGCTCGGCGAGCCTCGCGGTCATGGTGGGCTCCTCGAAGGAGACCTTCAAGCGCGTCGCTCCGATCCTCTCGCTCGTCGGGAAGTCGGTGATCAGGGTAGGGGAGGTCGGAGCCGGCGGTACCGCGAAGCTCGTCAACAACATGATCGTCGCCGCCGCCTTCGCCGTCATCGCGGAGGGCTTTGCGCTCGCGGAGAAGAACGGCCTCGCGTTGGGCGAGCTCTACGAGGCGATCAAGAGCGGCTGGGCCGGATCGAAGGTCCTCGACGTGAGCGCCGCCGCGATCGGAGCGGGCGACTACACGCCCGGAGGGACGATCGACATGATGGAGAAGGATCTCTCCTACGCGAGGCTCCTTGCCGCCGAGGGGAGCGTTCCGATCCCGATCTCCGCCCTCGCCCACGAGGTGTTCGTCGCCGGCAAGGCCGCGGGCCGCGGCGCTTTCTCCCAACCCGCCATCATCGAGCTCTGGCGGAGGCTGGGCGGAGAGCGGCCGACGGAGGCGGCGCATTAGCTCCTCGCCGGGGCCCAGGCGCGAGCGCCCTCGCGCGCGGGAAGCGGGCCCGGGCGCCTCGGGAGCGCGAGCTTAAGGCCCCTTCGGACCCTCGGACGAATCGGCCAGAAGCTGCGCCGACACGACGTAGTCGAGCTCGGGAAACTCGGCTCGGAGGTAGGCGTTGCCCTCGCGCTGCAGCCGCCCCTGATCGGGGCCGGCTCCGCGCGGCGCTCCCTCGCCGTAGGAGCTGTACAGGCTGTCGATGTGCTCGATCCCGGCGATCACCTCGGCAAACGGAGAGAAGCCCATCGCGTCGAGCCTGCCGTTGTCCGCGAAATTGATGAACAGCTGGGTCGTCCTCGTGTTCGGGCCGGCCATGGCGAAGCTGATTGTGCCGCGTCGGTTCGACGCCCGGACGGGATCGTCCTGGATCGCGCTCGCTCGCCATTTCGCGGCGACTTCGGGGACTCCGGAGATCCCGAACTGCGCGACGAAGCCGTCGAGAACCCGAAAGAAGGCGACCTCGGAGAAGAAGCCGCCTGCAACGAGCTCGCGGAAGCGCTCGGCGCCGAGCGGCGCCCAATCGGGGTGAACGAGAACATCCACCGGGCCCTTCGTCGTCTCTAGGCGCGCCCGGAATTGCTCCTGGGGTAGTTGATCTGGCATCGTTCCTCCTTGTGCCATGCTTTCCTTCGGGGAGGCGAGACGCAACCTTGCCGGCCTCCCCGGACCTCGAGTCCCGGGCGTCGCGCGGCGCGACGGCCCGTCCTCAATCCACGACGCGGTGGCGCAGCTGCATGATATCGCGAAAGAGCACGACCCCCTTTAAGAGCTTGGCCGTGTCGAGGATGGGCAGCGCCCGGTAGCCGTAGCGCTGGAAGGCGTCCTGCGCGTCGCGCAGCGTGTCGTCCGGCGACAGGCTCACGACCGAGCTGTTCATCACGTCCTTGAGCGCCCGTGAAGGCTCCCGGAGGAGGAGATCCCTGAGATCCACGATCCCGCAAATCCGGCGCTCCGGGGTGTGCACGAAGATATAGTGGATGAAGTCCATGCCCGCCGCAAGGGCCGGGAAGCCGTCGCGGACCGCGCCGATCCGCTCGTGCTCCGAGACCGAGATGACGCGGCCCGTCGCGTAGGAGAGGATCGCACTTTTCTCCTCGTGCAGGATCGCCTCGACCTTCGCTCGGAGATCCGCTTGAATGAGATCGAGTATCGCCTGCGCGTCCACGCGCGAAAGGGCCGACAATACGTCGGCGGCCTGCGGAGGGGTCATCTGGTCGACGAGCTCGGCGACCTCGCGCGGAGCGTGAAGGGAAATAATCCGACGCTGAAAGCTCGGTTCGATCTCCTCGAGAGTGTCCGAAGCGGTCTCCACGTCAAGCTGCTTGAGGAGCGTGGAGCGCTGGTCGTCGGACAGCTGCTCGATGATGTCGGCAAGATCCACCGGAGGCATGTCGGCGACGCTCTTCCTCAGCGCGTTGAGCTTGACGTCTCCTCGGAAGCTCCCGATCGTCTCGGGCAGGGGCATGATGTAGACCCAGGAGACAAGGTCCTCTTCGACGTGAAGCAGGTCCGCCATCCAACCGAGGCGCAGACGTCGAAAGAAAACGCGGCGTCCGAGATCGACCCCGCTCACGTAGAACTTGCGTCCCACCTGGAGAATCGTCACATCG
The DNA here is from genome assembly GCA_030041455.1 of Spirochaetia bacterium. Lineage (GTDB taxonomy): Bacteria > Spirochaetota > Spirochaetia > DAHUYW01 > DAHUYW01 > DAHUYW01. The sequence continues at coordinate 86,539 of JASHNV010000146.1, forward strand.
AATACGACCGAGACTTCGCGGTCTTCCATGTCGATCACTTTCTTATTCAAGATGAAATCCCGCGCAAGCAGATTCCCCTCCGCCAGGTTCGGCATGGCGAACTGCGCGAGCGACTCGATGGCGACATCGATGGCGCGTTCGCCGATGCCTATGACGTTTCCAATGGGAACCGACAGTTGGGGGTCGCCAAAGGAACGATGAACGAGGAAGTGCGTGACGTGCGGAATAGGAGCCCCCTCTTCAAAGATCAAGTCGGCGAGCTTTCCGATCCGTCTCCCGTTCCACATGACCTTTCTCCCGACGATGTCGCGCAGCCGGAATGTCCGGTTTGCGACCGTGTTCGTTTCACTTGAGTTGCTCATGTCTTTCTCCTCCTCAGTGTCCCGAAACGACGAGAACGAACTTAAAGACCAAAAGACCGACGAGAACCAGCAAATAAAGACGAAGCATGAACAGCGCGAACTTCACGGCTCCCGTCATCTTGATGGTCGGAACGGCATAACGGCTTCTTACCTCCCGCAGACGAACGCTCAACCCGGATATTTTCGAGAGCCAGCGTATCGGCAGGAACACGACGGAAAGCGCCCGGCCCACGGGTTTCAGCAGAACGAAGAGCGCCTTGCCGCCGGCGGCGGACGCCTTCCCGATCCCCGACGCGAGCGGCTTGAGCCCGGCTCGAACCGGCCTAAACAGCAGCGATAGAATTGCGACGGCGGCAAGCGCCGCGACGACGAGGAAAGCCACGTTGCTTCCGAGGTCGGCAAGGAACGGGAGGGTCGGTCCGTTGCCGGAAAACCAGTCCGGAAAGATGGCGCTCAGCGCGTAGAGAGTCGACATGACGATGATCGCCGCGACGATAAAGGTCACGATGACGTTCTGGCCGACGGTGTTCCGCAGCCTGTCGCCCATGAGTTTCCTGTCGTTGAGGAGAAGAAGCAGGAACACGAGCGCCGAGGGAAGGAGCGTGACGGCGACCACCTGGACGAAGAGCGTGATAAGCACGAGAGGAGCCTTCGGGATCAACACGATCGAACCGGCAAGAGCGAGCAGCATGATGTAGACGACATAGAACCAAGGCGACTCTCGGATCTTGCGGTTCAGGGAATGCGCCCAACCGAAGACCTCGCCCCACGCCCACGAGGATGCGAGCGATATGCACACCGCTCCGAGGAGCCCGGCGTCGAACAGACCGATCGCCATGAAGGTTCCCACCCATTGGCTGGTTTTCATCATCTCTCGGGAGGCCTGCGCCGCGTCGTCGATGTTCTGGCCGTAGAGAAGCGTTCCCGTGGAGACAACGATAAAAATCGCGGTCAAGACGGTGAAGATCGATCCGATCAACGTGTCGATCTTGCTCCACCGGACGTCCTTTTCCTGCAGGCCCTTGTCGACGACGGCGCTTTGCTGGAAGAAGATCATCCATGGAGCGATGGTCGTGCCGATGTTGGCCATGATGAAAAAGAAGAACTGGTTGTTGAAGCCGCCGGGGATATTGGGCACCATGCCGCCGAATACCGCCCTTGGATCGGGATGGACCATGAAGGCCATCGGGATGTAGATCAGGTTAAGAACGCAAAAGCCGATCGTGATTTTCTCCCACGTCCAGTACTTTCCGCTCAGGATGATCACGCTCATCAGCACAAGGACCCCTAGCACGGTGAGCCACCGCGGTACGCCGAAGATTCCCATGGCCGAGGTCATGCCGCTAAACTCCGTGACCTGCGTAAGCCAGTCGGTCAGCACAAGATCTAGGAGCGAAAACCAGCCCCAAAACAGACCGAACGCTCCGAAAATGGCCTCCGCGTGGCCGTGCTTGGTGACCACGCCAAGCCGAACGGTCATCTCCTGGACGAAGTAGGCCACCGGCAGAAGCAAGATGAGGAACCAATTGAGCTTGGAGCCGTATGAGGCGCCGGTAGCCGCGTACGTGGTGATGCCGCCAGCGTCGTTGTCCGCGATCATGACGATGAATCCCGGACCTGCGACGATAAAGAAGAGAACGAGCGCTTTGCGAGAGCGCTGTACCCAATAGTAAACTCTGGTGAAAAAGCTCATGACGCGCCTCCGAAGAGAACTGAATGGTGCTCAGACCCGGAGGACGCTTGTGCGGGCGGGACGTCGACTATCGCGGGGAATGTATGCTCGTGGAGACACTCCCGGGGACCGACGCCTCTTCCCCTCGACCGTCGGCCGGGTCGGCAAGAGAAATGGCCGTAGCACTACCGCTGGGATCCACTGGGAACCTCCGCGAAACGAAGAATACGAGACTTATAACTCGATATCGCTCGAGCCGTCAAGTTAAATCTTTTGGCGTGTCAGGAGCTCGGCGCGGCCAACCGTCGCTCGACCGCCGTGCCGGCAAGCTTCGGATTCAGACCCGCGTAATCGTAGGCGGTCATCCCGTCGTCGCTTTTCAGCCGCGTTTTGGCGCCGGCGTCGAGCAGCGCCGCGACGACCTCGGGATTCTCGTTCGATTGAGCGGCAAGCATGAGGGCCGTCATGCCCTTCGCGTCGCGCGCGTCGATCGGAGCCCCGGAGGCGAGCAGCAGCTTGAGAATCTCGGGATTCGGATTGCCTCCGAGCGCGCCCGCCGCCCAGGCGAGCGGCGCGTCTCCGTCGACGTTCCGATCGGTCACCCGGGCTCCGGCAGCGAGCAGCAGCGTAAGAACCTCGGGGTTCGAGTTGCCGCCCGCAGCCCACATGAGCGGCGTATCCCCGATGTCGTCTCGATCTTCCGCCCGCGCGCCGGCCCTGAGCAGCGCTCTCACCGCGTCTGTATTCGGGTTGGACGAGACCGCGTACATCAAAACCGTAAGCCCGTTGGAATCTCTTTCCCTGACGTTCGCCCCGCGCGCAATCGCATTCTGGATCTCCGATGCCGACGCGGTTCGTACGAGATTGATGAAGTCCAAGCCGTCGGACTGCTGAGCGAAAAGCAACGAACTACCGAAGAATACGATGCACGCCGAGAACAACCTCGCCATTGTGCTCTCCCTCCGCTTTCGTCATTCAAGACGAACCTCAAGCGAGTTTACCTCGCGGGTGACGCTGCGCCGGACACGCTCCCCGGCACGAGGCCAGGGCAACGATTCCGGTCGTGAGGACCAGCCGAGAAGACCGTTCAGATCGTTCTGTTCCTCTCGCGACCGATCGTGGTCGTTCCTTTTTTCCCCTCGCGCGCTTCTCCGGCACCTGCCCTTGATGCCTCTTTCCCGGCGATGTTGCTCGCCGCGGCTTGGACGGTTTCCCGGCCGCTTCCCCCCGTCCATTGTTGCCCATGGGGAGCGTCCTCGCCGACGCCTATCGGCCATCGATCGGTTTCCGCGCTGTCTCGCCTTCCGTCTCCCCGCCGAGCTGGTTCATGAGGTCGCCCCGTCTATGAGTCGCCGGACATACCACTTGATGAGATTCCAATTGTCGTTCTTCGGGAGCAGAATCCACGCTCCAAGGTCGGAATCGCCTTCCGGTAGGATCGTCGTTTCGCCGCCATAACGATAAAGATTGGAATACGTGTGGTACAGAACATTTTGCATATCAAGAATGTGTTGACCTGAGATTTGACTGTCTTTGTACCGATTATAGAACTGCAGCATTTCAAACGGCGTGAAGTTCGTGTCGACGTAGCGGTGCAGTATCTGGATGAATGCGTACATCGAGCCGATGTTGGCAAGTCCCCCTTGCTCTATTTTCTCGCGAATCGCTCCTAAGATGACTTGTTGTCTGAGAGCGCGCACGAAATCCGAAGTGCTGTGGCGGGACCGGGCGATCCGCAGAACTTCGATGCCGCTCAAGTGGTGCATCCCTTTCGCGTAATTCAACGTCGACCAAACGCCGTTGTCGCGAACCCGGTAGGTCGGATCGGTGAGATCACTGGAGAGATAGACGTCGATTCCGCCCAGGAGATTCACGACGTCGACGAACGCATACTGGTCTATGACGACATACTTGCGGATCTCAAGACCGGTAATGTCGGAAATTTCGCGCATCAACTCCTCGGGTCCGAACTTCTCATAGATCGAATTAATCTTTTCTCCTCTGTAATACAAATCGCGCGGCAGGCTGATCAGCACAATTCGACCGTCGCGCGGCTCCGCGTGAACCAGCATCATCGAGTCCGTATCGCCTTGATGTTCGCCGCAGATAACGAAATCAAGGCCAGACTGGCTCTCGACTAGCGGCCCGACACTCGGAATCGATTGGGGGATCGTCATTTCGCCGGACTCGATCTCGCTTTCGATGAAGGGGGTCTGAAGAGCCGCGATCGAAACATCGTCCGGATCGAGGATGAAGATGGTTCCATTTCCTTTCGCGACCGAGAAGGAGCCGATCCGCTTTCCGCCGGCGTCGGTGAAATCGTAGTGGGAGAAAAAATCGTCTTCCCGCGGGTGCGTATCAAATTTTATTCTTCGAGCGGCGAGTGTCGACATGAAGGTCTTGTCTTTGGTGAGTGCCTGGAGCTCGGCATTCGATCGAGCGACCAGCTTCTCTTGCGGTGTTCGAAAGTCGAAGGACCCGATCTCCGATACAAACTTGTCTTCGAATTCCGAAATGCGAGCATACTTCTTTGTTCCTGCCATGACCGCGAGAGAGCGCTCGTCAAGCTTGACCGATAACAGCGGCGTTCCGCCTCTCGTGAGGTACGCAACGTAGCTGTCCGCTTCTTCGACCGGCGGTTCCACCACAACATGCCGTATGCCGAGGTACCGACGGAGTCGAGGGTCGCGCAAGACGGACGTGAAACGCAATTCGGCGATTGCAAGATCGCGAAAGTGAGCATCGAGCGCGGGAGTCCGATTTCGAACGAAGTCCACGAAACGAGCACCGAGCGCCAAGTCCTGATATTGCTTGCCAAGAAAATCGGTGACTTTCACCGTTTGCGAAATTGGATCGATCGTGATCGTGAAATAGGTGGACCCGTCCCGGGTGAACTGGAGTGTTCGCGGCCCGGTTTCCGTTCGACGAAATCCTCCGACCCCGGTCGCTTCGCCGAGAAATGGGGATTTCAGCACGTCCTGGTACTTGGATTCGGAGATCTTCGTGTCGCGATCGCCAAGCAGAGCGTCAAGTCCGCTCAGAAAAAGGTTATCGTCCGGATCGTTCTCTTTCGCTTCGCTCGGGTACGGCTGAAATACAGGAAACGACTCTTGAGGGAGCTTCAGAACGCTTCGTGTCGAGTTTTCGTCTCGCGCCACGAGAAGGAGATTTTGCTTCAGAAAATCAATTTCACTTCCGTTGCTACGAAGCTCGGAAGTAATCATGTCATTTCGCTTTTCAAGTCTAACGGTAAGATTCAGGATCTCGAACGCCAATATGCCAAGAATGACCACGAGCGCGAGGAGGAGGGCTCCCGCGCCGACTCCCATGCCAATCGCGGCATTCCGTCGGGAAGCGAACCTCGCAACTTGATTCTTCATTTCACGTTCCCTGTCTTCCCTGTGCCGCTCGCTTCTTTCACTTTATCGTACGTGAGCCTTCTTCGACACAAGTTTATCGTGTCATGTTTCGATTGTCGCCTCGAACTATCCCATCTTTCTTCCCATATATAGCAAAGCTTCAGCTCCTCTTCGGAGCATCCAGCCGACGGCCCTTCGTTCTTGGTCGAGTTCCGGAATGGGTCGTGTTCAGTCCGCACCTGTCATGACGTTAGCTTTGCGTACTCCTCCGCGTTCACCTCCAGAGCACCGGCTCGGCTCCCGGGAGTCCCGCGTGCCTTCCGTTGCTACCCGGGTACGGTCTGCGTCGCGTGCGCCTCCGGCGCACCGCACCGAACGCGACGACCGGCCCGATGTTTCGGGAAAAGGAGCCGCCGCGACGATGAACAGGGTCCCAGGCGCGGCCTTCCACGGTTCGAGGTTGGCTTACCGCCGCCTGCCGAGCGCGGCGGCTCCTTTGGAGGGGTAGAACGACGCCCGACCGTCGAAAGCGGCGGGACCCGGGGTGGAGAGGATCTCTGATCGATCGGTACTGACCGCGGCACTGGTTTACCCGCTCTCGCCGCCTCGGATTCGAATCGCTGAGCTCATTTTTCGACGCCGTGCCTCCGCAACGGGCTGCGTGAAGCGGTCGAGACCCGCCGGCGGGCTTTCCGCCCGTGCTTCTGCGACGAACCCGCCGAAGGGAGCGCCACCCGGCCTTCCGTCAGCACAGGGAAGCGGCGTACCTCCCGTCCGGTCTCGAGAGGAGCCCTGCCTCTTGCTTGACCCTACCCCTTTCTCTATGATGATGACCCGTCGCGCTTGAAGGCCGCGACGAAGTATGAGGAACTGAAGGGGCGTGCCGTTCGTCGCATCTCACGGGAGAAAATGACAGGGGGCGCTGTGAAAAGGAAGAGCATTGTTGTGGGGGCGGTCCTATTTCTTTCGCTCGTTCCGCCGGCGTTCGCGGAGCTCGAGCTGGGGATGTCCCTCTTTCCGACAAGCGAGGGATCCGTCGCCGCGACGCCGGTGAACGACCTCGACTGGATGGTCGGCTTTCATGTGGGGTACAACTTCTTGAGCGTCGGCTACGTTTCGTGGGACGCCATTTCGCTTCCGAACTACATGACGCAGAACCTTACCGGCTCCTACGACCTACCGAGCTTCCTCAATCTCTTCGACGCCGGATTGCGGCTGAGCGTGGGTCCGCTGCTCGCCTATGGCGAGGTCGGGCTGAGCAGTCTCTGGATCTACGACGTGGGGCTCGCGCCAGTGGGCGAGACCGGGGTGAACGTTCGAGCCGGCCTCGGGATGAGGTTCGATTGGTGGGGCGTTGTGGTCAGCGCGACCGACGTCTATCCGACATTTGCGAACCTCTCGTCGGCCGGGAGCGGGCTCCTCGGGGAGTCGAGCGGCGCCCAGGCTCTGAGCGCCTTGGAGAGCGGCCTTATCTGGTCGGCCGGCCTCGATTTCTACCTGAGGTGAGGGGAAGAGGTATGAGGAAATTAGCGACGTTCGCACTCCTTGGTTCCCTAGGTATGCTCGTAGGTTGCAGCAACCTGTTGCAGGCGATCTACCCGAGCGAGACGAAGAACGCCGTCGTCTTTAATATCACCACGAGCGACTCCAGCATAACGTCGTCCAACGCCTCGACCATGAAGGTCTACGTCACCTTGTACGCGGTCGGCACCCACCCCTTGAATCAGGGCTCGGGCCTCACCTACCAGGCGGCGAGCAGCTCGTATACCGGGTCCGTCACGTTCGGGGGGCTTCCGGATGGAACCTACTCCGCACAGGCATGGCTCGATCTGCAAGGCAGCGGCAATTTCGTTTACAGCGACCCCGAGTTTCAGGTGCAGCCCTTCAATCTGTACGGTGTGCAGACCCTCACCCTCCCGGTGACGGTGCCCTAATTCGCGGCGCCGAGGGCGGGCGCACGGAGACGGCGCGCGCCCGAGAGTAGGAGGCGCGCTCGGCTTCCGTCCGTTCTCAGGCGTACACGCGCTGATTCCGCTTCGCTTTCCAAGCCGATCGCTGCGGTAGTATACTGGTCGTACGGGCCGGCGCGGAACTAACGGTTCCACCGTACGTCGAATCTCTCGACCACAGGAGTTTGTTAGCATGAAAGCGACCTTTTCCCTTGCAACCGCCGTTCGTTCCCGTGCCGCCGCGCGCTCCCGCTCTCTCGTGCGGGCGGCCGTCCTGGTCACGGCCCTGGTCTCCGTCGGCCTTCTGTCCTCCTGCGCGACGACCTACCAGCCGAGGTCGGAGGGCAGCGGATACGGCTACGGCGACTTCCAGTTGAGCGCCACGTCGTTCCAGGTGGAGTTCGTCGGGAACGGGAACACGAGCATCGACAACGCGTACAAATTCTTCCTCACGCGAGCCGCGGATCTCGCTCTCGCGCACAACTACAAGGGTTTCTATATCACCAAAATCCAGAAGGCGACGCCCGACGTGCTCTTCGCTCCGGGTTACGCCGCGGTTGTCGGGGTCTACCCGAGGCGCCATTGGGGCTATTACCATTCCGGCGTCGCGATAACCACCTATTCGCCCGCCACCGTCTATAGCGTGCGGGTTCCCGGCTATTTTGGGCAGATCCTGCTCGTCAACGAACAAATCAAGGGCGAGCCCGTGCCCTTCGACGCGCGGCTGATCTACAACCAAGGCATGGCGCTCAAGCGTCAGGTCGACCGGAGAAACACGACGATCAAGGCAGTGGTGTGGATCGGGACCCTCGCGGCGCTCGGGCTCATCGTCGCTAGCGCGATCGAGACGTCGGAGAACGCGCCCTACTCGTTCGCCGGCTCCGGTCACTGAAATCTCGCGGGAAAGCCTACTCGATCTGGTTCAGACCGCCGAGGCGGGCCCGACGCTCCGCCGAGGCGACGGCCCGCTTCTCGACCGAGGCGAACCACGCCGCGTCGAGGTAGGTGACCTGCTGGAGGCCGCTGCCGGGGTTGTCCCAGACGATGATCCGGTCGCCGCTCCGCCAGCACGCGATGCGAAGGGAGTCGCCCGAGAAGCGCCAGTGCACGTAGGGCGCCCGCCTGAGGCGCGGCTGATCGTAGCGAGGGACGAGCTCGTAGGGCGCCAGGGCGACAAAGACGAGCGAGCGGAGCGCCGCCGCGCCGTACTCGGAGACGAGCGTCGGAAGGGCGTTCGCGTTCTCGAAGGTGACGGTCACCGCGGCGAGGCCGCCTGAGGCGAACCAGAAGACCGGCGAGCCCGGGCGGGAAAGGTCCGTATAGGCCCTGGGATGCTCGTCGGTCGCGAGATTGTTGTCGAGGAGCGCCTCCGGAAAGGCGTTGTAGTCGTAGAGCGTGTCGTACGTGGAGGCGTCGAAGTAGAGGAGCGCCTCTCCGAGGGGGTGGAAGGGAGGCACGGGCGTGACCTCGGCGATCGCGCCCCCGCGGAGCGCGAGCTCGGGAAGGGCGTTGCTCACGGCTTCGACCTTCGCGCCCCAGGAGAGCCCCTTGTAACCCGCATCGGAGAACGCCGGCGCGGCCGCGAACGCGAGAATCCCAGCCGCGAGCGCCCATCCTTTCATCGCATGCCCCCTGTCGTTGGACGCGCGCGAAAGGGAACGAGTTCCTTCAGGCCGGAGGCAGCTCGTCGATTCCGACGGTCTGGAGCCGCACCCAGAAGCAACACGTGTGCGCCTTGTCGACCATGGCAAGCGCCTGCACCGTGAGATCCGGGCTCTTCTTGAGCGACTCGGTCAGATGGCGGAGGCTCGGAAGGCCGTGCCGCTCCTGAAAGGCGTCGGAGACGAAGTTTTCCTTGACGAGCTGATCGAGTTGAGCGCCGTTGATCGCCCGCGAATAGCAGTCCGCGTTCCGCTCGTGCGCCGAATAGTCCTCATACCGAGGGGAGGCCCCCTCCCAAACGACAGCGTTCAATCGACTGAGATCGCGGTTCAGACCGAAGGAGTTGAGTTCCATCGCTTCCCCACTCCCATGCTCCGCCGCGCGGCTCGCCGTCCCGGGCGGCTCCGCTGGTTCCCGATTGCGGCTTGGTTCCCGGCCGTCCGATCCCGCCAAGGCACGGCGAACGTCCGCAGCAGCGCGGCTGAATCAAGTGTAGTGGAGCGACGCGGCGCCGTCAAATCGCACGGCTGCCTGGTCGGGCGAGCTCGCGGGGCCGGCTCCGCGAGCTTCGAACGGCGCTACGCGATCTTTTTCCCGCATTCTCCGCAGAACTTGGCGTTTGCGGAGAGCTTCGCGCCGCAGCTCGGACAGGCGGCGGGAGCGTCGAGCTTCGCGCCGCAGGAGGGGCAGAACTTCGCGCCGCGGGTCTCCGCGCCGCAGCTCGGGCACACGAGCTGGCGCTGAGTCTCGACCTCGACCTGGTCGCCGCCCTGCGCTCCGGCGGTGCGCGCCCGCTCCGTCGCGCGCTCGATCTCCCCGGCGGTTCGCGCGGCTTCGACCTCGGTCTGCACGTTGGGCGCGCAGTTCAAGCACAGCCCTCGATCGGCGTTCCAGCAGGCCTCGCAGACGTACTGGTGGCACCGCCCGCAGCGGTGGAAGTGCTGCTTTGCCTGCTCGAAGGCCTTTTGGAAAGCTTCGTCGTGCGCCTTGCCCCATCCCGCCTGGGCGAGCCCGGCCGCTCCGCTTGCCGCCTCCCCGACGATGCCTCCGAACACTCCCGACGCCCGGCTCAGCCATCCGGAAGCCTGGCCGCTCCGGTACGCGGCGAAGGACGACCGCCACGTTTCCTTGCAGCGCTCGCAATAGAACTCGAATTGGAACCCGGCGTTCATGCCCGACTGCTGGGACAGGTCGTTGAAGTTCCGGCTGAACTCCATCTCGGCCATATGTTCTTCCCCCTTCGCCTCGGTCTGCTCTCCACGCCGAGGCGTCTCACCCATCGCCTTGAGGATGGGCGCGCGCCGGTCACCTGTCAAGACGACGCGGAGGAGAGTCGAGGAAGGCGGATCGCGCGCTCGCGCGTGCTTCGCCGCGCGGCGAGCCGGGATCGCGCTCGGGCTTTTCCCGGCGGCTAAATCACCCGCTCGTTGCCGCCGTCGATCGGCACCTGCGCGCCTGTGACCTTGCGGAAGGCCTCCCCGCAGAGGTCCAAGATCACGGCGGCGACGTCGCCGCTCGTAATCTCGGTCTTCAGGACATTGCTTCGCTTGTACTGGTCGGGGGTCATGCCGTAGCTCTTCGCCCGTTCCTCGACGATCCCGGCCGTCCAAATACCGGTGTCGAAGACCGCGTTCGGATGGACGACGTTGACGCGAACGCCGTCCGCGCCCCATTCGAGCGCCGCGACCCGGGCGAGCTGGGTCAACGCGGCCTTCGAGACGGAGTACGCCGCCGCTCCCGGCCCCGGAGCCCTGACGTTCTTCGAGCCGACGACGATCGCCCGCCCGCCGTTCGGCGCGAGCCTCAGATAGCGATGAACTTGGCGCATGAGCGAGAAGTTGGCGTCGAGGTTGACCCGCATCGCCGCCTCCCACGTCTCCTCCGAAAGGCTCTCGATGGGGCGGCTCTCCGGGAAGATTCCGGCGTTCAGCACGGCGATGTCCAGGCCCCCGAAGGCCTCGATACCCTGGTCGAGCGCCGAAGCGACCTCGTCCCGGTGCGTCACGTCGCATCGGATCCCGAGGAATTCGGGCGAGGCGATCAGCTCGGTGACCGCCTGCGAGCGGTCGAGCGCGACGACGCAGGCGCCGCACGCGAGGAGCTTCTCCGCGCAGGCGCGTCCGATTCCCGAGGCGGCGCCGGTGACGAGGGCGATTTCTCCTTGAAAGGGCTTTCCGGCTTTCTTGCCGCCGAGCTTGGCCTGCTCGAGGACCCAGTACTCCACGTCGAACAGGTCGCCCGCCTGAAGCGCCCGGTAGGCCTCGAGCGAAGTCGCCCTGACGATGAGATCCATGGTATGGCGGTAGAGGTGCTCGACGATCCGCGCCTCGCGGGCCGTGGTTCCGCAGGTGCGCATCCCGACACCGGCATCGAGTATCACCCGCGGCGCCGGATCGAGCATGGTCAGCTTCCGCGCGATCCTCGCCGCGTTCTCCCGAAAATAGGCCTCGTAGCGCGCCGCGTACGCTCGGAGATCGCCGCCGACGAGCGGCACTCGTTTGGTCCGAAGCACGTGGTCGGGCGTCGCGGGGCCCTGCTGGCTGATCGTTTCGAGGTCCGGACGGGAGGCGAATCCTCGCGCCTGGGGGTCCGTATGGGTCGCGACGATCATCGGGGCCCCGGCCATCCGCGAGAGCTCACGGCGAAATGCGCACGTTTCGAGGCTCGAAGCGCCCGGCGAAGGCTTTCCCGCCTCCCATGCGACCGTCCACGCGGCCCGCGATCTCAGGTAGCTCTCCGCCGCGTCGACGAGGTCGATCATGCGCTCGTAGGACTCTTTGGCGGAGTCCGCGAAGGAGAAGACCCCGTGGCTCATCAGGATCATGCCGCGCTTTCCCGCAAGCTCCCCCTCGTCCAGGCGGGCCTTGCACTCCCGCGCGAGCTTGAAGCCGGGCATCACGTACGGAACGACGAGGACCGTGTCCCCGTAGATCTCCCGGATCCGCGCGCCGCCGCTCGGCGTGTTCATGACGGTGAGAACCGCGTCGGCGTGGGTATGATCGACGAACCGGTGGGGAATGAGCGCGTGGAGAATGGCCTCGACCGAGGGATCGGGAGCGGAGGGAGTCGTGAGCGCCTTGCGCAGCTCGAGGGCCATCCGATCGTCGGGGAGCTCCCGGAGCGTCGAGAGCCGGAGGAGCGCTTGAAGCCGCACGGGCGCGAAGCCTGCCCGCTCGATCGTCTCGAGATCCCACCCGCTTCCCTTGACGTAGAGGATCTCCTCCTCGTCGCCGAAGATGTTCCTCTCGCGAACCTTCACCGACGTGTTTCCGCCTCCGTGGAGCACGAGCATCGAATCGGCGCCGAGGAGGCGGGAGCTATACACGCGCTCGTCGACGGCGTCGCGAAGCGTCGCGGCCGTCCGATCGTCCCACTGACTTTTCACGATTCCCTCGCTTGGTTCCGGCGGTCGCCGCTCAGAACTCGATGACGAACTTCACGCGGTCGCCGCGGTAATGGCAGACGACGATATAGGCGACCTTGGAGTCGTCGGCGTAGATTTTGTGCTTGATCACGAGAATGGGCGTCGCTTTCCCGGACTTCAGGAGTCTCGCGCCCTCCGCGCCGTAGGCGCCCGCCTCGATCGAGACGGCGGTCTTTTTCAGCGCGATCCCGTAGTCGCTCGCGAGGATCTCGTTGAACCGCCGGTTCGCGACGTCCTTCAGGTGGATGTCGGGCGAGAGCGAGGAGGCGATGTAGATCTGCTCGAAGCAGAGCGGTTCGTCGTCGGCGAGGCGCAGCCGGTCGATCCGCACGAAGGGCTTTCGCGGGGAGATGCCGAGCTCCGCGGCGACGAGGTCGTTCCTGACCTCCGTGTCGATTCTCACGACGCGGGTGGAGGGCTTGAATCCGTTCTCGCTCGCCCACTTCGTAAAGCTGAAGAGCCGGCCCAAGTGGGGCTCGTACTTGAGTCTCCGCACGAAGGTGCCCTTTCCCCGAGTCCGCTCGAGGATTCCCTCCCGCACGAGCACCCGAAGGGCTTCCCGGACGGTGATTTTGCTCACTCGATACATCCGGCACAGCTCATCCTCCGTCGGGACGAGAGCTCCCTCCGGGAGCTTGCTGTTCTGGATCTCGGCGAGGAGCTGGTTCTTGATTTGGACGTAGAGCGGCGTTCCGCTGTTTCGCTGAAGCTGAAATCGAGCGGCGTCGGAGGCGACTGGTTTCGTGCGGGTATCGGCCATCGGTATTCTCCGTCTAGCGCGCCTCGATATCTCGTCCCGGCAAAGGCGGCGCGCCGTGAGGGCCCGGACGGGCGCTCACGGGCGCATGAGCGGGGGAGCGGAGGCAATGCCGCAATAGTACGCGTTCTTGAAGCACGCGAGTCTCTTTCGGTAGAGCTCGTGCGCCTCGCCGTCGAAGTGGACGACCTCCTGGACCCGGCTCATCGCGCGGGCGGCCGCCTCGATCGTCCCGTACCGTCCGATCGAGACCGCGGCGAGCATCGCGCACCCCAACGTTCCAAGCTCGACCGCCTCCGGGACCACGAGGTCCCTCCCGAGAATGTCCGCGAGCATCCGAAGCCAGAAGCGACTCTTCACGATGCCCCCGGAGATGCTCGCCGCCGCCTGCGGCCTCCCGTGATCGCCTACAATCTCCGCCTGAACGTTCACGAGGTCGGCGACTTCAAGCAGGATTCCCTCGAGGACCGCTCTCGTCACATGCCCCCGCGAGTGCGTTTTCCGCAGGCCGATGAACGCTCCGCAGGCCTCCGGATTTCCGTGCGGATTGCGCGACCCGAGGATGTACGGCAGGAAGAGCACGTCCGAGAGGTCGGGCGTTATCCCGCTCGCCTCCTCCTCGAGCGCCGCGTAGTCGCCGCCTGAAAACCGGAGAAACTCGTCCTTGTACCACCGAAGGACGTCGCCCGAGGCGGCCGTCGCCATGACGGAATACCACTTCCCGCGGACCGGATGGCAGAAGAGGTAATTGCGCCTGCGCTCGTCGATCGGCGGGCTGCCCGCCACCGTTCCCACCACGCCCGCCGTTCCGATCGTGATCCCGAGCGCGCCGTCTTCGACGACCCCGAGGCCAAGTATAGTGCATATTCCGTCGCCCGTTCCGACGGCGACGGGCGTGCCTTCCGGGAGCCCGGTGAGCCGCGCCGCCTCCCGGGACACGGAGCCGGCGACGATTTCGGGTCGCGAGAGGGCGGGGAGGCGGAGCCCGCCGAATCCCAAGCCGCGGAGCGCCGACTCGTTCCACGCGAGCGTCCTCGCGTCGAGCAGCATGGTTCCGGACGCGTCCCCGTAGTCGGTGCCGAGGGCGCCCGTGAGCCGGTAGCGCACGAAGTCCTTGATCATCGCGAACGAGGAGACCCTCCGGAAGCGCTCGGGCTCGTGCTCCCGCACCCAGGAGAGCGCGTTGATGGTGGCCTCCCCGGTCAGCATGCTTCCGGAGGAGGCGACGACGCTCTTCGCGGCGGCGCTCTCCTTCAGCGCCGCGAACTGGGCGTACAGGCGCTGATCCTGCCAGTGAATCACCGGACGCACCGGCTTCCCGCTCTCGTCGAGGAGCACCGGCATGATCATCATGCCGCACACCGAGATCGCCTCGACGCGTCCGACGTCTCCGATCGAGCCGGCGAGGCGCCTGAGCTCCGCGGCGATCGACTGCCAGAGCGCCTCAGGGTCGATCTCGTACTCGCCGGGCGCTCCTGCCATGAGCGCGTAGTCGCGGGTGACGATCTTCAGACAGCGCCCTCGATCGTCGTGGAGGCCGATCTTGGCGCACGACGTCCCGACGTCGATGCCGAGCAGCAGACCGGGCTCCATGCTCAGGCGGCCTTTCTCTGGCGGATCGCGTCGAGGCCGACCGCCACGAGAAGAATCAGGCCCGAGAAGAACTGGTTGAAATAGACCGACACGTTGAGCAGCTGCAGGCCGTTCAGGATCAAGCCGACGATGATCGCGCCGATGATCGTCTTGCCGATCGACCCGCGCCCGCCGAAGATGCTCGTTCCTCCGATGACCACGGCGGTGATCACCTGGAACTCGAGGCCGTTCGCGAGAATCGGCGCGGCGGAATCGAGCTGGGATATGGTCGTGAGGCCCGCGATGGCGCAGAGCACCCCGGTGATCGAGTAGATGCTCACGATGGTCGACTTTACTCGGATCCCGACGATCTTCGCCGCCGTGACGTTGTTCCCGATCGCGTAGATCCGCCGGCCGAATACGGTCATGCTGAGGGTGAACACCCCGGCGGCGAGGAGCACGACGGTGAGGATCACGATGATGGGTATGCCGAGGAGCGCCCCCTGGCCGAGCACGAGAAAGGACTTTGGAAAACCGTACGTCGCCTGGCCCTTCGTATAGATGAGCACGAGCCCGCGGGTCATGCTCATGGTGGCGAGCGTGACGATCAAGGCCGGGATCCTGAGCACCGCGGTGAAGAAGCCGTTGAACGCTCCCGCGGCGAGCCCCACGAGGAGGGAGACGAGAATGGGGACGACGATCGGCACGTCGTGGTCCTGCAGGATCGAGCCGGCGAAGGCGGCCGAAAGCGCCACGATTCCTCCAACCGATACGTCGATGCCGCCCGTGAGGATCGCCATGGTCATCCCGATGCCGACGATGGCGATCACCGAGATGCTGATAATGATGTTCACGATGTTGGAGAAGGTAAAGAAGACCGGCTCGGCGATTCCGAGCGCCGCGCACATCACGACGATGACGAGAATGAGGATCCACGAGTCGGGAAGCGCGAGCCTCCGCCTCCTTTCGCCCGCCGCGCGGCCCTGGCTCTCCTCCATGCGGGAATCCGGCCCCGCCGCGAAGCGCGCTCTCACGGCGGGCCGCCCAGGCTGAGAGCGGCCAAGACGTCCTTCGACGTCGCGGTCCGACCGAGGTCGAACTCCGAGAGAACCCCCGCGGAAAGGAGAAACAGCCGGTCGGAGATCTCGACGGCTTCCCGGTGATCGGAGGTGAGAACGAGGATCGCTTTCCCCGCGTCCCGCAAGCCGCGAAGCTGCCGATAAAACTCCGATCGAGCGCCGACGTCGACGCCCTTCGTGGGCTCGTCGAAAAGGAGGATGCGCTGGTCCGCGGCGAGCCACCTCGCGAGCAGCACCTTCTGCTGGTTTCCGCCGCTCAGCCTGCTCACCGCTTCGCGGACGGAAGGCGCGCGAACGCTCAGGCTCTCGATCGTCCGCGCGACGATCGCGCGCTCCCGCTTTCTCCTCACGACCGCGAGGAAGCCCTTCAGGCGGTCGAGTATCGAGATCGAGCAGTTGTCGCGGATCGAGAGAAACGGGAACAGGCCGCTGCGGTGTCGATCCTCGGTCAGGTACCCGATGCCGGACCGGATCGCCGAGCGCGGGTCGAGGCGCCTCGGCGTCCGGCCGTCGACGAGGATCCGTCCGGAGGCGGGAAGGAGGAGCCCGAAACACGCGTCGGCGAGCTCGCTCTTGCCCGAGCCGAGGAGGCCGAGGATCCCGACGATCTCGCCGTAGCGGAGGTCGAACGAAACGCGGCGCAGGATCCCGCCGACGCGCAGGTCCCGAACGCTGAGCGCGACGGGGCGGCCGGAGGCCTGAGCGCGCCCCCGCGGAGGCGGCTCGCCTGAGCGCCTCGACCCGACGATGTTCTCGATGAGAAACTCCTTCGTGAGATCGACGTTCGCGAACGTTCCGATTTTTCTCCCGTCGCGAAGGATCGTTATCCGATCGCAGAGCGCGAGGACCTCCTCGAGGATGTGGCTGATGAAAATGATGGACACTCCGCGCTCTCGGAGAGCCCGCATGACGGCGTACAGCTTCGCCTTCTCGGCGTCTCCGAGCGAGGCGGTCGGCTCGTCCAAGACGACGAGGCGAGCGTTCTTCGAGACGTTCGAGATGATCTCCACGAGCTGCATCTGCCCGACGCTGAGATCCGACACGCGATCCGCGGGATCCAGGCCGAGGTCGTACTCGGCGAGCAATCGAGCCGCCTCCGCGCGGGCCCGCCGCCAGTCGATGATGCCGAGCCGCCGCTTCGGGAAGGAGTTCATGCAGATGTTCTCGGCGACGGTCAGATGGGGAAAGAGGGTCGGCTCCTGGTGGACGAACCTGAGCCCGCGCGCTCGCGCGAGAATCGGATCGATACGATCCGTTACGAGGTCGCCGAGGACGAATCGGCCCCTGTCGGGGGAGTAGAGTCCGTTCAGCAGCTTGATGAAGGTCGATTTTCCCGCGCCGTTCTCGCCGAGCAGGCCGTGGATCTCGCCGCGCGCCACGTCGATGTCGAAGTCGATCAAGGCGTCGACGCCCGGGAACGACTTGAAGATCCCGCGTGCCTCGAGAATCGGCCGCGATGCGTCGGTCATCCCATCGGCCCCGGAAAAGCTCGAACGACGTCCGAGACCGTAACGGCGCGCAGGGGGCCTCGAGTCGACCCCCCGCGCGCGCTTCCTTTTCTCTTCACTCTCGCCTCGCTCCCGGCGCCGCCCGACGCCTCAGAGCTGTTTCCACTTGATATCGCCCCACAGGCTCTTGAAGCCGTTGATGTTGTCGTAGGTGACCAGATCGCCGCCGAAGTAGAGGGTGCTCGGGATAAGATTCGAGAGGCCCTGAATCCACTTGTCGAGCATCACGCCCGCCCACACCCCTTCGAGGTAGGGATATTGCGAGAAGCACGCCGTTACCTCTCCCTTCCGGATGAGATCGAGGGTCCCGGGATTGCCGTCCACTCCGACGATGATCGGCGCGCCCGGCTGGCCCGCGGCCTTGTAGAGCCCGGTTTGCTGCAGCGCGCTCACGGCCGCCGGAGCGAGCAGGTCGGTTCCGAGGATGAAGACGTTCGCGTCCTTGTGTTTGAGGAGGATGTCCTTGTAGAGGGGAATGCTCGCCTCCACCGATCCGCCGCCGCCGCCCGCGCCTCCGACCTCCCCGACAACCTCGTACTTGCCGCTGTAGTTTTTCGCCATCTCGTCCATGAACCCGTTCACGCGATCCTCAAGCGGCACCACGTTGATCGCGAAGTAATCCTTGATGATATACGCCTTCGCGCCACCGAGCTGCTTGATCACGTAGTCCGCAAGGGCCTGACCCGCCTTCCGATTGTCGGTTATCAGAAAGCTGTCGACCGGCACGCTCACGTCGCGATCGATCGCAAAGACCGGAATTCCGTCCGCGCGCAGCTTCGAAAGCGCCGGCGACACCGAGGAGTAATCGTACGCGATGACCACCACCCCCTGCACCTTCTCGGTGTCGAAGGTCATGAGCTGCTGGTATTGCGTGCTCGGGTCGTTCCCCGCGTTCGTGACGGTGACAGTATATCCCATGCTCTGCATTTGATCTTTCAACCCGTTTGCCGCCGCCCAGTAGAACGGCGCCGTGGCGAACGGGAGGCTGAAGCCGATCGTCCCCGGCTTGATCTTTTGGGTCGTCGTCACCATCGAGCTCGCGGAACCGCCCGCTGTCGCGCCCGCGCCGGTGCTCTTGGCGCAGGCGGCGAGAGCAAGGCAGGCGATCGCGGCAATCGACAGTGCTTGAACGACGCGCGATTTGCTCATCTTTCCCCCTCCTTATTTCGGGACGGTCCGCCCCGCGATCCAATTCTGTGACGAGAGGTGAGAATTGTCAAGGAAAAGTTATGATGTATAATTTAATAAATTATAACTTATGATTGACCAAACTCGAGTCGCCGCGTTAGAATCGACGCATGGCAATCGAGATCAAGATGCCGAAGCTCGGGCAGACAACCGACGACGTGCGTATTGTCAGGTGGCTAATCGGTCCCGGGGACGCAGTCAAGAAGGGCGATCCGATCTGCGAAGTCGAGACGGACAAGACCACGATGGAGCTCGAGAGCTTCGCCTCCGGCACGGTCGTGTCCCTGATCGCAGGAGCGGGGGACACCGTCCTCGCCGGAGAGGTCATCGCAACCCTCGGCGGCCGGGATGAGAAGGCGGGCGATCCTCCGGCGCGCGCGGCGGAAACGCTCAGGCGCGAAGAGCCGGAGCGGGCCGCCGGGCGGTCGAGTCCGCGCGCGAGCCCCATGGTGCAGCGGCTTGCGGAGAAGAGAGGGATCGACATCGCCCGAGTGAGAGGCACCGGGCCCGGCGGAATCGTCACGCTGAAGGACTTGGACGCTCCGGGCGGACCCGCGGGGGACGGTTCGTACGAAGACGCCGCCTCGGAGGAAGGCTTGCTGAGCGAGCAGCAGCGGCGCGTCGCCCAGATCGTGACCTTGAGCAAGAGCCGCGTGCCTCACTACTACCTCCACGCAACGGTCTACTGCGAGGGGCTCCTGCGTGCGCGCGGCGAGGTCGAGAAGCGCGTCCCGCGAGCCGTCTCGATCGACGCCTTCTTCGTCCGCGCGCTCGGCGTGGCGCTCACGCGCCATCCTCGGCTGAACGCCTCCTTCTCCGAGTCGAAGCTCGCGATTCGGAGGACCGTCGGGATATCGGTCGCCGTGGCGGTGGGCGAGGATCTCTTTACTCCGGTCATCCAGCGGCCGGACGTCAAGAGCATCGTCGAGATCGACGGCGAGCTCCGAGCGCTCGTCGACCGCGCGAAAGCCCACGGACTTCGGGGGGAGGATCTTGCCGACGGTTCGTTCACCCTCTCGAATCTCGGCATGTTTCCTATCGACTCGTTCGAGGCGATCATCAATCCGCCGCAGATCGGCACGCTCGCGGTCGGAACCGTCAAGAATATCGTCGCCGTCGAGGACGGCGCCGCCATCCGAGTCCGGCCGGCGTGCGTCGTCACGGCAAGCTACGACCACCGGGCGGTGAACGGCGCGCAGGGCGCGGCCTTTCTCGCAGAGATCAAGTCCATAATCGAGACCGAGTTGGGAGGTCTATGATGTCGAACGGGTCGGAGGCCGCCGAGGTCCTTGAGCGAATCGGCGCCGAGCGGGCGCTCGGCATGTATACGAAGCTCGTCGAGATCCGCCGTTTCGAGGAGCGCATTCATTTCCTCTTCCTCGAGGGAAACGTACCGGGAACCGTGCACCAGTACATCGGTCAGGAAGCGTGCGCGGTGGGCGTCTGCTCCGCCTTGAGCGAGGGAGACGTGATCGCTTCCACCCATCGGCCGCACGGCCACGCCATCGCGAGAGGGCTGCCGATGCGCTCCATCGCGGCCGAGCTGTACGGGAGGGCCACCGGCACCGCGAGAGGCAAGGGCGGCTCGATGCACCTCGGCGACCTGTCGAAGGGGATGCTCCCGGCGATCGCGACGGTCGGCGACAACATACCGATCGTCGCGGGAGTGGCGCTCGCGTTTCGCCTGCGCCACGAGCCGCGGGTTGCGGTGAGCTTCTTCGGAGACGGCGCCGCAAACGAGGGAGCCTTCCATGAGGGCCTCAATTGCGCCGCCGTTTACAACCTTCCGGCCGTTTTTGTTTGCGAAAACAATCTCTATGGAGCCTCGACCTCCATCCAGAAGGTCGTCAAGGTCGAGAACATTGCCGATCGTGCCGCCTCGTACGGAATGCGCTCCGACATCGGCGACGGCATGGATGTCTTCGACGTCTACGAGCGCGCGAGCAACGCGATCGGCGCCGCGCGCGGCAACGGCGGTCCCACGCTCCTCGAGCTCAAGACCTTCCGCTATTCCGGCCACTCGAGACGGGATCCGAACAACTATATGGCGAAAGAGGAAAAGAGCTACTGGAAGGCGCGGGACCCGATCGCCTTGTGCGAAGCGGCGCTGTCGAAATGCGGGTTTTTGAAGCCGAAACTCGCCGCCGAGATTCAAGCGTCGGTGGCCAAGGAGGTCGACGAGGCGATCGAGTTCGCGCTTCAATCCCCGTTCCCCGAGGAGCAGGAGCTCTACGACGGCCTGTATACCTCCATCGAGGTGCCGCGATGAGGATGAGCATCGCCGAGGGCCTAAGGTTCGCGATCGACGGATGCATGGCCGAGGATCAGAGCGTCTTTTGCCTCGGCGAGGACATCGGAGTTCCGGGCGGTTTCGGAGGCGCCTTCACGGTCACCTTGGGGCTCGAGAGCAAGTATCGCGATCGAATCATCGACACGCCGATCTCGGAGGCGGCCATTTTCGGCATGGCGTGCGGCGCCGCGGCGATGGGCATGAGGCCGATCGCCGACGTTCAGTACGGCGACTTCCTCCTGTGCGCCGCGAGCCAAATCGTGAACCAAATCGCGAAGCTGCGCTACATGTCGGGAGGCGCGATCGGCCTGCCGCTGGTCATGAGGGCCCCGGTCGGGGTGACCGGGCGCGGCGCGCAGCATTCCCAAAATCTCGAGAGCTTCTTTCTCAGCTGCCCCGGGATCAAGATCGTCGCGCCCTCGACCGCCTACGACGCGGTCGGGCTCATGCGCGCGGCGATACGCGACCCCGACCCCGTGCTCGTCTTCGAGCACAAGCTCCTCTACGGGTCGAAGGGAGCTCGAACGGAGAAGGGGACCTTCGACGCGTCGTCGGAGATACCCGACGAGTATTTTGAGGTTCCGATCGGCAGGGCCCAGCTGCTCAGGCGCGGCGACCACGTCACCCTCGTCGGGAGCCTGCTCATGAGCCACTTCAACATGCTCGCCGCCGAGGAGCTCGCGGGCGAGGGGATTCAGTGCGACGTCGTCGATCTCAGGTCCATATGGCCTCTCGACATCGAGCTTCTCCACGAGTCGGTCAAGAAAACCGGAAGGATCGTCATTGTCGAGGAGGGTCCGAAGCAAGGCGGCGTCGGGGCGGAGATCGCGAGCGGGATCGCGGAGCTCATTCCCGACTACCTGCTCGCGCCCATCGTGCGCGTCGCGGCGCCGAATACCCCGGCCCCCTTTTCTCCTCCGCTTGAGCGCGCCTATGTTCCGCGGCCGTCGGCGATCGCGCGGCGCGTTCGGGATCTCATGAGCGCTTCGTAGCCTGGGGTTTCCTTCTTCCGAGCGCTAGGGAAATGTGCGATAACCGTCAATCTTTGGTCCGGCAAGGAATTATCAGCTGGGCCCACCTGGACTTGAACCAGGGACCGACGGATTATGAGTCCGCTGCTCTAACCAACTGAGCTATAGGCCCGGGCGGCGCGGTATGATAGTCGCACGCCGCGGGAAGTGTCAATGTTGCTGAACCACCGGAGGCGCGGCCGGTGCCCGAGGTCGGAGCGTCTCCGCTCGCATGAAGGCAAGTGAAAACCTCGCATTGCGCCAACCTTGAGCGCGATGAATCCTTGCGGCATGCTCGCGCTTTTCCATCGCCGCCATAGCCTGGACCCCGTGAGTTCGCCTATTGCGGTCGAGTGCCGCGGCAGGTGCGCGCAGCTCTTGGTCCGCTCGTTGCCGTACGCTCGATCGCGACGTCCGCAAGCGCGAGATCGCCGGCGAGGCACTCGGTGCCAACGTCGAAAGCGCGGAGCTCTCGAAGATAAACCTGTTTGAAGAGGTCACCGCGCGCAGCGCGACCCCATTGCCGGGCGAGCGCGGGCGCGGCACGTCCGGCGCGTGTCGCGGCCGGACACATCGCCAAGCCACGGCTAATTATCTGAGAAATATCGACAACAGCTCGCGCTCGCCGCATGATTTCTCGGTAGTTCAGGCCTGTGGCTTCCGCCCATCTGCATGACATTTTCGTCGCGGCCTACATTTCGGTCGCGGTCCATGTTTCCTTTGACGACTTCGGGCGAGGACGATTATCATTGTACGTGACTGGAGGTGGCAGTCATGACAAAACGCTTTGTGGTCCAAAACCAAGAGTCGCTTTGGACCTTGGGGACCTACTCCGCGGAGACTTCCCTGAAGGCTCGCGAGATGGCGCTCGTGGACGATGACGACGAAAACGTCGCCATCGACGATCTGGTCGCGCACGAGCTCGGCGCGGCGACCAAGGACATTCTTCCAGGACAAGACGACTGGAAGGTGGATGACCGAGGTTTCGCCGTTCCGCTTCATGAGACCGTCGGGCAACGCTGACGCGACGGTTTGGTCCAGGATCGAATGGCGCGGATTTTCCCGAGCACGCGGTCGGCGCACGCGTGAGCGAGCAACCGGCGACCAATCGAGTCGCAGAACGTGCGAGGGAAGGCGGATGGTCGGCTGACCGACGAAGTTGCAGTCGGTCGTCGTCCTCTTGCGCCTGACGATCAAAACACGCGGCGCGGTCCGAAAGCGGCAAAGCTCCCGCGCCGCGTTCCATTTCGATTACCTTGACGGATTCCCGCGCGATCGAACGAGATCGCGGCGGGAATCCTTTCGATATCAGTGACGCATTGCTCCGCTTTGACGTAGCGAGCGCAATCGAGGAGAGTTCCGGGAGCTTCGGACCGTCGCGGTCTTTCGGGCTCGCAGAGTGCAAAGTGGGGAAGTCCTTTTTGAGGCCAGAACCTCTGAAGACCGCGATTGCCGTCGAACGGGTTTCCCTGAATCGAGTCGATTTGTTATTTAGCGTCTCCTTCCTTGTGTCAACCTGACCGATGGGTCATCACTAAGGTAGAGTTCATTTCGGCTCCTCTCCCCTACTTCCCGTCGGTTTCTGGGTCCAGCGGAGGCGGTACGAGCTTCAGCACTTTGAAGTATGGTATCCCACCGGGTAGTGACTCGGTTTGAAATTGACCCTCTCGGCGGACCATGCGGTTTCTAAGATTGCCGCATTCGCGGCGACTCGGAGTCCTTGAGCACCCGGATATGCAGAAAGAGCGGCGCGACCAAGGTGTCTTCCAACACCGGCTCCACTTCAGCGACTTCCATACTCACACGCGGTTCGCCGAACCGTTCGATAATCAGCCCGGCGGCGACGATGAGATCGACCCATCCACTCAGCGTCCGGTGAAATCGAGGAACACGGAACGGCTCGGTCCTTTGGCGTTCCTCTTCCGGTACATTCTCGAAGCGGAACGTGTCGATCCTGCCATCGGTTGCGTCGAAATAGCCACCGATCTCGATAGCCCGCGTCGTCCCGTTAGGCTCACGTAGGACCTTTCGGTGTGGTGGGACGAAGCAGGGATGCAGGATGGAGAACTGGAGGAAACCGCCCGGTCGCAAGACACGTGCGGTCTCACACAGAGCCGCGCCGGAATCGGCCATGTCCATCATCGACATGAACGCGGTCGTAAAATCGAACGAGCACGAGGCGAAAGGCATGTCGGTCGCGTCGGCGACGGAGTACTCGATGCCGAGCGACTCAGTTTGCTCGGTCTCCTGCGCGTGTCGGATAAAGGTCGGCGCAATGTCAATGGCCTTCATCCTCGCGCCGCGCCGCGCAAGCTGGCGCGTGTTAAAGCCCTCGCCGCAGCCAATATCGAGCCCGGAGAGACCCTGTATCGGCGGTAGCATATCGAGAAATGCGGGCGTGTTCAGCCCATCTCGATAAATGTCGTATCCGGCACGAGCGTGCCGTGTCCAGGTTTCAGCATTCGCCTCCCAGTATTGCGCGACTTCGCTTCGCTGCATGATGCCCCCCCGCAATTTTCGCCTACGTGAGGCGCAAGACAACTTAAAGTATTCTATCTTCCTTCGCGCCGCTCGAACATCTATCATGGGTAGTCTCGATAACTAACGGGCCGATTACCAGACAATGAACCTGCCGCAATGAGGATACTTCGCCGTAAGTCATCCATTTGCAGGCTGTGGTCTATTACGAAAACAGGGAGGGGCCAGGGTTCTCCTGTCGGCCAATGGGCCTATCGCCGCTCCACCGTTCCTATCTTCGTCGTCTCCGGCCGCCGTGTCCGCCCGGCATAGGGAACTTGATAGACATTGGCCGGTCTTGCGCCCTCAGTCGATTTCATTTGCCATTTCCCGATGGATCTCAGGTTCAAACGCGAGATAATTAACGGGGAAATGCAGGTTATCGATGCCCCGGTGTCGACGAGTGCTCCCTGGAGTTCTGATTGTGAGAGCTGAAGTGGTAGAGTAGGCGGTCGAGGACCGGGGAGTACCGCGACTGGCATCATGATTCCTAAGACCGGATCTACTGGCCACTAAGACAAGGCATGAGAGAAGAATCCTAAGTCGACGGCCGCGCTAGTGATTTGTTGGACGGAGAATAGTGCATCCTTGCCATAAAGCTTCTCGCCGGCGACAAGCGCATCGCGTGCGGTGTCGAAAAGCTCAACGATCTCCTCGTCTTTCATGAGCGCAAATTTCCCGGGGTGCTCGGCTACCAGTTCCGGCAGTCTTTTCGTAAAGGCTGCGTAGTTTCGGTCCACCTGTTCCTGAATTTTATCCATACATCTATCTCCCAAACTCCAAGATTCACCCGTGATCTTTCCCTCTCACCGACACAGCTTTCGGCTCCTTCGTCGATCCCCGCCCAGCGACGAGGCCCCGAATGAAGGAAGCGACTTATCGGAGCGTGGTTCCGTCCAGAAATTTGATCTTCTGCACGAGAACACGAAGTGGCTGATTGGGTGACGCCCGGTGTGCCGCCGGTTCGCGCTCGTCGGCCGGCCCTCACGCGTTGACCTATCTCGCGCATGGGCTGGAGGATGTTCTCCGCGGTCGGAGCATCGCTGCGGCCGCCCGCTATCGCGTCCTCTACTCGTTCCGTCTGCCCGAAAAGGTATTGGGCATCGACGCGTATCTCTCTAACAAGGACCTCCAAGTGCTCGACTCGTATGCCGTGCGTGCCGGTCTCGACCGAGAAAATGTGTGACTTTTTGAGCCCGATTCGGACTCCGAATTGCTCCTGGGTCAAACCCAAGGCCTCTCGGAGCGCGCGTGCCCTCTCCCAACCCTACCGACTCCTCCAGTTCTCCCACTTCAAGGTAGTACGCTATCAACAATCTTGCGAGAAAAAAATGCCCGACATAAGTTTGATATAACATTTCGCATGTCGATAAAAGCTGATTAAAATTGTCGTAATTTATGAGCGACGAAACCGACTCCGTTGCCTTTCGTCGTCCGTTCCGACTACACTCGTCTCCATCATGAGCACCTCCGCGTGGCTCCGGACCCGCGGGCGCCCGTTCCGACGGGAGCTCGCGCTCACCATCGCGCTCGGCGAGGCGTCCGGAATCCTCCTCATTCTTCAGACTGCGCTCCTCGTGCGCATCGGAAACGGCGTCATCTTCCAGCGGGCCGCCTCGGAGCCCTTCGTCGGACTGCTTGCGCTCCTCCTCCTCGTCATTGCCGGCCGCGTCGGGGTCAGCTGGGGATCGAGGAGGGCCGCCTTCGCCTGCGCGTCGGGCGTCAAGCAAACGCTGCGATCGGAGCTCGTCGACCATCTTCGCGACATCGGACCGATCGCGCTCTCGTCGATGCGCGCGGGGGAGATCGCCAACACGGCCGTGGACGGCGTCGAGGCGCTCGACGCCTACTACTCGAAGTACCTGCCGCAGCGGGCCGTCGCGACGCTCTTGCCGTTCACGATTCTCGCGGTGGTGTTCCCGCTCGATTGGATCTCGGGCCTCCTCCTCGTCCTCACGGCGGTCTTCCTTCCCCTCAACATGATGGTGATCGGGGAGGAGGCGCACGCGCGCAACCAGCGCCTATGGGCGAGGCTCGCCTCGCTCAGCGGTCGCTTCCTCGACGTACTCCAGGGGCTCTCGACGGTGAGGATGTTCGGCGCGGCGGCGCGAGAGGCCGCCGCGATCGAGCGGGCCTCGGAGGACTACCGCGCGACGACGCTCTCGGTTCTGCGCGTCGCCTTCCTCTCCTCCCTCGTGCTCGAGCTCATCTCGGCGGTGAGCATCGCGCTCGTCGCGATTCTCTCGGGCTTGAGGCTCCTCGCGGGGACGATGCAGTTTGCCCCCGCGTACTTCATCCTGCTTGTCGCCCCGGAGTACTTCTTCACGTTGCGCCAGCTCGGAACCTTCTATCACGCGCGGATGGAGGCGGTGAGCGCCGCCGAGCACGTGACCGGGCTCCTCGCGGCGGCGACGATCAAGACGGCCCATCGTCCGGTCGAGGCGCCGGGCGTAGCCAAAAGGCCGCCCTCGATCGTCTTCGACGGGGTCTCCTTCTCCTACTCCTCGCGCGCCGTCTTGCATCGCGCGTCCTTCTCGATTCGCGCGGGGGAGCGGGTGGCGGTCGTCGGCCTAAGCGGCGCGGGGAAGACGACCATTCTCAAGCTGCTTCTTCGCTTTATCCTCCCGTCGGAAGGCTCCGTCACGGTCGACGGCCGAGATCTCCTCGGTCTCGAAACGCGGGAGTGGCTTCGCGAGATCGCGTGGCTCCCGCAGCTTCCGACGCTTTTCCACGGTACGCTCCTCGAGAACATCAGGCTCGGCCGCCTCGAGGCGACCGACCGGGAAGCGATGGAGGCGGGCCGGCTCGCCTTCGTCGACGAGTTCGCGGAGCGGCTGCCCTTAGGCTACGGGACGTTGGTCGGCGAGCGGGGCCAAGGGATCTCCGGAGGCCAGCTCCAGCGCGTCGCCCTCGCGAGGCTCTTCCTCCGGAATCCCGGTCTCGTTCTTCTCGACGAGCCCACTGCCCACCTCGACCGCGCGAGCGAGCGCCTCGTCGAGGCGGGCATCGAGACGCTCGCGAAAGGCCGCACGGTCATCCTCGTCACGCACCGCCGGAGCGCGGCCGGGACGCTCGACCGGGTTCTCGCCGTCGAGGACGGCGGGGTGAGGAGCCTGTCGTGAGGGAGCTTCTTCGCGTCGCCGCGCTCGCGCGGCGCGAATGGCCGCGGGTCCTGCTCGGCGTTCTCCTCTCGCTCGGGACGCTCCTCGCGAATCTCGCGCTCCTCGCCCTCTCAAGTTGGTTCATCGCCTCTATGGCGATCGCGGGATCGTTGCGCGTCGCCCTGGATTACACCCTTCCGAGCGCGGGCGTACGCGCTCTCGCGCTCGGAAGGGCCGCCGGACGCTACGCCGAGCGGCTCGTCAACCACAGCACGACCTTCCGAATTCTCGCGGATCTCAGGGTCTGGTTCTTTCGGAGAATCGAGCCGCTCGCCCCCGCCCGCCTCGTCGGGTTTCGCGGCGGCGATCTCCTCAGCCGCATTCGCGCGGACATCGACACGCTCGACGACTTCTACGTCCGGGGCGTCGTGCCGTTCGTCGTCGCGCTTTTTGCGCTCGCGTGCATCGTAGCGTTCCTCGCGCATTTCGACGTCCGGCTTGCCGGGATCGACGCGGCGCTCCTCGCTTTCTCCGGGCTGCTTCTTCCGCTCGTTCTCAAAAAGCTCGCCGAGGCTCCGGGCCGCGAACGCGTCGCCCGCGCGGCGGACCTTCGCGCTTCGATCGTCGAGGAGACCCAAGGGATGGCCGAGCTCGTCGCCCTCGGCGCGCTCGACTGGCACGCCGAGAGGATCCGGGCGTCCAGCCGCGCAATGGACCGGGCTCAGCGCTCCCTCGCGTCGCTGCAGGGAATCGGCGACGCGGGGCTCGTCGCGGCCGGCGCGCTCTCAGTCTGGCTATCCGCCCTGGTCCTCATCCCGGTCGTCACGGAAGGGCGGCTTCCGCGCGCCGACATGGCCATGCTCACGGTCTTCATGCTCGCGACCTTCGAGACGATCGCGCCGCTTCCGGCGGTGATCCAGCGGGTGGGCGAGATGGCCGCCGCGGCGAGGCGGCTTTTCGAGATCATCGACGCCGCTCCGGCGATCCGGGAGCCGCCGCCGGGGACGAAGACGTCCCTCGATGCGCCGCCGCGCGCCGTCGACCTCTCGATCCGCGGCCTCGGCTTCCGGTACGGCCCGGGCGAGCCGTGGGTGTTCGAGTCCCTGTCGCTCGAAGCGCCGGCGGGCAGCCGCATCGGCATCGTCGCTCCGACCGGGGCGGGAAAGAGCTCGCTTTTCAACGTGCTGCTTCGATTTTGGGAGTACGAGAGGGGGGAAATCCTCGTCGGAGGAGGCGCCGAGGGGGCGACGACGGAGCTTCGCGACGTTCCCTCCGACGAGGCGCGCAGGCTCTTCTCGATCGCGCCCCAGACGCCCTACCTCTTCCACACGACCGTGCGGGAGAATCTCGAGCTCGCCCGCGAGGGCGCTTCCGACGACGAGCTCTGGGAGGCTCTCGAATGCGCGAGGCTCGCCGACTACGTCGCGAAGCTTCCCGAGCGCCTCGACGCCGCGGTGGGCGAAGGCGGCGTCGCGTTCTCGGCCGGCCAAGCGCAGCGGATCGCCGTGGCGCGCGCGCTCTTGAAGGACGCCCGGATCTACCTGTTCGACGAGCCGACCGAGGGACTCGACGACGCGACGGCGGATGCGCTGCTCGAGGGCGTCGCGCGGTTCCTGAAGGGGCGGTCGCTCCTCCTCGCGAGCCACCGAAGCCGCGATCTCGCCGTCGTCGATCGGGTCGTCGAGCTCGGGCCCCGGCCTCGATCGGGCTCCTGAGGCGGGCCTTTCGGCTACCGCGCCGCGGCGAGCGCCCGCTCTTTCGCGAGCTTCACGACGTTGTACGCGCCGTCGTAGATCCCGATCGACTTGTTCTTGACGATTGAGCGGCTGTACAGCGTGAGGAGATCGTCGTCGCTCAGGAAGAGGCGCAGGCTCTGAAGCGCGCCGCCCGAGGAGCGGCGCTCGAGCGTGCCGTCCCCGATCTCGGCGCCGCGGATCGCCCCCCACATCTCGTGCCGGCCGACGCGCTGGATAAAGAGCTTCGGCACGGGGTAGAAGGAGAGCTCGCTCGGCTTGGTGACCATGATGTCGGCGCAGCGCAGGAGCACGTTGGTCGTATAGACCGCCGGAAAGACCGAATCGTGGAGAAAGACGTGGATTCCGACCGCGTCGCCGTCGAGCGTCTCGCGCGCGAAGGCGGACGTGTCCTTCCACTCGGAATGGAGATGGTATCGGAAGTTCTCGGCTTGGAGGAGCGCCTGGAGCTCCTTCCACCGCTCGCGGAGGTCCCCCATGTTCACGAGGACGGAAAGCTCGCCCGCTTCCACCGAGGGCCGCGAGGCGCGGATGATCGCGATGAAGCGCGCGACCTGCGCTCCCGATCCGCCGATCGTGAGGAGGAGGCGCCTTGGGCGGCGGTCGCGCAGCCTGCGGAGCCTGCGCTCGCAGTCGGCGTCGACGTTCTCGACGATCTCGTGGTCGACGAAATGGCCGGTGAAGCTGATCGCATCGTCGGGCATCGGGATGGGCTCCTCGTGGTAGGGTCCCATGTCCTTGAGGGCTCGGTAGCCGAAATACGCCGAGGGGGTTTGGATCGCGTGCAGCGCCCCCTCGACGACGTGGAAGGCCATCGGATAGTTGTCGGGCACGACGTTGACCACGGCGTTCGCTCCCGCCTCGATCGCCGCGCGCGCGGTCCAGGGATGGGTGGCCGCGAAGGCGGCGCCCCCGGGCAGCGCGCTTGGCAAGGGGACGAACAGCCGGCAGATGGCGTCGTCGCGCGGAACGTAGGAGAGGCGGTGCGGCACGTCGGAGGTGATCCGCTCCCAGGCGTAGCGGTTGAAGAGCTTCGATCGCTGCGACATGCGCGATCCGAGGGCGTAGAGATGCTCGAGGTGCGAGATCGTGCTGCTTGCGGCGCTACCCGGAAAGGCGAGGAAGTCGAGCCACCACGGGCGCATGCCCGCGTGGTGCGCCGCCGACGCGATCGCGATCGCCATCCGGTAATGGCCGAAGCCCATGCGGATCGTACCGATCACGAGGTCGCGCGAAGGCTCAAGCGTCGTGGGCACGGGCTCCCGTCCCGTGCCGCTCTCGACCGCTTGCTCGATCATGCGGATGCCGAAAAGCTCGGCCGGACCTGAAGGGGTCTCCCAGGCGAGCCTCGGTCGCCAGGAGGGGTCGAAATGGAAGCGTTTCGCATAGCGGCGGAAGAGCCGCTCGGCGGACCGGAGGCTTGAGGGGGGGAGGGGGTTGCCGTAAATCGACCGTCCCGATTCTTTCATGCTTCGGTTATCGGCACGGGACGGTCGAGCTTCAAGGGCAACCTGCCAAGCGCGTCCGTTGAAGTTATTCTTCGCGGACGATGATTCCCGTGATTCCGAGCGAGCGCAGCCGTAGGCGCACCGACGGGAGCTCCGTCGCCGTCACCCCGACGAGAGCGACCCGCGTGAAGCCGCCCGAGGTCTGAAGGCGGGGGCTCAAGCCCGAGGAGGCGAGCCGCTCGGCGAGCCTGCTCGCGTTCCCGGCCGCGCGGAAGGCGCCGAGCTGGAGGCGAAGGGTTCCGCCCCGGCCCGAGGGCGCCGCGGCCGGAGTCTCCCGGGAGGGCACAGGGGCGACAACGATCCTGGCCGAGGAGGTCGATTCCGCCGGGAGGCGCGCCGCGCCTCCTGCCGGAGCGCTTCCGTGCGGCATCGCCGTGGCGGCGAGGACGCCGGTCGCCGGCTTCGGCGCGGGCGCTGCCGGCGGCGTTTCCCGCGAAACGAGCGTCGCGAATTGCTCGGGCGTGGCGGTTCCCTTGAGGTCGAGACGAACCGGCGCCACGCCGTTCATGTCGATGGCCTCCGCCGCCGCTCTCGAAAGATCGATGATCCGCCCCTCGACGTAGGGGCCCCGGTCGTTGACGCGGACGAGCACCGACTTTCCGTTCAGGAGGTTGGTCACCTTGACGAGCGTGTCGAAGGGGAGCGTCTTGTGCGCGGCGGTGAGCTTGCTCATGTCGTAGACCTCGCCGTCGGCGGTGAGGCGGCCGTTGAAGGCGCCGCCGTACCAGGAGGCCACGCCCGCCTGGAAGGCGCCCTGGATCGGAGACGGACCCGCGGGAGGCGCGACGAGCGAGGCCGGGAGCGGCGGGGTTGGAAGCGAGAGCACGGCTTCCTCGGACGGGACGGCTTCCGAGGCTTCCCGGGGCGGCGACGAATCCGCTCCGCTTTGGACCGTGGGGGAGCCTTCGAGCCCGGCCGGCGTCGCGGGGGCGGCCTGTGCCCCGGCGACCGGAAGCGCGCCGCCTGCCGACGGGCCGGCATCGGACCACCCCGGAGCGGCCAGGGCGAAAGCGACGAGCGGAGCCAAAACGAGCGTTCGCGGGAAATACCACATGATAGTATACAGTCTCGGCGGGGCGGCGCTTAAAATGAAACCGCTTTCCGACGCGAAGGAAAGCTCGCTCCTTCGCGTCGTTGTGCAGGAAACCGGCTCCCGTTATAATGTTGCCTATGGCCGACACCTCAGCGTCCCACTGGGCCGACCTTGCCGCGGAGAAGATCATTCGCGAGAAGGGCGACAAGCCGCGCTACGTCTGCGCCTCCGGCATCACGCCGTCGGGCACCGTCCACATCGGAAATTTCCGCGAGATCATCTCGGTCGATCTCGTGGCGCGCGCGCTTCGCGACCGCGGCCGCGCCGTGCGCTTCATCTACTCGTGGGACGACTACGACGTCTTCCGGAAAGTCCCCGAGAACATGCCCAACCGCGAAGCGCTCGCGAAATATCTCAGGCAGCCGATCACGACGGTGCCCGATCCGCGGACGATCGAGGCGCCGGTCACCGCGGACTCCAACTACGCGCGCGCGAACGAGAAGGAGCTCGAGGCGCTCCTCCCCGCGGTGGGGATCGAGCCCGAGTACCTCTATCAGGCCGCGCGCTACTGCGCGTCGGCCTACGCCGAGGGGATCCGCCGGGCGCTCGAGAAGAAGGAGCCCATTCGCGAGATCCTGAACGACCACCGCACCGAGCCGCTCCCGGCGCAATGGCTGCCGGTGAGCGTCTTCTGCACGCGCTGCAACCACGACGAGACGACCGTCACCCATTGGGACGGGGAGTGGACCCTGTCGTACCGCTGCGGAAACTGCGAAAATAGCGAGAGTCTCGACCTCCGCTCGACCGGCGCCGCGAAGCTTCCCTGGAGGGTCGATTGGCCGATGCGCTGGAGCTTCGAGGGCGTCGATTTCGAGCCCGCGGGAAAGGACCACCACTCGGAGGGCGGATCGTTCGACACCGCGAAGCGGATCGTCTCCGCCGTCTACGGCGGGGAGCCTCCGGTGACCTTCCAGTACGATTTCATCGGGGTGAAAGGACTCGGGGGGAAGATCTCTTCGTCGCACGGCGAGGTCATCTCGCTCCGCGACGTCCTTGAGATCTACCAGCCGGAGGTGACCCGCTACCTCTTCGCCGGAACGCGTCCGAACGCCGAGTTTGCGATCTCGTTCGACCTCGACGTGATCAAGAACTACGAGGACTACGACCGCACCGAGCGGGTCTATTTCGGGCTTGAAGAGGTCGACGAAAAGCGCCGCGAGAAGGAGCGGCGGATTTACGAGCTTTCGCAGGTCCGGGCCGTTCCCGAGAAGCCGCCCAAGCAGGTGCCGTTTCGCCACCTCTCGATGCTGCTCCAGATCCAGCTCGGCGACGTCGACGGCGTCGTAGCGCAGCTTTCAGGCGAAGACGCATCGAGTCTCGATCGCCTGCGGACGCGGGCGGCATGCGCCTGGAGCTGGATCACGAAGCACGCGCCGGCGGACTTCCGCTTCTCGCTCCGAGACCCAGGCGCCCCCGCCGAGCCGTTTGAGGACGGCCAGAAGGTCGCGATGAGGCTTCTGCGCGCGCGGGTCGAGCGCCTTGAGACCTTCGACGAGAAGGCGCTTGCGAACGAGCTCTACGCGATCGCCTCCGAGGCGGGAATCGACTCCAAGGAGCTCTTCAAGGCCGCCTATCGGGTCCTGATCGGCGCCGAGCGGGGTCCGCGGCTCGCGACGTTCCTCCTTACGGTCGGCAAGGAGCGGCTCCTCGCTCTCCTAGCCCCCTACCTGGCGTAGCGCAGGGGCGCGCGGCTTCGCGCGCCGTCAATAGATGAGCCTCTTCAGGATCCGATCGTCGTGCCGCCATTTCGCCTGCACCTTCACGCGAAGATCGAGCGATACCGCGTAGGGGAAGACCCGCACGAGCTCCCGCTCGGCGGCGATCCGGATCTCGCGGATCTGCGCGCCGCCTTTCCCGATGAGAATCCCTTTCTGGGATTCCCGCTCGACGGCGATCACGGCCCGAATCCACAAGCGCTTGCCTTCGTCCTTTCGCTCCATGTCCTCGATCTCGACGTACAGAGCGTGGGGGAGCTCCTCTCGGACCCGCTCGATCGCCTTTTCCCGGATGATCTCGGCGGCGCGAAACTCAGGCGGCTGATCGGTGTAGAACTCCGAGCCGTACATCGGCTCGCCGTCGGGGGCGAGCTTGAAGAGCTCGTCGCGAAGGAGCTCCATGCCCTCGGCGGTTTGCGCGGAAATCGGGCACACGGCGACCGGTTTCAGGCTCTTGTTCAGGAAATCCAAGACCTCCGGCGCGCTGGGAGCTCTCAGGTCGGTCTTCGTGACGGCGACGACGAGCCGCTCCTGCCACTCCCGGACGAGCCCGACGATGCGTTCCTCCTCCGGCCCCGGAAGGCGGCTTGAATCGATCGCATAGAGCACCGCGTCGACGTCGGGCAGGGCTCCGGTCACCACCGACGTGAGATAGTGGTTGAGCTTCCTGTCGGATTCGTGGAGCCCCGGCGTGTCGAGGAGGACGAGCTGGCCGCGCCGCTCCGTGACGATGCCGCGGATCACGTTGCGGGTCGTTTGCGGATAGGGCGCGACGATCGCCACCTTCTGGCCGCAGAGCGCGTTCACGAGCGTCGACTTTCCGGCCGATGGGCGCCCGACGAGAACCACGACCCCGGATTTCATTGCTGGAGTATAGGGGATAGCGGCCCGCGCGATAAGCCTCCGCGCAGGCGATCGACCGTCGATCCGCTCAGAGCCGACGCACGAGGTCGAAGAGGACGCCGAGGAGAAGGCCGAGGATGAAGGTCCAGCCGAACCGCTTGTTGTGAACGAGGTTGTGGCGGTGAAACCAGAGCGGCCACCCGACGAACCCCTCGGGAGCGGACGCGGGGCGCGGCGCCGCAAGCACCTTGAAGTCCCTCGCCGCCGCGGGAAGGCTCAAGAAGACCGCGAGAGCGAACGGCGTCACGAGTCCCGCCACGACGAGCGCGACCACGCAGAGGTACATCGCGACGAGCTCGCCCTGGAGGAGCATGCGGCCCGCCCGGTCGCCGATGACCACCGGCAGCGTGCGCTGGTTTCGCGACCGGTCGAAATCGATCTGGTCGAGGTGCTTCGCCACGAGCACCGTGCTCACGCCCAATCCGTAGGGGATCGACACGAGAAAGGCGGCCGCGGAGAGCTCTCCGGTCAGGCAGAAATAGCCTCCCCCGACGAAGAGCGGTCCCCACACGAGGAACGACGCGAGCTCGCCGAGGCCGAGCTCCTTCAGGTTCCGGGGAGCGGCGTCGTAGAGGTAGAGGCAGAGGATCCCGGCGAGGGCGAACGCGGCCGCGACGACGCCTCGTTCCACGACGAAGAACGCGGCGATCGCGACGCCGGCGAGCGAGAGCGCAAGGATCCCGCCGCGAAGCGCCTCCTTGGAAAGCACTCCGTGGGC
Source organism: Spirochaetia bacterium (assembly GCA_030041455.1). Taxonomy (GTDB): domain Bacteria; phylum Spirochaetota; class Spirochaetia; order DAHUYW01; family DAHUYW01; genus DAHUYW01. The sequence continues at coordinate 121,680 of JASHNV010000146.1, forward strand.
GAGCGGATGGATAGTATACCGGACCCGGGGGGAATCCGGGGTGTCGAGCCCGCGCGTGTACCCGACGTAGTCGTTCAGGAGGTTGCTGATCGCGTGCGCGACGACATAGCCGACCAAGAGCGGGAGGAGGTAGCGGAGGTCCGCCCGTCCGGACGGGATGGCAATCAAGGCCGCGATCACTCCCGCCTGGAAGGAGATCACGACGATCAAGAGGCGTCCCGCGAACAGCCACCTCGACACCGGATCGAGCTCCGCCATGGGAAGCTCGCGTCGATAGAACCCGCGAAACGCCTCGTGCCACAGCTTCAGGCGCGCTCGTGTTTGACCGGCCATGGCGGCACGTCCCCCTTGCTCAAGCCCGGCACCTCCCCGGAGGCGCCGGCCCGACGAGTCGAAGCGCCCGGGTCTCCAGAATCCCGCCCCGGGGCGCGCGGGGCGGGACTCCTTTCCCGTCAGGAGCCCGCGGGCGGGGCGGCGTGCATCGTGGCGGGAAGCCACTTGCCGAACTCGTCGAGATGCGCCCAGTACGATGCGTAGCCCGTGATGGCCCAGAGGACCGCGGCGACCAGGATGACCACCGTCGTGATGATCCGCAGGAGCATGCTCTTCTTCCAGAAGTACACCGGGAGGACCAGGATGCCGGCGACGCCGGTGAACAGGTATCCGAGACCCGCGATGCCGGGGGCCTGGGTCAGCTTGAGATCCAAGATCCTGATTCCGACGATGATCGCGGCGACCCCCGCGAGCACCGAGACGATTGCGATCGAAAGGAGGTCCCAGTCGCGCTGGAGCGCGAGGCCGGCGAAGAAGAAGATCGACCCGAACAGCACGATGAGCTCGCCGAACGCGATGTTGAAGCTTCCGGGCAGGGGCCACGTGAAAATCATGTACAGACCGGTCACCGTTGCGATGAAGCCGGAGAGCAGGAATCCCGGGGCGATGCGCCGCGAGTCGTGCTCGACGAAGAACAGCACGTACACGGCGAGCAGCACGAGGGCGGCGACGAGATCTACGAGCTGAAGCGCCACGAAATCTATAAACATAGCAGCCTCCTCTGTCGTGTCGAGAGATTGAGATCATGGGCACACTTTGTTTTATATGCTTAAGATCATACCACAACGCCCCCGGGTCGGCAAGCGTTATCGGAAAGCCGGGAAGGCCCTCGGGATGGAGACATCCCGAGAAAGTTGAGATCGACGCGTGACGCCAATCTTGGTATATTACAGGGACGGCGAGCCAGTCCGCAATGGGAGAAAAACATGAGTTCGAAGAGTCTTCCTCCGGAAACGAGACTTGACGGAGGCGAGGAAGAGGAAAAGGAGCCCCAGGCAGAGCAGGGCCAGATGTTCCTGATGGAGCGCTTCCTCAAGACCCGTACCATCCTCCTCTCGGGGGAGATCAACAAGATGCTTGCCGAGCGGGTGATTCGCCAGCTGCTCCTGCTCGAGGCCAACGGCGACGATCCGATCAAGGTCTTCATCGATTCCCCCGGCGGGGACGCGGACGCGGGCTATGCGATCTTCGACATGATGCGCTTCGTGAAGCCGCCTATCTTCGCGATCGGCATGGGGCTCGTGGCGAGCGCCGCGGCGATTATCATTCTCGGCGCGCCGAAGGAGCGCCGCATCGGCCTTCCCAACTCTCACTACCTCATCCACCAGCCGCTGAGCGGCATGCGCGGCGTCGCCACCGAGATCGAGATCCACGCGCGCGAGCTCGACAAGCTGCGAAAGAAGATCAACATCCTGATCGCCGCGGAGACCGGCACCGCCCTCGCGCAGGTCGAGAAGGACACGGACCGCGACTTCTGGATGAACGCCGAGGAGGCGACGAAGTACGGGCTGATCTCGCGGATCGTCACCAATCGAAGCGAGTTCAAATAGCGGATGGCGAACGGCCGTCCGACCACGCGGAGTGTGCGATGAAACGATCCGAGATTGAGCGCCATGTGGCGAGCACCTTCCCCGGCTTCGCCGACAAGGATCTCCCCGCCGGAACGCGCCTCGCGCGGGGCAAGGTCCGCGATATCGTGGATCTCGGCGACCGGCTCCTCATCGTTACGACGGACCGAATCTCGGCCTTCGACCGCGTGCTTGCCGAGATCCCGTTCAAAGGCGAGGTCCTGAACCGGCTGTCGGCCTACTGGTTCGAGGAGACCGAGGATATCCTCGCGAACCACGTCATCGAGACGGTCGGCGCCCGCTCGATGATCGTGCGGAAAGGGCAGGTCATCCCCATCGAGGTGGTCGTTCGCGGCTACTTGACCGGCTCCGCGTGGCGGGACTACCAGTCCGGCAGGCCGATCTCCGGCGTGAAGCTGCCGCCGGGCATGAAGCTCAACCAGCGCTTCGCCGAGCCGCTCCTCACCCCCTCCACGAAGGAAGAGCAGGGAAAGCACGACGAGCCCATCTCGGTCGACGAGATCGTCGCGCGCGGCCGCGTGTCGGCCGATCTCTGGCGGAAGATCGACCGGGCGGCGAAGGCGCTGTTCCAGCGGGGAACCGAGCTCTCGGCTCGGCGAAACCTCATCCTCGTGGACACCAAGTACGAGTTCGCGCTCATCGAAGGCGAGCTCGTCGTCGTCGACGAGATGCACACGCCGGACTCAAGCCGTTACTGGTACGCCGAGAGCTACGAGGAGCTCTTCGCCGCGGGCGAGGATCAGCGGAAGATCGACAAGGAGTACCTCCGCCAGTGGCTCATGGAGCGGGGCTTCAGCGGAAACGGCGAGCCGCCCGCCATACCCGACGACGTGCGGGCCGAGGTCGCGTGGCGCTACATCCAGGCCTTCGAGCTCATCACCGGCGCGCCCTTCGTCCCCTCGGGCGCGGACGTCGGGACGGAAAAGCGGCAGCTCCTCGCGCGCATGGTCTGACGGGCCCTGCGGGTCCCGATCGCGAGGAGCGATTACGGCGAACCCTTTCGGGAGCTCCGCGCCGGGCCGTTGAGAAACAGCTCTTCGGGCGCGGGCGCGTCCACCTCGGCGTGCAGGTTCTCGAGGAAGAACAGATTCTCGATCTCAAGGGCGATGTTCACGTTCTGTATCGTGCAGCGAACCGGCTGGCCGTTCTTGTCCGACCGTCTGATGTTCTTGAGCTCGACCGGAGCGAAATTGAGGATTCCCGTAATGCCCGCCTCGATCATCCGGTCGAGCACCTGCGACGCCGCCGTGTCGGGAACCGCGATGATGCCGACCCCCACGGGGTGGCTCTTCGTGAACTCCGCGAGCTCCCGGACGTCGAGGATCGGGACGCTCGATGTCGTCTGCACCTTGGAGGGATCGGCGTCGAATCCGGCAATAATCCGAATCCCGTCTCGAGCGAACTCCTTGTATTGAAGCAGCGCGGTGCCGATCTTCCCGCAGCCGACGAGGATGACCTCTTTCGCCCTTTTCTGCCCGAGAAGCTCGTCGAGGAACGTGATGACGGTGTCGATGTTGTAGCCGCCGCGCTTGTTTCCCGACAGCTTGATGGTCGAAAAATCCTTCCTCACGAGGGCGGGGGTAACCCCGATGGCGTCGCCGAGGTTGTTCGAGAAGACCCGCTCGAGGCCAAGCGTCTTGAGCTTGTGGAGCAACCGGCGGTACTTCGCCAATCGGAGGACTAGGTCCTTGTTCATCGGATGGTCTTCTTTCTTTTTCGAATGGGCATCACATAAACGACGTCAACTATAGGTTATAACGGCGCCGTTATCAACTGTCGGTTTGGCGGTCACAATATCCGGATGGTACGCCGCTTGAGCGCTCCGGAGGAGCCTTTGCGGCCGGGCTCGTTCACGCGGGCGCGCCGGAGGGAGTCGGAAGTGCCCGGGGTCCTCGGAAAACGGCTCCCGCCCGCGATCAGCCGTGATGCCGATCGCGAGCGCGTGTGTGCGCCTCGACCGGCAGGACTTCAGGCGAGAACGGAAAGCTCGGCCTCTCGCGGACCCGCGGCGGCGATTTTTCCCGCCCCGGGGACGGAGCGGCGCCGGTCAGTCTCTCAGGGCGCCTGCCGTCATCTCGCGGATGACGTCGTGGTACTCCTTGAGAGCCCCGTCGTGAAGGCAAATCTCGATAATCCTCCGCCCGTAGGGATTCAGCCCGGGAGTCAGGAACTTCCGAAGCTCGCTCTTGAAAAAGGCGGTGAGAATCGAGGCGCCCTTGTCATAGCCGTCGTCGCCCACCTCGTGCTGCTCGTTGACCCTGAGGAAGCCTCGAGGGATGTACTTGCCGTCCATCTTCACGTCCTTCGGGGTATAGCCTAAGAGGACGCAGCGCGCGGGGATCAGTTGGTCGGGCTTGAAGTGCGCGGTTCCCCGCCGGGAAAGGTATTCCCGCGCGATCCACTCCGGCATGAAGCCGACCTTGTAGGCCCCAATGTGCTGATTGGGGATGAGCTCGTAGCGAGTATCGGGAGTGCCGATGATCTGGTCCAAGAGGAGGTTTGCCTGCGTGACTTCCTTGCCGGTCGCGAACGGCCAGTAGGAGCCGACCCCTTCGCTCACGAGAGCGTCGGTGCCGATGATGCTCGGATTGGCGTGGCCTCTCGGCGCGACGAGCCGCCAGAGCCAGGCAAGCGCTCGCGGCAGGATGTGAAACATGCCGATGATTCCGTAGCTGGGATGCTCCCGGGTGCTCGGGGGGGTCCGCACGCCGAAGCTCCGAACGTCGACCTCGATCGGCTCGTTGATGGTGTCCGGCACGAAGTGGCGCGGCATGATGACCCGCGGATTCGGGCAGGGTTTGCCCGGCGCGTCCATGATGTGCTCCCAAACGAGCGCGGTCGAGTCCTCGCGGGCGTCGAGGTTCAGGAATATCAGCGGCTCGGGCGGGTGGATCGTGAGCTTCTCAAGGCTCGGCTCCATGCCGTAGTGCTTGAGGTGGTCGACGCGCAGGAACCATCCCTGCTCGGCGTCGGTGACGACGAGCTTGCGGCTGCCCCTCTGGAGGGAAGCCGGGCAGAGCGCCATGTCGTCGGTGACGGGGTACAAGCGCGAGGTATCCGAGAGCTCAAACTTGATCTCCTCCCCGGTGTTCAGGCTCTTTCCGAGCAGGATCCTTCCGTCGGCCTCGCGCTGCAGCGCCTGGGTCATCTCGGTCTTGCCGCCGCCGCTCGCTCCCTCGTGCATGATCACGAACTCGTTCTCGTAGGGGGTTACGACCTTCACCGTGGAGCTGTGGAGCGTGATCCAGCCTTCCGCCTCCCCGATGTTCAAGAGGACGCTGTACACCCCCTTCTTCGCGCTCGGGCCGGGGTAGAGGTTGTATGAATAGATCTCGTGGACTCCCGGGAGCCGATTGTGAACCACGATCTGCTTTCCCCCGAAATGCGTGTGCCGAAAGGGCGGCGCCACATAGATGATCGCCCTTGGGGTCAGCCCCTCGGGAATCTCGTCTTCCGGAATGAATCCCTGGAGGTCGGCGAGGCCGGTCACAAAAAAGCCGGCATTGGCCGGCGCTATCACGAGGGACGGATATCCCAGCTGTCCTCCGCCGCCGGCCATGAACGGAAGGACGATGAGCTCCTTCTGCTCCCCGAGCCACGTGAGCGTGTCGGAGCGGAGCGGAGAGAAGTCCTTGCCGTAACGATCCCGATAGCGCTCCTTGTCGGTCTCGCCGTCGTCGGCGACAACCATACACTCCGGATCCCTTCGGCGCATGTAGACGTCAGGATAGTTGACGACGACGCCGTTCTTGCACTTCGTCAGGGTCGCCTCGACCACGCGGCCGTTTCCGGGAACGTCGTAGGCGACCTCCGCGCTGTGCTTGTCGGTATGATAGAAGGTCAACTCGAAGAGATGGGAGCGGCTCCTCGGCACGACGATCTTCGTGCGGGAAAAAATAGCCTCGATCTCGTTGGGAACCTTGAGCCGCTGAATGGGGATGCTCGACATGATTTCGAATCGACCGCCTCTTACCGCTTTCCGGTGGCTTGATTATAGTCTTCCTTCCATTAATCGCAAGTGGTACGAAGACCTCCATCGCCGACGGCCTCGACACGGCTCGCCTTGACAGCGCCTTTCCGAGCATGGTAAATTTTTTCTCGGTTCCATGCGTACGAACGTCTATGCGGGCGATTAACTCAGTGGAAGAGTGCTACCTTCACACGGTAGAAGTCACTGGTTCAAATCCAGTATCGCCCATCCTGAAAGTCCTTTCGTCGTAACAGCTTGCACGCGTGGCGGAATAGGCGGTTCCGCTGCACAAGGCCGCATCCGCATACGTGGCGGCGCGGGAGCATTACGACATGGCTCGACACGCCGAGGACTTTTGAATCCTCAAAAATCGCAGCATCGCCGTAGTGGTACGTTCATCTCAAGGGCTGGCCCAAAACCCGACGACGATCGACATACGCGAAGAGTCGGACGCAAGCGCGCAAAATTGCGGCCGCGGAATTCGGGAAGCAACACCGTGAGCATCTGTCGCTGACTCTTCGAGAGCAGTCCTATTTCGCGAGCTTCTCCCTCACGTGAAACCGCGCCATTTCCTTTTCGCTGAACGGATATGGCGAGTTCTTGTCGGACAACCTCATTACCGGAAGCCCGACGCCGCAAATCATTCCAAAAGCAAGCCACGCGACGGATATCGGCCAATTCCACCAAGCCACAAGATGATTCGCGATGACGTACCAAGCGTAGCAGGCGGCTATCGGGAGGTGGAGAACTACCACGGCAAAAAGGCCGGGGTTGTAGACCGAGCGAAGCTTCCTATTGATGACAAACCCGTGAACAACGAGCTGACCGACGCCGAAGGCGACCTGTCCGATACCCATCCAGATCAGCTGGGGAAAAATGATCGGCAGGATGTAGTAGGGATACGCGAAAAACACATTCACAAGAAGCGCATTGCTCCGGTTGAGGGGAAAGTGGTCGGCCGTTTCCTCTCCGGCAGGCATCCAAGCGATATTCATCACGGCCGGAAAGCCGCCTGGCCAGGCATATTCTTCAAACTGATGAACGAGCAGCGCCATGAAGCTAATCCCCAGGATCTTTCGCAGGGGATCGATGTCGCTCCAAAGGCATGCCAACGCAATCGCCAAAGCGACACATAGCCCGCCCCCGACGTAGTACCAGTTCTTGCGCAGGAAGCTCATGGTGCTGTTCCTCCCGGTCGCTCTCTTGAGCGGCCCGTCACCTTCATTGCCAGGTCAAGAATGTGGGGAAGCAATCAACTCAAAAAGGGGACTTCATGTGCCCTTTTCTCGAAACCTCCAAAGCGAAATCATTTTGTCGTCTCGACCTTTTCCTCTTTACAAAGAGGGCCTGCCGTTTCCGAGTTGCCTGACTCGGAAGGAGCTTCGCCCTATCATCCTTACGTCCGAAAAGAGCCTCACGCCGCTCGATTCCTTGCTCCATCAGCCACACGCACTCCTGAGCTACCGAACGATAGTCTGCCTTAGCCAACTCCTCGAGCCTTCGTTTGAACTCTTCGTCTATCTGAAGCTGCACGAGCTTTTTCTCCGTTGACCAAGGCACGCCTACCCTCCGGAGCCACACTACCCCTCCTTGTCCGCCTAGTAAACCTCTTGATGTACTATCGATAGCCAAGGGCTCGTAGCCGATTGGACGTGAACGATCCAGAACCTCCGAAGGGCTTCGTCCACCCTCCTCACGCCGAGCCAGAGAACCCGAGGGGGAGGTACTCTTCGGTAGGAATATTCGGGGGTCAACGCACCGAGCGGGCGACCGCTCCGCGAAGTCGCACGAGACTCCTCGGAAAGACGCCACGAAACCTCTCCGACCGGAATCGTGGAGCTAAGCCGGTGCCCTCGCGCTGCATCGAAGGGCTTCGAGAGCACGCGATTCCGCACGGAGAACCGACTTCCCCGCCCTGTTCCGAGTCGGACAGCGATGTCTATTTAGCAGGAATGGCATACGCGACAGAGGTTGTCGCAGAAACTAGCTACATCAGGGTGGATAATAATACTTAGATCGACATTTATGTAGCTATACTCCCTCCACGTTGCGCCGAGCGAATCTGCGAATGGACCGCTAACCACATACCTTGTAAGGATATACGTTGTCATTCAGTCCATTGGCACGCCGTATGCATATTCCCTCACCAAGAAACTCGGTGCCCCGCGAACCGGCCCGGGGGTGGAACTCCAATGCGGCAGGCGCGAGCGCCAAGGCGCGGGAGGTCGGCACGACGAGTTTTCAGGCGGCGCCCAGGGCCCGGAGACCCTGAACGAGAGGACTGACAGAGCAGGGCTCGGAAGCGTTGCCGCGACGGAAGGCGGCCGTTCAGGAGGGAGGCTCTGCGGGTCGGACTCGCTGATGCGTTGGCCGCCCGGCGGTTGCAGGTGCAGGTTGGTCCCGCCAGCGGGTCTCCGCCCGCAAGGGGCGCGATTACCTCTCCTTCTTGTGAGGTCGGAGTCGCCCGCTGGCGCTTTTCCCGCCCCGAGCTCCGTTGCGAGTTCCTCGCATGAGGCGACGGAGCACGTTCCTGAAATGCCGCGGGAGGAGATCGGCACCGAGTCGTTGCGAACAGGAACGCGAGGATTCGCATTGAGACGCTCGCACGAGCGCAGTGCGGACGTCAGGCGAATCTTGAAGAACACGTATTCAGGAGGAGGCGGTACCGGAACTATACGATTCAAGGGTCGATGGAATTGCCGCCGCGGAGATGTCTTCCGATCTCGCTCAGTTTTGTCGACGGGTGCGAGCTTCTCACGGACAGGCTATCGAAGCGGCGGGAATGTAAGGAAGTACGGACGGTCGCGGTCTCCGGACCTCCCGTGAGGAGGGTCCGGGATCGCGGCGTACCGACGAGATCGGTCCACGGCTTGAGGAGTCTTTTCAATACCCATTCCAATCACGTGAAGGAGGGCTTCAGATGAAG
>JASHNV010000025.1 GCA_030041455.1 Spirochaetia bacterium
CGAGGTGCGCCCGCTCCGCCTCCTCGAAGAGGAGCTCAGGCGGAATCAATCTCCCCGAGGCCGGATCCACGCCGCGCACGAGCGCTTCAAGGCCGACCGTCCGACGGGTCTTCACGTTCACGATGGGGTGGAAATGCGTGACGAGCAGGGCGTCCCTGATTATCGCTGCGACATCCAAGCTGCTGCCCTCTCCCTCGTCGCGCGGGCCCCGGCGCGTGCGGGCCCGCTTCATGGTGCGGAAGATCTCGGGAAAAAGGCGCCCGAGCCTGCGGCGCGCCGCGGAAGATCCCGCCCCGCGCCCGACGGCGGCCGGGACATCGAAAACTCGCGCTCGATGCCGCTCGGCGGCGTCGCCTTCCCGCGACTTCCCGTAAGGGCTCGACCCGCCGATCGCGTCGAGGCGCCCTGAGAAGGACGGAGCACCGGGCCGCGCCCGCGCTGCGCTCAGGCTTCCCGCCGCCGCAGTCTACCCTCTCTTCGAGCCCCTTGCAACGTGCCTCCTCGCCCCACTGGCGTCGAGGCGACTCGATCCCGCCGTCCGCTTCCTAGGGGTCTCGCCGCCGCGGAGGCGCGCTGTTTTTTCCCGGGCCGATCATGGGCCGGCTTTCCTCAGGAGCGCCCGGCCGCGCTATAGCCGCGCTATACTAGGGGGCAGCCCGTGGAGTTTCGCTGCCCCAACCGGGCCGAAGGGGCGTAGGACAGGAGGTAGGCGTGAGAGTCGCATTGAACATCGTGGGGGTTCTCTGTTTCCTTATCGGCGCCATATGGATCCTGCAGGGTCTGGACGTTCTCACCCAGGGCGCCATGGCCGGTCACCGAGGGTACGCCGTCCTCGGCCTCGCGGTCGTCGCCTTCGGCGTCGTTCTGCTCGTCGTCGCGAATCGGAGGAAGAAGGCCGCCTGAGGGACCCCGCGGCGCGGCGCGATCAAGCCGCCGCGGCCGGGAGGCGCAATCCGCGGGTTCGCTCGAAGCGGAGGAGCAGGCCCCAGCAGAGGACCGCGGTCGCGAGCATCGTCGCCGCCATGGGGAGCGCCGAGCCGTCGGCGATGACGCTCACGATCCACGTCGCGAGCGCGCCGATTCCCATCTGGACCCCGCCGAGAAGCGCCGACGCGCTTCCCGCGTTCAGGCTGAAGGGCTCGAGCGCGATCGCCGTCGCGTTCGGGCTCGCGACGCCGAAGCAGAAGAGGTACGAGACGAGGAGCGCAAAGACCCCCGGGAGCGGCGCGCGGTGAGCGAGCGCGCCGAGCGACAGGAGGCCGGCCACGACGATCTGGGCGCCGACGCTCACTCGCGTGATCGCTCGAGCGTCGAAGCGCTTGAGGAGGAGTCGATTCACCTGGCTGCCCAGGATGAGCCCCATCGCGACGAGCGCGAAGGCCTGTCCGAATTGGACCTGGGAGAGCCCGTAGAGGTGGAGGAAAACGAAGGGCGCCCCCGCGATGTAGGCGAAGAGTCCGCCCAACACGAGCCCGCCCCCGACAGTGTAGACCGCGAACTGCGGCTCGCGAGCGACCTGGAGATATTGCGCGATGATTCCCGCGGGCCTGAGCGAGATCGAGGGGTCGGATTCCTTGCTCTCAGGCAGGCCAAGGTACACGGTGAGGTAGAGGATCACGGAGATCGCCGAAAGAATGAAGAAGATGACCCGCCAGCTGAGGTTCGCCGAGAGGTAGCCGCCGACGCTCGGCGCGAAGATCGGCGAGACCGCGATAATGAGGGTGAAGGTGGAGAAAATCGAGGCGGTCTCGCTGACCGGAAAGAGGTCCCGAACGACGGCGCGCCCGGCGACCATGCCCGCCGCCGCGCCGAGCGCCATGAAGAGTCGGGCGACGACGAGCCAGGCGATTCCGGGCGTGAAGGCGCTCGCAAGCGTCGCCGCGAGGTAGAGGAGTAGCCCCGCGAGGATCGGGCGCTTCCGCCCGTAGCGGTCCGTGATCGGCCCGTAGGCGAGCTGCCCGACGGCGATCCCGATGAAATAGCTCGTGAGGGAGTATCCCACCGAATCGATGCTCGTCTTGAGGTCCGACGCGATCGAGGAGAAGCTCGGCAGGTACATGTCGATGGAGAATGGGCCGATCGCCGAGAGCGCGCCCAAGACCACGATGATGCCGGTTCGTCGTTGCCGAATCATGAAAAGCTAATGTACCCACGAACCGACGGGACTGTCAAATGGAGCGATCTTCGAGTCTCGTCGGAGCGGGCCTCATATCGACTCGCGCTCCACGATGCGCGCTTTCACGGTCGTCGCGCCCGGAGGGCTCTCGCCTGAGAGCAGCCTCTTCATGACCGCGAAGGCTTGCGCCGCGATCTGATCGATCTCCTGCGAGATCGTGGTCAGGGGGGGCGTCACGTACTCGAGCATGTCGATGTCGTCGAAACCCATGAGGCCGACGTCGCGCGGGACACGAATGCCGACTCCGTCGAGGTGCTTCAAGACCTCGAGGGCGTACATGTCGCTCGAGCACAGGACCGCCGTCCTCGCGCCGCCGTCTCGCAGAATGTCGGCGATCGAGCCGAAGGCATGCTTTTCCTTGATCACGATCGGCTCGATGCCGAGGCGCCTCGCGCCGTCGCGATAGCCGCCGTAGCGCTCGGAGACCGCGTAAATGTTCTCTTTCCCTTGATACACGAGCGGCGGGCTGTAGTAGACGATCCGGCGGTAGCCCTTGCGGAACATGAAGTCCATCGCCTCGCGGACCGCTTCGCGGTCGTCAATGCCGACGAAGGGAATTCCCCCCGGGATCTTGTTGTCGAGCGTGACGACGGGAACGTTGAGGCTCCTCACGAATTGCGCGAAGTGATTGCCGCTGTTCGTCGGCACGAGGAAGATTCCGTCCGCGCGGAGGCTCACGAGGTGCTCGAGGCACTCGATCTCCCGCCGCTGATTGTGGTCGGAGAGCGTGAGATGGAAAAAGTAGCCGTCGTCGCGCAGGCGCTTCTCGAGCGCCGTGATGAGCTGGGAGAAGAACTGGTTGTCGAGGTCGAACACGACCACCCCGATCGTCATGGTCTTTCCCGTCTTGAGGCTTCGGGCGATCAAATGCGGGCGGTAGCCGAGCTCGCGGCT
>JASHNV010000147.1 GCA_030041455.1 Spirochaetia bacterium
TTCTTGAAACGTAACCGGTCTGCGGGTACGATGCGCCATGCCGCGAAACAGTTTTGACGAGACGAAGATCGAGACCTTCATCAAGGATCTCGGCGAAGAGGAGCTTCGCTACCTGAATCGCCTCATCGTCGAGCGGTTGAAGCTGATTGCGCAGGAAAAAAGCACCCGCGCGATGTCGCGCTTCAACCTCGGCGAGCACGTGCGCTTCGCCGATCAGGAAGGGCGTACCAAGACCGGGCGAATCGTCCGGCTCAATAAAAAGACCGCGACGGTGCTTACCTCGGAGGGCCAGAGCTGGAACGTGTCGCCGGGACTGCTCAAGGCGGAGGATGACTCGAGGTGACGCAGGGAAGACGAGGAACGGCGGACCCCCGCCGTCGAGCGACTCAGAGCCCCTCGGTCGGCTCGTACGATGGTTCGCGAGAGGCCTTGCCACCTTCTCCGTACTCGTTGCGAAGTGAAGGCGAGCTTGGTAGAATAGACCGAACATTGCGTCGAGGAGCGTCGCACGCATCGTGCATGAGATGGCCTTTTCCCAGAAGGCGGTACCTTGGATGCTCCCTCGACCCGCCAATCGACGGGTAAGGAGCCTACCTTGCGAACGATTTTGTGCTTCGGCGACTCGAACACATGGGGGTACGACCCGGTGAACCGGAGGCGTTATCCCTACGCGGTGCGATGGACGGGTGTCCTTCAGGAGACCCTCGGAGACGCCTACCGGGTGATCGAGGAGGGACTCAACGGCCGGACAACCGTCTGGGAGGACCCCGTCGAAGGAGACAAGTGCGGGATTCGCCATCTTCCGACCTGCCTGAGCTCGCATGCGCCGCTCGATGGCGCGATCCTCATGCTCGGGGTCAACGACTTGAAGCGGCGCTTTTCCGTCACCGCCTACGAGGTGTCGCAAGGAGCGCAGCGTCTGATCGACACGATTCGCAGGTACGACTACAGTCCGGAAGTCGCTGTTCCTACGGTCATCGTCGTCTGTCCGCCGATGATCGGAGCTCTTTCCGGCGATCTCCTCGAGATGTTCGGGAGCGACGCTCGGGCAAGGAGCGGGGCTTTCCCCCGCTTTTTCAGGGAGCTCGCGGAGCGGAACGGCTGCCCCTTCCTTGACGCGACCGAGATCGTGGAGCCCGATCCCTCGGACGGACTCCACCTTTCAGGAGAGAGCCACGCTCGCCTCGCCGGAGCTCTTGCCGATCTGATCCGCGACGAGGTTTCGGAAGCGGCTCGGACGTAAGACTTCCGAACGGAGAAAGGGCGACGAGCGCACGCTCCACTATGGTACTATGTGTCTGACTGAGTCCGGTCAGGGGCGACCCGTAGCAGCGCCCGATCGTTCTCCGCGAAATGCCTGCTCCCGCCCGAGTCCAGGGCGCGAGAACGAATCCGCCACGACAACGGCACCGCAGCTCGAACGTCGCGGGCTGCCGCCGTTCCGGCGTGGACAGAGACGGAACTCGCGCATCTGGGGACAGGTCGGGCCTGAACCTCCGTGGCGAGTCTTCAGCGACGCTCGGAAATTCAAAGGTGTCCGATATTCTTGACAGATTTGCCATAAATGTCCATACTATCGGACATGCCAAGGGCATTTCGGCAACCGTTCCCGTCGGCCGAGAGGCAGATGAGGGCCTTCGGGCAGCGTCTCAGGCTGGCGCGCCTCCGGCGGCGAATCTCGACGGTCCTGTTCGCGGAACGGATGGGCGTTTCCCGCGACACCTTCCATAGGCTGGAAAGGGGAGATCCGACAATTGCCTTCGGGACGTACCTTAGAGCGCTGAGGGTTCTCGGGTTGGACAAGGACATCGATCTCCTTGCGACGGATGACTCGCTTGGGCGGACGTTTCAGGACCTCGCCTTGCTGCGGAAAAATGACAAAGTCTGATGCCTCCCGCGACCTCGTCGAGGTCTTTCTCGACACCGAGGAATTCGACGGACCGAGACGGGTAGGGCGCCTCATGCGCTCCTTGGTCCGATCGGATTTCCCAGCCTCGTTCGAATATGATCCGGATTGGCTGGACGACGATGCCGTCTTCATGCTCGATCCACGTCTGGAGTTGTGGCCGGGCGAGCACCACCCGCCTGACCACGCCGCGACATTCGGAGTCTTTCGAGACTCCACTCCCGATCGGTGGGGACGAACGCTTATCGAGCGACGGGAAGCTCTGAACGCCGAAAAGGAGGGGAGGAAGGCGCGTCGTCTCCAGGAGTTCGATTTTTTGTTGGGAGTCCACGACCTTACCCGGATGGGCGCGTTGAGGCTGTGTCGGCCCGGAGGTCCCTTCCTCGACGACAGTCGTGACGCGGCGCCCCCTGTCTCGACCTTGAGCGAGTTGGCCAGGATCAGCCGAAAGGTGGAAGAAATCGGAGCCGAACAGCTTCCGGAGCATGAGAAGTGGCTCGCCACTCTCATCGCGCCCGGATCGTCGCTCGGAGGAGCCCGACCGAAGGCCTGTTTCACCGAGAGCGACGGAAAGATTTGGATCGCCAAGTTTCCCGCTCGCGACGACCGATACGATGTGGGGGCGTGGGAAGGTCTCACTCACATGCTTGCCGGCGCGTCCGGCATCAACGTACCTCCAGCGAAGGTCCTCTCCCTTACGCCGTCGTATTCAACCTTCTGTGTCGAGCGCTTTGACCGAACGGGAACAGGCCGCAGGATGTACGCCTCTGCCATGACCCAATTGGAATACCAAGACTCGGAGGCCGGCGGGAGCTATATCGAGTTGGCGGAGTTTTTATCGGACCACGGAGCCAAGGGGCGCATCGAAGAGGATCTGGAGCAACTCTATCGCCGCGTCGTCTTCAACATTCTCACGGGAAATCGAGACGACCACCTCCGCAATCACGGTTTCATCCGAGAGACGACAGGGTGGAGGTTGTCGCCAGCCTTTGACGTGAACCCGAACCCTACCAAGAGCCACCACGCCATCGCCATCGACGAGCTAAGTCCCGAGCCAAGCGTCGCCACGGCCCTGAAGACGGCGCCCTACTATCGGCTCGACGCGCAGGCCGCCGCGAAAATCGTGGAGGAGATTCGCGAGGCGGTGGCTCGCTGGCGCTCCTTGGCGGCCGCGCAGGGCCTTCCCCCCACGGAAATCAGACACATGGAGCCGATCTTTCTTGTTTAGT
>JASHNV010000148.1 GCA_030041455.1 Spirochaetia bacterium
TTCTCGAGCGACTTCTGGATTCCCCGCTCGAGCTTCTTCAGGTCGAACGGCTCGCGCCGTCCGTCGCGCTTCACCACCATGAGGGGTTTTTCTTCGATGCGCTCGTAGGAGGTGAAGCGGTAGCTGCAGGCGAGGCACTCCCTGCGGCGGCGGATCGTCGTGCCGCTCGCGTTCTCCCGCGACTCGATGACCCGGTCTTCGGCGCCGCCGCAGTGCGGGCACCTCATTCGCTGCCCTTCAAGGCGACGGTGGATTTCATGGTGATGCGAGGCCATTCTACCACTCGCTCCGGGAGGGCACAAGGCGCCGCAGCGCAGGCGCCCGCTCGCAGGCATGCGGGAGGCGCCGGGCTCCGTCGTGGCCTTTCAGCGCCACAAGCGCTTGTGCGAGCCGCGGACCCTCGACTCCCTTACGGTTGAGGATCTATGCGGCGAGCTGCTCGACGGCCGCTCCGACGGATCGAGCTCGCGTGAGGATGGTCCGATCGTTTTCGACGAGATAAGCGGGCGAATCGGAAGCGAAGACGCGGCCGGGGGGCCAAACTCAAAATTCCGAAAACTTATTCAGCCTTCTCTCAAACTCAGGATACGTGATGATGGCGGCGCCTCGAAACGAATGCAGGGTCAGGAGGTCCTTGTCCCCTGTGACAATGAAGTCAGCATTTCCGGCGACGGCAATCTCGAGCAGGTAGTTGTCCTTCGGGGTACGACAGACAGTGACCGACTCTGACGTTGTTACCACCGTCGCGAGCTCGCGAAACTCGCTCGTGCCTTCGGATCGTTGCTCTGCTGCGATGAACGAACGGAATAGGGCCCGCTACCCGCTTGTCGATCAGGGCGCTGACCCAGAGGTTGGTATGACGACAACCCTCAGCGACCTTGAAGCCGCCGCTCGTAGCGCTTCTGGCGAACCGCCTCGACCTCGGCATCGATCTCTTCGTCAGTGAGGGGTACATCTTGTAGCTCCTGCTGCAGCTTCTCGAGCCGGGTGAGCGCGAGCTCTCGGCGCAGGGCCTTCTCAGTCTGCTCCTTCTGTTCGATGGGCAGCTGGTCCACCAGCGCCTTGACCTGTTCGTAGTCGAGATTCAACGACACGCTCATCGCTTGTCCCATTCTTCGTCCGAACGTGTACCCTATCGGGCCGTCATTCGTCCGTGCAGAAGCGGGAGCTTGACGCGGCGGAAAGTCTCGGTCTTGGAGATACTGGATATCGCAACGATCGGAACCGAGCTCGAAAGACACATAGAGGATCGAAATCGGCGATCGAAGTTCTGGACAACGTACTCTGGCGATTCGGACTAGATCGGTCGCGCTCGCCTGCAACCTGAAGCGGAAGGCGGACACGGTCGCGACGGATGTTTTTCGGCGACACGCGGGCAAGCGGAATCTCGCGACAGGCGATCCGCGGTCGACCGCTCAGCACGCGCCCGAGGCCCGCGCGCCGCCCCCGGGCGGGTCGTCGACCGGGCGGACGGAACGGCCAGGCCGGGCTTCAGGAGCGCATGCGCGTTGATCAGATCCGATCGGCGCCGCTCTCCCGCATCCGTTTTGCGCGCTCTCGGTAGCGCCGAGCGTTCTCGAGGATGCCGTTCGCTTCTTCGTCGCTCACCGCTCGGGCGACCTTTGCCGGCGAGCCGATGATGAGGGAGCGGTCGGGAAAACGCTTGCCTTCCGTGACGAGCGCCCCGGCGCCCACGATGCAAGCGCGGCCTATGACCGCCCCGTTCAGGATGACCGCGCCCATCCCCACGAGGCTGTCGTCGCCTACCGTGCATCCGTGGACCACGGCGTTGTGGCCGATCGTCACGTTCGCCCCGATCGAGCACGGGAAGCCTGAGTCCGTGTGGAGGCTCGCGCTGTCCTGCACGTTCGACCCTCGGCCGACTCGGATCTCCTCGATGTCGCCGCGAAGCGTGGCGCCGAACCAGACGGAGGTCTCCTCCTCGAGGACGACCTTGCCGATCACCTCCGCGTTCCACGCGATGAACGACGAGCGCGCCGTCTCGGGCGCGTCGTCTCCGAGCGAGTGAACCACCTGTCCTCCTCCGCATTGCTCCTCGGCGCCTACCGGCGCCCCTTTCCGTACAGCGGCCCGAAGTTCGCGCACGCCCGGAAGTCGGAGCCCTCAAGATCCATCCCGAAGGCGCCCCAGGCGCTCGGACGGAAGACTCGCGCTTCGGCGACGTTGTGCATCGCAACCGGTATCCTGATCATCGAGGCAAGGGTCATGATCTCCTCTCCGATATGCCCGTAGCTTATCGCGCCGTGGTTGGCGCCCCAGGCGGCCATGACCGAGTACACGTCCGCGAACGGGCCCTTCCCCGTGAGGTTGGGCACGAACCAGGTCGTCGGCCACGTCGGGTTGGTCCTCCGGTCGAGGGCGTCATGGACGTCGGGCGGGAGATCGACCGTGAAGCCCTCGGCGAGCTGGATGACCGGTCCGACGCCCTTCACGAGGTTCACCCGCGTCATGGTGACCGGCATTCCCCCGCGCGTGGTGAAATCGGTCGACCATCCCCCGCCGCGGAAGTATCCGAGGTCTCCGGGCCGGAAAAGGGTCGCATCGAGGCACCGTCCGGCCTCCTCGGCGCTGATATCCCAGAACGGTTTGATCGCGGGCCGGCCGTCCCGCGCCTGCTCTCCGGTTCCGTCGAGCGTCGCCGATCCCGAGTTGATGAGATGGATGACGCCGCCCGAGGCGACGCCCGCAAGCTCCCTTCCGGTGACGCGCTTGATCGCCTGCGGGCTCCAGTAGGTGCGCACGTCGGCGAAGATCTGGGCGGTTCCGGTGAGCAGGTGGCCGAGCAGCATCGAGACTCCGTTGAGGCTGTCGTTTTCCGTCGCGAAGGTGTACG
Organism: Spirochaetia bacterium; assembly: GCA_030041455.1. Taxonomy (GTDB): domain Bacteria; phylum Spirochaetota; class Spirochaetia; order DAHUYW01; family DAHUYW01; genus DAHUYW01. The sequence goes on from JASHNV010000148.1 coordinate 2,855, forward strand.
GCTCGCGAATGCCGTTCCAGTCGAAGGAGGTGTTGAGCATCGTCTCGAGGAAGTCGCCGTTCGGGAAGTGATCGGTCCACTGGCGCTGACCCTGGAACCCCGCGACGAGAGCGTTGTGCCCGTGAGCCTCCTCGCCGCGGCCGAGCTTCGCGAGGCGGGGATTGCCGACCATGAGGTCCCGCGCGATCAAGGTCATCTTCACCGAGGTCTCCCATGCAGCGTCCTTCTGGCTGCGGGAGTGCTGGCGGTCCTTCGGATTGTCGTCGGGCCCTTCCTTACAGTTCTCCTTCACCCAGGCGAGCGCGCGCTTGAGCTCGTCATGGTCGTAAATCTCCTCCTCGATCCGCCGCGTGAACTCGGACATGTCGACGTACTCGGTGCGCATGCCGAGGTAATCCTCGAAGAAATCCGGGTTGACCATGGAGCCCGCGATTCCCATGGACACGGCTCCCATCGAGAGATACGAGCTTCCGCGCATCGTCGCGACGGCGATTCCGGCCCGGGCGAACCTGAGGAGCTTCTCGCGGACGTCGGCGGGTACGCTCGAGTCGCCGAGATCCTGGACGTCGCGGCCGTAGATGCTGAAAGCGGGAAGACCCTTCTGGTTGTAGCCTGCGAGGACCGCGGCGAGGTAGACGGCGCCGGGCCGCTCGGTCCCGTTGAAGCCCCAGACCGCCTTCGGCACGAAGGGGTCCATGTCCATCGTCTCGGAGCCGTAACACCAGCACGGCGTCACGGTGATGGAGACGCCGACGCCCTCGCGAGCGAACTTTTCCGCGCAGGCCGCCGCTTCGGCGACCCCCCCGATCGTGCCGTCGGCGATGACGCACCGCACAGGCGTTCCGTTGCTGTGCCGGAGGTTGTCCTCGATCAGCTTCGCGACGGAACGCGCCATGCCGAGCGTCTTCTCTTCGAGCGACTCGCGTACCCCTCCGAGCCGTCCGTCGATGGCGGGTCGAATGCCCACTTTCGGGAGCCCGGCGCGAAGCCGGCTCTCGAAGGGCACCTGTTTCATGTTCTTGACGTTGGCCATCTCGCCCTCCTCAGTGATGTAATCGATTACATTATGCTACGGGGAAATTATCCTACGAGAATATTATTTCTGCAAGTGAAAATCGGAACGGGCGAGGATGGTCTTCTGCGGCCTGTCCCGAACGAGGAGCTCCCCGGGTAGTCGGAGGATCTGGAAGCGCGGTCGCGCGGGCTGGTTCGGATTCTTGTCCTTCGCCTCGATCTTTCGGATGAGGAGCTCCGCCGCCCTGCGTCCGATCTCGATGACCGGCTGCTTGACCGTGACGGAGGCGAAGCCGAGGAGCGACGTGAACTCCATGTCGTCGAAGCCCGCGATCGCGGGCACCCGGGGCAGCGTCGAGGCGTGGTCGACGAGATACATCGTCGCGCCGATGTGCATGTAATAGTTGGAAATGAAGACGTGCTCGGGAGGGTTCGGCTCTTCCATGAGCTCGCGCATGAGCGCGTAGCCGCTGTCGATGTGGAAGTCGCCGAACTTGATGATCGCCTGCTCCGGCCGAACGCCGTGATCGGCGAGGGCCTTGAGATAGCCCTTGAACCGCTCCTGCGCCGAGGTGAGATCGAGGTCCCCGCCGATGAAGCCGATTCGCTCGCAGCCCTCCTCGATGACGAGGGCGACCGCTTCGCGGCTTCCCTGGACGTTGTCGACGAGGACGGCGTCGGCCGGAAAGTCGCTCACGAGACGGTCGGCGAGCACCACCGGAATGCCGCCCTCTCTGAGCTCGATGAAGTGCCGGCCGTTGCTCGTCGCGGGAATGATGATCACGCCGTCGACGCACTTCTCGATGAGGAGGTCGATGCGGAGCGCCTCCTGCGCGGCGTTCTCGTTCGAGCTCGCGATGAGCAGGCTGTAGCCGGCCGCGGCGACCGTCTCCTCGACTCCCTTCGCGATCGTCATGAAGAAGTCGTTCGCGAGCTCGGGCGCCACGAACCCGATCGTGTGGGTCTTGTTGATCTTCAGGCTGCGGGCGATCTTGTTGATGCGGTAGCCGGACGACCGAATACACTCGACCACCCGTTCTCGCGTCGTCGGCGCGATCCGCGGATCGTTGTTGATGACGCGGGAAACGGTGGCCGTGGAGACCCCCGCGAGGCGCGCCACGTCCTTGATGGTAGCTCCCATGCCTCTCATTCTATAGGCTTTCCGCCCGCGCGACAATCGCGCCGCGGCGCGACACGAGAGTGGGTTCCACCGCGGCGCGAAACCGTGGTAGTATCTTTTTATGGACAGCGGCAAGATCGTCGTCGCTCTTTTGGGCATCGTCGTGCTTTTCCTTGTCGGGGCGGTGTTCAGGGCGGCGCAGATCGTCCTGGTGCCTCTCGTCGTCGCCGGACTGCTGTTCTTCGTCCTCGCGCCGGTCGTGGACTTTCTCGAGCGCACCCGGCTGCCGAGGGTCGTCGCGATCGTCGTCTCGGTCGCCGTCGTCCTCGGGTTCTTCTTCATGCTCGGCTTCGTCGTCCACGCCGGGATCGCTTCCTTCATCAAGGTCTATCCCCGCTATCAGCACCGTCTCATCCTCCTGTTCGACGACGCGAAGCAGCTCCTCTCCAACACGCTCGGCATCGTGAACGTCGTTCCCGACATCAACTGGGCGCGGACGCTGCGCCCGGTGCTCTTGAGCGTCTCGGGGTGGTCCCTGAAGTTCATCGGCGAGCTCGGCGTGATCATGGTTTTTGTCGTGTTCATTCTGCTCGAGCGCCCGTACTTCCAGCCCAAGCTCTTGAGCGCCTTCGACGAGGCGACCCGCGCGAAGGTGACCGAGATCTTCGACCACATCAGCCTCCAGGTCGGTCGCTACCTCGCCGTGAAGCTCTTCATCAGCATCATCACGGGTATCGAGGTCTATCTCGCGCTCCTGCTCCTCCACGTCGATTTCCCCGTGCTGTGGGGAATCGTCGCGATGGTGGTCAATTTCATTCCCAACATCGGCGCGCTGTTCATCATCGCGATCACCACCCTCATGGCGTTCGTGGAGTTCTATCCCGCCTACGAGCGGCCGCTCGTCACGTTCGTCGTCATCGCCGCGATTCAGATCATCATGGGGAACTTCGTCGACCCGCGGCTGCTCGGAAACCGGCTGAACCTGAGCCCGATCGTGATCCTCATCTCGCTCATATTTTGGGGCTGGCTGTGGGGGATCGTCGGGGCATTTCTCTCGGTTCCGATCGCCGTCGTCGTCAAGATCATTTGCGACAACGTCCCGGCTCTGAGGCCCTTCGGAATCTTCATGGGATCGGGGAAGATCCGGGACGCACGAGCGGCGGGAACGAGGTAGTCGATCCCGCTCGCCGAATCAACGCTCGAGCCTGTACTCAGCCGCGCGGAAGGGAGATCCATGAATAGAAAGCGCATATTGACCGGAGACCGGCCCACCGGCAGGCTTCACCTCGGCCATTTCGTCGGCTCGATCGCGAACCGCGTGAGGCTGCAGGACAGCTACGACTGTTTTTTCATCATCGCCGATCTCCACACCCTGACGACGCGGCCCGAGAAAGCGGAGATCGAGCAGATTCCGGACAACGCTCGGGAGATGGCGCTCGACTATCTGGCTTGCGGGATCGACCCCGAGCGGTCGGTCATCTATCTTCAGTCGGCGGTAGCCGAGGTCTTCGAGCTCAACCTGTTCTTCGAGATGCTCGTCACCGTTCCCCGCCTGCAGCGGATTCCCTCCCTGAAGGACATGGTCCAGTCGGCTCATCTGACCGAGATGCCGTTCGGGCTTCTCGGCTACCCCGTGCTCCAAGCCGCGGACATCCTCATGCCTCGAGCCCACCTCGTGCCCGTGGGAAAGGACAACGAGTCCCACGTCGAGCTCGCGCGCGAGATCGCCCGGCGGTTCAACAATCTCTACGGGGAGGTCTTCCCCGTTCCCGACGTCCTCGTGGGGGAGGTGCCCACCCTCGTCGGGACCGACGGAAGCGCGAAGATGTCCAAATCGCTCGGGAACGCCATCCTGCTCTCCGACGAGCAGGCGGCCGTGCGCAAGAAGGTCATGAGCATGTACACGGATCCGAAGCGGATCTCGGCCGACGTCCCGGGGACCGTCGAGGGCAACCCCGTTTTCGCCTACCACGACATCTTCAACCCGGACAAAGAGGAGGTCGAGGGCTTGAAGGCCCGCTACCGCGCCGGAACGGTCGGCGACGTCGAAGTCAAGGAGAAGCTCGCCGCCGCTCTCAACGCCTTCCTCGATCCGATCCGGGAGCGGCGGAAGGACTTCGAGGCGCGCGGAGGCTTCGTCGACGAGGTCATCGTCGAGGGGACCCTCAAGATGCGGGAGGAAGCGCGGCTGACCCTCGCCGAGGTGCGTTCCGCGATGGGCGTCGCGGCCTCCTGGAACCGTATCAGCCGCAAGGCCGAGCAGGCGCGGAAGAAGCGCGAGTCGGCGGCGAAGCATTGACATGTACTTCAACAAGATCGACAACCCGTCCAACTTCAGTTTCATTCAAACCCGGAAGAACCCCTACGGCCTCGGCAAGCGCGCCTTCGACTTCAAGCTCCGCGACCTCGGGAGCGACGTCCACCGGGTAGAGGTGAGAAGCCGCGCCTGGAAGGGGAGCTCAAGCCAGGCGGAGCTCGATCTCAGGGCTTTTAGCGGCTCCAAGTCCTCCACCACGCTGAGACTCGACGGATGCGCCGAGCTCGTCCTGTCGCGGGCGAAGGCCGGCGACGAGCTCTTTCGGAGCAGGAAGGAGCAGTCCTTCGGCGTCTCGGGGACGAAGTGGATGTTTCGCTTCCGCCACGCGCCCGAGATGCGCTTCTACGGCATGGGGGAGAAGAACAACGGCTTCGAGAAGAGCGGCAAGCGCACCCTCTTCTGGAACACCGACGTGGCAGGCGACTTCTCGCCGCGCGAGGTGAAGGAGGGCGTCACCGACCCCATGTACGCCTCCATTCCCTACCTCCTCGTGAAGCTCGAGGAGGGCTGGCTCGGCCTGCTCGTCAACAATCCCTTTCCGGTCTTCATGAACACCGGCGCGCTCGAGGGGCTCGTGCAGGAGCCGGCCGAGAGCGTCCTCGATCGCGATTTCTACGTCGGGTCGACCGACGGCGCTCCCGAGCTCTATCTCATCTACGGCGCCACGGTCGACTCCGTCACCTGCCGGCTTCAGAAGCTGTGCGGAACGACGCCGCTCCCTCCCCTCTGGGCGCTCGGACACCACCAGTCGCGGTGGGGCTACCGGTCCTACGCGGACCTCGCGGCGCTCTCCGAGGAGTTCGCCGCCCGCCGCATCCCGAACGACGGGCTCTGGCTCGACATCGACTACATGGAGCGATATCAGGTCTTCACGATCGATCCGGAGGCCTTTCCCGAGCCTGAGAAAAACATCGCCGATCTCCGCGCGCGGGGAGCGCACGTGGTGCCGATCCTCGACCCGGGGATCAAGCTCGACAAGCGCTTTGCGCACTACCGAGACGGCTCCCAACGCGAGCTTTTCTGTCTGAACACCGAGAACCGCGAGTACGTCGGCTACGTCTGGCCGGGCGCCGTCGTGTTTCCGGACTTTTCGATGATTGAGGGGCGGGGATGGTGGGCGGAGAGGGTGAGGGCGCTCCGGGCGTTCGGATTCGACGGCTTCTGGCTCGACATGAACGATCCCTCGACCGGGTCGGTCGTTCTCGACGAGATGCGCTTCGACCGGGGCAGGCGCTCCCACGAGTCGTTTCACAATCAATACGCGCTCGGGATGCAGATGGCCTCGCGCGAAGGACTCCTCTCGGCGGCTCCCGACAAGCGCCCCTTCCTCCTGAGCAGAAGCGGCTTCATCGGCACGAGCCGCTACGCGGCGCTCTGGACCGGCGACAACGTCTCGAACTTCCACCACCTCGCGGGGAGCATACCGCTCTCGCTGAACCTCTCGCTCTCGGGCATTCCGTTCAACGGCCCCGACGTGCCGGGCTTCGACGGGGACGCGAGCGACGAAGTGGCGATCGCGTGGTACAAGGCCGCCTTCCTCTTCCCGTTCCTGCGCAACCACTGCTGGAAGGGCGGCCGGCGCCAGGAGCCGTGGGCGTTCGGCGCGAAGGTCGAGAAGGTCCTCCGCCACTACATCGCGCTCCGCTACAAGCTGCTTCCGTACCTGTACGGGCTGTTCATCGAGCAGGAGGAGTCGGGCCGGCCGATTCTCCGACCCCTCTTCTACGAGTTCGAGGACCCCGTCCTCGAGACGATCGACGACCAATTCATGGTCGGTCCCGCGATCATGCAGGCGCCGGTCGTGACCGCGAACCGCAACAACCGGAAGGTGGCTCTCCCGGACTCGAGGTGGTACAGCCCCTGGGACCGCAAGTGGCTGCGCGGAGGCCGCCAGGTAACGGCCGTCGAGTCCAGCAAGAACACGCCGATCTACCTCCGCGAGGGATCGATCGTTCCCATGCAGGCGGGCGAGCGCGCGACGAACGCGAACGCGCTCGACGACGTCGAGCTGCACCTTTTCGTGAGCGAGAAGTACGAGGGGGTGGCCCACTACACCTACCATTTCGACGACGGGGAGAGCCTCGCCTACCGGCAGGGCGCGCGGAGCTCCATCCAGTTCACCGTGAGCCGGGAGCTTCGCAGCGTGCTCGTCGACGTCAAGCCTCTCTCGCTCGGCGCCGGCCCGTGCCGGATCCGGTTCTTCCTCTACGACTTCTTCGGATCCCTCATCGTCCGGATGGGAGAGAAGGACGACGATATGACGGTGCTCGCGCTGAAGAGCGAGCCGTGGACCTTCGCGGGAACCAAGGTGATTCCCCTCGCGACCGAGTCGATCGACGTCGGATAGACGGAACGGCCGTTCCGAGCCCGGACCTCGCGCCTGAGTCGACGCGCGCGAGTGGGCATTTCTCCCCGACCACCCTCGCGCCGGCGCCCGGGCGGACGCGCTAGACCGTGACCCAGGCGCGGCTCTCCGCGGACTTGAAGATCGCTTCGACCACGGCCAGATTCGCGAGGGAGTCCTCAAGCGGCACGGGCACCGGGCCGCCTGAAAGGATGGCTTCGGAGAACTTGTCGCCCTGGATCGTGTACTGGTCGCAGACCGGAATCTCGATCGTCTTCAGGCCGGCGCCGGTGAGGTCTCCGTTGTCGGTGAATATGCGGCACTTGCGGTCCTTGGGGGCGTTGAAGGGGATCTCGATCTCGACGCGCTGCTTCGTCCCGAAGAACTGCATCCGCTGGTAGGGAACGAGCTGGGTCGAGGTGAGGAAGAGCGCCTGGCCCTTCGGGAAGTCCATGATCACCGACTCGAGCCGGTCGAT
>JASHNV010000026.1 GCA_030041455.1 Spirochaetia bacterium
CAAATCACGTGCTCTGGCCAGCTGAGCTAAGGTGGCGATGGTGATGACGCCGCAACTTCACGCGCTGCAATAGCACGCACCCGTGCTCGCGGCATCGAGCGAAACGGTACCTTTACGACCGCCACGTGTCAAGCGACGGGATTGTCGCTCTGGAGCTCCGAAGCCGATATTCGGCGCTCCGCGAGGCGCCTCGTTCCTCACCATCCTGGTCCGTACGCCGCATTCATCAAAACGACGACGCTCCGCGCGAGCGACTCTCCTCCGTCCCTTCCTGAAAGCGCAAGCGCCGTACCTTGCGTTTCGGCCTGAGTAAATGAGAATAGCCGAGGGAAAAAGGGCTGCGGCGCTTTCCGATAGGGTCGAGAACCTGTCATGCTGCAAGGGCCCGACCGCCCGCATTCGAGCTAGCTGGCCGACGTTCCGGGAAAGAGCGCGCGGACCGTGCTTGAGCAAAAGAGCCGTCATGGGGTAGTCGGCGCGAAAGTGGCCGAGAACCCTGCCGAGGATCTCTTCACCGACGTCCTACCCGAACGGCAAAGGTCCACAACAACCAAATCGGCCACGCCGACCTTCTCCTCTCGGAGCCCGGAATCAAGTACCTCCTTGTCGAGGCGAAACACCCCGACTCGCTCGCTCGGAACAGACGGACGGTCTGGGCTGCGCTCGATCAGGGCTTCGCGTCCGCGGCGTCTATCGCGAGGTCGACGTGGAAAGACGTTCGAGCTGCAAGGGCCGCCCGATCCTGCGAGAGCGGAGAAGGCCGGTGGGGACCGGCGTCGAAGGCGAGCTTCTCCGCCACAAACAAAAGAATTCGGCTCGCTGTTTCGCCTACGTGGGCAGCGCTGCCATCCGGCGACCTGGCTACGTTCCCTACCTGTTCTCCGACAGCGGTCCGGACGCGACGCGGCTTCCAAGAGCAATTCAGGCAGTCCTCAGCAATGATCGAGTCGAGCGTTCCGGAGACCGATATTCCGATGTGTTCGTCGGGCTTGCCGGGAGGCGGCGGGTCTCGGTCTCGGGAGAATGTCCTATCCGGGATCCGAGTACCGCGGCGGCCTACGTGCGACTCGAGGAAGCGATCGAGCGGCTCCCTCGCGCAGCGCCTTCGGGCCTCTCGATCGACCCTTCGGCGCGAAAGGGAGAAGAGCGCTCGGAGCCGACAGCGGCAAACCCGTGTCTTCGCTCGGGCCTCAGCCGAGACGCGCGCCTCGGTTGCGGCGGCTGGACCGGCCGCGCGCGGGAACGCGCGCTCGCCCTTAGTAGAACGGCGGAAACTCGAGGTCGAGCGCGCCTTTGACCGAAGAAAGCGTAAGAATCTCGGTACGGTCGCGGAACACCGCAACGGTCTGCTCGAACTGCGCGCTCAGGCTGTTGTCCGCGGTTGCGATCGACCAGCCGTCCCCGAGGGTGCGCACCTCGGGAGCGCCAAGGCAGAGAATCGGCTCGATCGTGAAGACCATTCCGGGAACGATCGGCTGCCCGGTGCCGGGGCTGCCGAAGTTGAGCACCATGGGCTCCTCGTGCATATCGAGTCCGATCCCGTGGCCGACGTATTTGTCGAGAACGCCGCATCCGAACCGGCGCGCCGATTCTTGGATCGCCGCGCCGACGTCGCCGAGCCGCCTTCCGGCCTTCGCGGCGCGGATCCCCGCCATGGTCGCCTGCCAGGCCGCCTTGAGCAGGCGCCGGGCGTCGGGCGTCCCGTCGCCGAGGATATAGGTCCAAGCGCTGTCGCCGTGCCACCCGTCGATGTGAGCCGTGATGTCGACGCTCACGAGATCGCCCAAGCCGAGACGATACTCGCTCGGAACCCCGTGGGCAGCGACGTTATTGACGGAGGTGCAGATGCTTCCCGGGAAACCCCGATACCCCTTGAGCGAGCTCGCTCCGCCGCCTGCGCGGAGGAAGACGTCGCACAAGCCGTTCACGTCCAAGGTCGTCATCCCCGGCGCCATTCTGCTTTTCAGCTCGAGGAAGAGCGTCTCGACGAGCCGGCAGGATTTGCGGATCCGGGAGACTTCGATGGAAGTCTTCAGCGGTACGGCCTTTTCCACGTTTCACCATCGGCGGACGGCGCTCGAATCTTCACACCCGCGGCAAGGTTATCGCGATCCACCGAGATCGCTTCGCAGACGCTCCGCCCCGTTCAGGTAAACCGGAGACACTTCGTCACGGTCCGTATTGAAGGTGACGAGAACCCGAAGGATGCCCGGCAACGAACCCGAGTACGCCGGTTCCTGAGTACAGAAGAGCGGCACGGACGAAAAGCCGAATCTCCGCAGCGAGGTCGCGGGGTTCGCGGCGTTCAGATCCGGGGTTTGCGAGAAGACGATGCTGATGATGTCGCGTTCGGCGATCCCGTTGCGCCGAGCGAGCTCGCCCATGAGCTCGCCCACCGCCGAGCCCATGGATTGCGGGTCGTTCTCGACCTGGATCGCTCCCCTGACCGCCTTGACCATGCCGCCGCGCCCCCTTGTGAATGCACGAATACTACCCGCCTGGTCCCGGTGGTGTCAATTCGAGCCGCTTTAGAGCCACGCGAGGAAGAAGCGTACGAGCGCGTAGAGCGCCGAGAATGCGACGACGCCGGCCGCGGCGAGCACGAGCCTGAGCGTCTGGAGGCGCCTCCCCCGCGACGCAAGGACGATCAGGACGCCAATGTAGTAGAGACTCGCCATGACGAACGCGACGCTTGAGATCTCGAAGAGGTGGAGGAGAAAGACCTGGGTGGAATCGAGGAAGTCCTGGAAGTTCCCCAGAAGAAAGAGACTGATGCACAGGAGCGTAAAGAGAAAGAGAAAGACGCAGGTCCGGCCGACGACCGAGGGAAGCCACAAAAAGCGCTCTTTGCCGGACATGACGGGGGAGTCTACCATCGACGCTCCTCGCTTTTACGGACGAGACCTTCCCTTGTCCCCGGTTGACTTTCGACGTACAATCCCGGGGTGGAGTATTTCTTCAACTTCGACAAGATCAAGTATCTCAAGGAAAAAAAGCCCGACGGCTGCATTCTCTGCCTCATCAACGAGAAGTCTCCCGAAGTCGTGAATCTCTCGGTCTTCGACGACCGACTCTTCAACGTCTCGGTCAATCTCTATCCCTACAACCCCGGCCATCTCATGATCTTCCCAAAACGCCACGTCGAGGACATCCGCCAATACACGCAGGAGGAGGAAGCCGCGCTGAACCGACTCGTGAGGGGGATGCTCGATATCCTCGACCGCACGCACGCTCCTCAAGGGTACAACATCGGTTACAACATGGGTCTCGTCGCCGGCGCTTCCATCAGCCACCTCCACGTCCACCTCATCCCGCGCTACCCGCGCGAGACCGGCATGGCCGATCTCATCGCCGGCAAGCGGGTCCTCGTGGAGTCGCCGCAGGCGACCGCCGAGAGAATTCGCGCGGAGATCCTCGGTCAGCCGCCCTCGTTCTCCATGAGCTGACGCCAGAGCGTGAGGAAGGTGTTGATGCGCTCCGAGCGCTCCTCGATCGCCTGGGACAGGGGAATGAGCCTGCCGTTCATGTAGTACTTCGCCTCCAGGCGCTCTCTCATCGCCTCGCCCTGGTTCACGAGGAGCTCCTGGAAAACCTTCAACAGGCCGTTCAAGGCCTCCCGTCCCCGCTCGATGAGCGTGGCGGCCTGCGCGTCCATCTGGAGCACGATCGTGCGAAAGGCCTGCTGGTGGCTCGTGTCGTTTGCGACCGACATGCGCAGCTTCTGGAAGATCTTACCCTGCTCGGTCTCCGGGCCAAGCTCGTCGTCGAAATCCTTGATCTTTCGCTCGACGTCCTCGAGCGCCGCGGCATGCTGGAGCAGCTTGTTTCTCGTGATCCGGTTCTGAACGAGCACGAGATTGTTCAGGGTTCGCACCATCTCGTGAACGTATTCGTGATAGTACCACCGCACGAAGTTGTAGAGCACGTTCAGCGAGCGCGTGCGGGAAAACCTCGGCAGGCCGAGCTTGGAATAATCGACGTTCTTCAGCTCGCGGTAGTTCTCGAAGTTGACCATGGGCTGGTTCTCGAAGAGGTTCGCGATCTGCCGCTCGATCGACCGGAGCTTCAGGGACTCCGAGTAGGAGCTGAACTCCGCGATGAATCGAACCTTGAGCACCGCGACGTAGTATTCTTTGAGCCGCAATTTGGGGACGTACACGTAGAGCTTGTAGTACGGATCCTTCAGAAAGTAGCGAATGAGCTCGGCGAGAGGCATGTCCCGCTCGAATCGGCGGACCTCGTCGTAGAGCGCGCGAAAGCTCGCCGCAAGCGACTCCTCGTCGATCCCCTCAGGCTCGTCTCCCGGAGCCTCCCCCTCGCTCGTCTGGGCGCCGTCGTCCGCCTCGGCCGGCTTCGCTCCCCGCTTCCGGGACCCCCGAGGCGCAGGCGCGCTCTCCTCCTCGCTCGGCTTCCCGGCGAGCCGCGCGACGTAGTGCACCATCTCCGGGCTCAGCCGGAAGGGGTGGGGAATGCGAAGCGTCGCGTAGGTGCCAAAGTACATCTTCTCGAGGTACTCGAGCGTCAGCATCGCCGAGGCGGACTTAAACGAAGGCCGCTCCGTCGTGTTCAACCCTTCGACCGTAATGTGAAAGAGCTGGAAGAACGACGCGTAGGGGAAAAGCACGATGTCCTTGAGAAAAAAGAGCGGGACGATCTCGTTCTCGATCGAGGTGAAGAGCTCCTCGTCGAGACCGGCGGCGAACTCGTCGAGCTTCGCGAGGACCTCCCGCTTGATCGCGGGCTCGCTCCCCTTTTCATCGTAGAGCTCCTGGAGCGTATCCATCGAGATGACGTCGGAGAGCCCGACGCGGAGCTCCGGGATGCGCTCCTCGATCAAGTCGATGAACGCTCCCTCGATCTCGCGAGTCTTGAGCATGAGCCTTCGATAGATCGCCTTGACCGGCAGGGTGAGGACGTAGAGGCGGAAGAAGGCGTCGGCGACGCGGGGAGAGAGGTCGCGGGTCTCGAACCCCGTGATCCCCGGCGCGATCCGGTTGATCGACGCCTTCAGCTGCCGTATCTTCGCCGCGACGAGGAGCTCCTTGCGGTTCCTCCCCGAGAGGACCGTCCTCAGCCACATGAAAAAACGGGCGAGCGGAGAGAGCCTGTCGAGGTCCTGCGCGATGAGCTTCTCCCGTTCGTCGGCGCCCATCTGCTTGTGGTAGATGCTTTCGTCGACGCTCAGCTGGAAGTTCATGCTTCGGGTGAGCTTGGTGAGGAGCTCCTTGCGCTCTTTCTCAGGCAGCGTTTCGGCTAGGCGCTCGAAAACCGTCCGGTCAGCCATGCGCCGGTCCCAACCGATCGAAAGCGGCGATCCTTCGGACCCCCACGTTCCTGTCAGCCACCTGCCCCTCCGTTCCCCGTGAAGTCGCGCGGAAAGAGAGCCCGCGGGCGCTTCCGGGCCCGTTTCGGCCTCTCCTTGCAAATATCCCGCCCTACGATAGCAGAATTTATCACGTTTGCATACGAGCTTTCCCTCAAGTAAGCCGGCGGACGGCCGACATTTGGAGGTAGAGAACCGGACATGGATGTCCGGCGAGTTTCAATCATGGAGGATCTCTATGGTCATCAATCACAACCTGAGCGCGATGTTCGCCGCCCGCGAGCTGCAGATGAACGACCTGAACGTTCAGGGGAACATCGAGAAGCTGTCGTCCGGCGAGCGGATCAACCGCGCCGGTGACGACGCCTCGGGGCTCGCGGTCAGCGAGAAGATGGAGGCGCAAATTCGCGGCCTGAACAGGGCCGAGAAGAACGCCGAGGACGGCATTTCGTTCATTCAGACCGCCGAAGGCTACCTGCAGGAGTCGCAGGACATCCTGAAGAGGCTCCGCGACCTCGCGGTGCAGGCGTCGAACGGAATCTACAGCAACGAGGACCGCATGGACATCCAGGTCGAGGTGTCCCAGCTGGTCAGCGAGATCAACCGCATCGCCTCGCACGCCCAGTTCAACGGCCTCAACATGCTGACCGGCCGTTTCGCGCGGGTGACGGGAAACAACACCGTGACCGCGAGCATGTGGCTCCACATCGGCGCCAACATGGATCAGCGCATGCGCGTGTACATCGGGACCATGACGGCGCAGGGCCTCGGGGTTCAGGGGACGAACGGACTTCCGAGCACGGCGACCTTCATCTCCCTTTCCTCGCCGGACCGGTCGAACATGGCGATCGGGATCCTCGACAAGGCGCTCGAGATCGTGAGCAAGCAGCGCGCGGACCTCGGGGCGTACCAGAACCGCCTGAACTACGCCACGCAGGGCTTGAACGTCGGAGCCGAGAACCTGCAGGCAGCCGAGTCCCGCATCCGCGACACCGACATGGCCGCCGAGATGGTTCAGTACGTCAAGAACCAAATCCTCGTCCAGTCTTCGACCGCGATGCTCGCGCAGGCCAATCAGAAGAGCCAGACCGTTCTCCAGCTCTTCAAGTAGAGAAGCTTCTGAAAGGAGAAGGAGGTCCCGCACGCGGGGCCTCCTTCCTACCGAGCGCCGTTCCCTCCGATTCTCTCAGGACTAGCTCTCGCGGACACTTCCTGAAAATCCCTCGGGCCTCGGCCGTCTGCTCCGCGTGAGAAACTCTCAGGATGGGCCCACCCGCGCGGGCCCGCGACCCCTCTACCATGCGCGAACCGCAAACGCGCGCTTGACAGCCCACTCTCCGCGAGGCTTACTATACCACCTGTGCCTGCCTTGACGATTCCCGGGGCGCTCCGCGAGCTCGCCCGCGTCTTCGCGGCGGGGCGCTTCGCCTGCTACCTCGTCGGAGGCGCGGTGAGGGACATGCTTCTCGGCACCCCCACGACCGACTACGACGTCGCGACCGACGCGAAGCCGCGCGACGTGATGAGAATGTTCCCGCACGTCATCCCGACGGGCGTGAAGCACGGAACGGTCACGGTGCGCTTCGCCGGCATGGAGGTCGAGGTGACGACCTTCCGCGCCGACGGGAAATACAGCGACTCGCGCCATCCCGACGAGGTGCAATTCTCCTCTTCGATCGACGAGGATCTCAAGCGGCGCGATTTCACGATCAACGCGATCGCGCTCGACCTCGCGACCTCAACGCTCTTCGACCCCCACGACGGCCGAGGCGACCTGAAGCGTCGCCTCATTCGCGCGATCGGGACGCCCGCCGAGCGGTTCAACGAGGACGGCCTGCGGCTCCTGCGCGCCTGCCGCTTCGCCGCGCAGCTCCAATTCGCGCTCGACGCGGAGACGAAAAGCGCGATGAGCCTTTGCTCGGAGCGGATCCAAGCGGTCTCCGCCGAGCGAATCCAGGAGGAGCTCGTGAAGATCTTGAAGAGCGAGCGCCCGTCGATCGCGTTTTTCCTGATGGACGAGACCGGCCTCCTCGAGCGGATCATTCCCGAGCTCTGCGAGGGCAAGGGGGTCGAGCAGAAGGGAATTCACGAATTCGACGTCTTCAAGCACTCGCTCTACTCCTGCGACGGGGCGCCGCGCGAGCGGACGGACCTCAGGCTCGCCGCGCTCTTCCACGACATCGGGAAGCCGAAAGCGAGAACCGTGGGCGACGACGGGCTTCCGGCCTTCTACCGGCACGAGGAGTACTCCGAGGAGATGGCGAGCGCCATCCTCACGCGACTTCGCTTCTCGAACGCGGTCGAGGCCTCGGTCTGCCACCTCATCCGTTACCACATGTTTTTCTACGAGGATACGTGGACCGACGCGGCGGTGCGACGCTTCGTGGCGCGCGTGGGACGAGACTCCATCGACGATCTCTTCCTGCTTCGCAAGGCCGACACCTACGGGACCGCCGGCGGCTACGTGGACGACCGGAAGCTCGCCGAGTTCCGGGACCGCATCGAGCGGGTGACGGCGAAGGACGGCGCGCTCGCCCTTCGCGACCTCGCGATCGGCGGGGAGGAGCTCGCCGCGATCGGGATCCCGCGCGGTCCGATCATGGGGACGATCCTGAAGGAGCTCCTCGAGACGGTGCTCGACGACCCGTCCGAGAACACCCCCGAGCGGCTGACCGCAATCGCGGGAAAGTTCTACGAGCACGCGCTGAAAAGGCTCGAAAAAGCTGAATGACCGGGAAGGCGGCCGTCGCGGGGCGGCGCTCAATCCTCCGAATCGGTCGGTTTCTTCGGACCGCGCCCGGCGGTGAAGGCCTTATAGGCGATGCTCGCGGCGCTCTGCTCCGCTTCCTTCTTGTTCTTTCCCTTGCCGGGGCCGTAGGAGCGGCCGTTGATCTTCACCTCGATCCAGAACGTGCGGTCGTGGTCGGGGCCGGTCTTCTCGACGAGATTGTAGCGCGGGTAGCTCTTGTGCTTTTTCTGCACGAGCTCCTGGAGCAGGGTTTTGTAGTCCTTCTTGTGGCGATCCTCGAGGACCTTGTCGATCTCCGGCACGAGCAGCCTGAGGATGAAGCGCCGCGACGGCGGGAAGCCCGAGTCGAGGAAGTACGCGCCGATGATCGCCTCCATGCAGTCGGCGAGGATCGCCTTCTTCGAGCGGCCGCCGGAGTACTCCTCCCCCTTGCCGATGAGAATGAAGTTGTCGACCTTCAGGCTTTTCGCGATCAGCACGAGGCTGTCTTCGCTCACGACGAACGACTTGATGCGCGCCATCTCGCCTTCCGCCCGGTCGGGAAGCGTGCGGAACAGGTACTCCGCGACGACGAGGCCGAGCACGGAGTCGCCGAGGAACTCGAGCTTCTCGTTATTGTCCGAAACGCCGGGATTTTCGTTCGCAAAGGAGCGGTGGGAGAAGGCGAGGTTCAGAAGGTCGATTTTCCTGAACCTGATCGCGGCGTGCTTTTCGAACAGCCGCAACTCCTTTCGCCGCTCGGCTGTCACCTTCGGAGTGTTGAGATTTTCAAGCTTATCCGAAAACGTCACGTGGAAAATTATTTTAGCTGCGACTTGATATAGTTAACAGCGTCGCCGACGGTTTCGAATTCGTTCGCCTTTTCGTCGGGGATGCTGATACCCATCTCTTCCTCGATCGCATAAACGAGCTCGTAGGTGTCAAGACTATCCGCCCCGAGATCCTGCCGAAACGAAGACTCCATGGTGATCTTATCTTCCTCGACCTCAAGCTTCTCGGCAATCAATTTCTTCATCTTAGCGAGCAGTTCGTCGTCCATCTGTTTGTGCACTCCTTATGGCTCGTTACGCCATTTCCGTGGGCTCAAGGATTTGCTTTCCGCGGTAAGAACCGCACTTCGGGCATACTCTATGGGGGAGAATCCTATTTCCGCAGGTGCTGCACTCAACGAGGTTCGGCACGGTGAGCTTCATGTTCATCGCCTTCCGGCGACGCGTCCTCGACTTCGAAGGCTTATATTTCGGCAGTGCCATTCGCGACCCCTTTCACAGCGTTGTCCTGTGAAAATACCGTATAGGCACCCGCTTGTCAAGGGCGCGGAAACTTGCTCCTGACCGCCTCGGCCACCTTCGGCGGCACCATGGAGGAGATATCGCCGCCGAAAGCGGCGATCTCCTTGATCGCCGAGGAGCGAAGGACGAAATACTGCGGATCGGTCGGCATGAAGAGCGTTTGAACGGTGCCGTTCAGGCCGCGGTTGGTCATCGCGAGCTCGAACTCGTAGCCGAAATCCGTGAGCGCGCGAACGCCGCGAAGGAGAATCCTCGCGCCGTTCCGCTCGGCGAACTCGACGATGAGACGGTCCCAGATGAAGACCTTCACGTTCGCGTAGGGCGAGACGAGCTCGCTCATCATCCGGAAGCGCTCCTCGGCCGAGAACAGGTAGCTCTTCATCCGGTTGGAGGCGATCACGACGTCGGTCTCGTCGAAGAGCGCCGCGGCGCGGTGGACGAGATTCAGGTGGCCGTTGGTCGGGGGATCGAAGGATCCCGGAAAGACTGCTTTGAGCATCTCCTGAAACTGTACCGGGAAAGCGCCCGGCGGTAAAGTGGCGGCGCCCGCCGTTTTGACAAAGCGCCGGGGCTCCTATACACTGAGCGCAATGAAGCACACGGGAGTCCTTGCAGGCGCGACGGCCGCCCTCGCGCTCCTCGCGGCCGGCTGCGCCACCACGCCGCCTCCCCCGAAGAGCGCCCCGCCCGCGCCGCCGGTCGCCTCCTCCGCTCCGCCCGCCGCCTCCTCCCCTCCTCCGGCCGCCCAGGCGGCGCAGGGGAGCCCCCGACCTCAGGAGGCCTCCGCGACGGTCGCGATCACGAAGGACTACTACGACAAGACGCTCGCCGATGTGCGCGCCTTGATCACTACCCTCAATCAGGTCATCGCCGACCAGGACTTCGACGCGTGGACGGGCTATCTCACGCCTGACTACATCGCCACCTTCAGCGATCCGGCGAAGCTCGCCCAACTCTCGACTCTCAATGCGCTTGAGCGCCAGAACATCAAGCTTCAGAGCCTGAAGGACTACTTCCTGTACGTCGTCGTCCCGAGCCGCACCGACGCCGAGGTCGACGCGCTCGACTTCGTGAGCAAGGAGCATGTTCGGGCCCTGACCGTCATCAACAACGTCCGCTACATCCTCTACGACCTACAGATGACCAACGGGACCTGGAAAATCGGGGTGTCCCCGTGACCCCGATCGATCGTGAAAAATGGAGGTTCAGTATGAAAAAATTGTGGCAGCTGACGCTCGCGGCCGCCGTCCTCTCGCTCGCCCCGGGCGGCACGCTCTGCGCGCAGCAGGCGCCAAGCGCGGCCTCGGGAACCCAGGGGGAGCAGACCATCGAGCAGCTCTACCTCAATAACTCGGCGCTGCGCCTCGTTCGCGAGGAGGCGACGAGCAACGACCGAGACTCCAAGCTCCTCGCGCTTGCGAGCCTGCGCGACATGGCGGAGAACGGGAAGATCACCGGAGACTCGGCCGCGGCGATCGACCTGCTCGGGCATCTCGCGGTCGAGGGCACCGCCCATCCGGTCATCGAAAACTTAAGCGTCATCAACGACTTCCCGGAGGTCAGGCGCGAGGCATGCGAGATCCTCGGGCAGCTCGGCGGGGAGAGCGCCAAGAACATCCTCCTGCAGGTCATTCACAGCGACAACGAGCCGATGGTTCTCTCGGAGGCGGTCTACGCCCTCGGAAAGATCGGCCTCGACGAGGGGTCGCAGGTCTCCGACGCGATCGCGGCCGCCGTCGTCCGCCAGAACGCGGTCGCGCCGGACAACAACTTCGCCTTCGCGGCGCTCCTCGCCTTCGAGAAGCTCGCGAAGAAGAACAACGGCGAGCGCGATCCGAACGCCTTCCAGGCGATCGTGACCATCTCGGAGGGGAGCTACGTCGCGATCGTGCACCAGAAGGCGCTCCAAGTCCTCGACGAGCTGAAGGCGTACAGCGGCTAGCGCGCCGCGGGGCCGGCCTTCCGGTCCATCATGATCTCCTCGAGCCAGATCCGCTCCGCCTCGAGGTGAAAGATCATCTTCTTGATGAGCGCTCGCTGGAAAAAGGGAGCGCCCGCCCCGAGGCTCTCGAGCCGTCCCTGGAGCACCGCCTGGTGGCGGGAGACCACGTCGTGGTTCTTGCGGATGACCGGCAGGAGCCGCTCGATGTCCATCTCCTTCAGGAAGAAAAGAAAGAGCGAGAAGTCGTCCTTGACGGTGATCTGGGTCTTCTTCACCTTCTTGTCGAACCACTCCTGGAAGTCCCTGCGGCCCTTCTCGCTGATCGAGTAGACGTTCTTCTCGATCGCCTTCTTTCCGGGAACCGTCTGCATGGTGATGAAGCCGGAGCTCGCGAGCTTGCGCAACGTCGGGTAGAGCTGGCCGTAGGAGAGCGGCCAGACGTCCCCGAGCGTCTGCTCGAAGTTCTGCTTGATCTCGTAGCCGTAGTGAGGATGCTCCCGCAGGAGCCCCAGGATCACGTATCTCAGGGACATGGCGACGGTGTCCTCGGGCGGCCGGGGCTCAGCGGCTCTTCACGCGGTTGCTGATGCGCTTGCGCCAGGGGAATACCTTGTCCTTTTCCTCGTATTGGATGCGTTTTCGGATCGTGAACTTCGTCTGACCGCTCTGCTTGAACTTGATGACCCCGAAGCTCCCGTTGCCGAGGTAGCACACCTTCTCCCGCGGCTGGAGCTCCTCGGCGTCGGAGATCGTCTTCAGAACGCAGTCGAAATGGGCCGGCTCCCCCGAGCTCCCCTGCGCTATCGCGGTCATGAGATACCTCACGGGCTTGCCGCAGAGCGGGCAGTCGGGAAAGTCCTTCTGGTCGAATTGCCGTTCCATAGTCGCTTTATTCGCCTTGCGCGAGTCGCCCCGTCACACGATCCTGTGCTTCGTCTGATCGTCGTCCTGCATGATCTCGTTCGTCAAGATCTGCGCGATCTTGTAGATCGCGAAGGCGAGGTAGTCCTTGTCGTTGATCTTCTTCTTGAGCTCGGCGAGCTTCTTCGGATCGGTCTGCTTCGCGATCCTAATCATGACCGTCCCGCCTCGAAGCGCCCGTTCTCGAAGCCCACGCGCGGCCGGAGCTTCTCCCCCTCTCCTCGGCGGACAGGGGCTCGAAGCGCCCGCCCGCCGTGGGCGGCGGGCGTTCTCCCTCGACGGACGTCACTTGCTTCGGGCATTGACGTCCGTCGGATTGATCGCTTTCGCGATGAACAGGCTCTTCTCCTCGAGAAGATCGTTCACGAGGTTCTCGGTGTCCCCGACCTTCCGCCCGTCCTTGTCGACGATAAGGCGAATGGTGGGGCGAAGCGGCGCGTCGCCGTGGATGCGGATCACCCGGCCGATGCTTCCGTCGTTGAGGAGCACGATGCTCCCGATCGGGTAGATCCCCATGCTCTTGATGAACACTTTGAGGATCTCCGAGTCGAAGCGGCGCGAGTTGTCGTTCAGCACCTGGCGCATCGCGGAGTAGCCGATCATCGAGTTGCGATACGGCCGGTCGCGCACCATCGCCTCGAAGGAGTCCGTGAGGGAGACGATGCGCGCCGGGAGCGCTATGTGCTCCCCCTCGAGGCCGCGCGGATAGCCCTTCCCGTCCCAGCGCTCGTGGTGCTGGAGAACGATCTGCCCGATCTCCTCGGGATACTTGAGCACCTTCGTCACGTAGGAGTAGGAAAAGAGGGTGTGGCGGTGGATGACGTTGAGCTCCTCCTCGCTCAGATTGTCGGTCTTCTCGAGGAGCTCCGTGGGCACCTTGGTCATGCCGATGTCGTGGAGAAGCGCCCCGATCGCAAGCTGCAGGAGCCGCTGCGGCGGAAGCTTGAGGATGAGCCCGATGACCGTCGAGAGGATCATGCAGTTGACCGAGCTCTCCGCGAGGGAGGTCGAGCCGCCCGCGGCGAGGTGAATGGTGAAGGCCACCATCGAGTCGGTATGGTCCCGGATGGCCGGGAGGAGCGACTCGACGATCTTGTTGATGTCGGCCGCCTTCGGCGCGCGGTTGTTGCGCAGCGACTCGAACGCTGCGTCGAGGGTCTTCACCGCCTCGGTGTACTTCTTCAGGAGCTCCGTCGACGGGCCGCCCTTGAAGAGGTCCTGGAAAACCTGCGGATCGCGCGCCGAGGAGGTCGGGTTGATCGGCTCGCCGTCGGTCCTCACCTCCGCGATGTCCCACCTCTTCAACCGCTCCAAGTCCTTGGTGCGCAAGGGGATATTCGCCGGAAGGAGGAGGTTCTCCCCGTCGAGGTACACCGGCTTGTCGAAAATCACTCCGGGCGTCAGGTCGCTGATCTTGATGGTTTTCATCGTGCCGTCCGTACCTTGTAGACAAACGCGAGGACCTCGGCGGCGATCTCGAAGAGCTCCTCCGGAATCCACTCCCCGACGTCAAGCACAAAGAGCGAGTCGGCGAGCTCCGGCATCCGAACGACTTCGACGCCGTGCGAGCGCGCGATCGCGTTGATGCGAAGCGCGATCTCTCCCCTTCCCTTTCCGATGACGAAGGGCGCGGGAAGTCCCCGGGAATATTTCAGCGCGACCGACTTTTCCACGCGAAATCCGCCTTTTCTTGCCGAAGACGCTTCACATCACCCAGTCGACCGGACCCGAAGCCACTCCGTCGGAGGAAAACCCGTCGAACTGGTCGAACACCTTTATTATATCGTCAACTTCGACACCTAGGTTTCGAAGATTTTCTTTCAGGGCGGAGAGATGGCGCCCTGCCTCGGAGGCGAGGCCGGGCTCGGCGTGAAGCGTCATGCTCCGCTTCGCTCCCGGTCGAAGCTCGAAGGCCATCCCCGGCGAGCCGGATGCCGGCTTGACCACGATGGTGCACCGAATCGGGCGCTTTCGAGGGTCGAAGAGGAGGCGCAGCGAGCCCGAGATCTCGACGCCCGAGCGCGAGAAGCTGAAGGGCAACACCACCCAGTTCTGGTGGTCGGCGGAGAGGTGGTTGAGGAGGAGGAGCGGGGAATCGTCTCCCTCCCGAGCTACCTCCTTCGAAGCGCCCGAAAGCTGCCGCTTGAGCGACGCGGCGATCGCGGGGGCGATCGGTTCGGCGCTCCCAGGCTCCTTCGGCGCTCGATCGGACGACCGGTCGTCCTCCCCGAAGGGCTCCTCGGCCTCCGAGAGGCGATAGAGCTCGTCGACCAGCTCGCTGCTGAGCGGAATGTGCTTGTCGAGCATGAGCGCGAGGAGCCGCGCGAGGCGCGGGCTTGCCGCGCGGCTTCGCGAAAGCTCGAAACGGAGCGCCGCGACGCTCGGCGCCGAGATCGCGAGACCGAGCCTTTGAATCGCCTCGAGCGCGAGCCGGGCGAGCGGATCGTCGGGAAGCTTGAGCGTCCGGAGCAGGCTCCGCGCGGGGTCCTCCCCCGCTTTCGGCTCCGGGACGACCCTGATGAAGACCTTGCCGGGGGCGCGGAACAGCTGCGCTCGGAGCGTCGCGCCCGTCGCAAGCGGCACCTGCGAAGACACCGTGTAGAGCTTCCCGCGGATCCCCACCCGCGCGAAAGACCCCGCGAGGAGCTTGACGACCTTCACGGAAATGAGCTCACCCGAACGCAGCTCCGGGAGCGCCCGACCTCGAGCTCCGTCGCTTCGAGACTGTGTTTGGAACTCCAGGATCGCGTTCATGGGAGTCTCATGTTTCTTCCGGCTTCGGCTCCGATTCCTCTTGCTTTCTCCGGAAGGACTCGGCGACCTTCGCCGCCTTTCCGACCCGCTTTCGGAGGTAGTAGAGCTTCGCCCTGCGGACCTTGCCGGAGCGCACCACCTCGATCTTCTGGACCCGCGGGGAATGGAGGGGAAAGATCCTCTCCACTCCGACGCCGTAGGAGATCTTCCGAACGGTGAAGGTTTTGCGCAGACCGGAGTTCTTTTTCTGGAGCACGACGCCCTCGAAGAGCTGAACCCGCTCGTTCTGTCCCTCGACGATGGCGAAGTGCACGCGAACCGTGTCGCCTACCTTGAAGTTTTCCGCGCCCTCTTTGATCTGGGCGGCCTCTACTGCCTTGATCAAGTCCATGAATAGGTCCCCTTTTTCTTCCGTCGGCTCGCGATCTTCAGTCCGTGCCGAAGTCGCGATACCGGCTCTCGATCCTCGCATAGAGGTCCGGCCGGTAGCTCCGGGTCTTCTTCAGGCTCTCCCGAAGGCGCCACTCTTTGATCTTCGCGTGGTGCCCCGAGAGGAGCACCTCGGGCACGCGCGCGCCCTCGTACACCTCGGGCCTCGTGTACTGCGGATACTCGAGCAGCCCGTCCGTGAAGCTCTCCTCCCGCAGCGATTCCCCGCTGATGACCCCCTCGATAAGTCTAAAGACTGCGTCGACGATTGTCAAAGCGGAAAGCTCCCCCGAGGAGAGCACGTAGTCGCCGATCGAGACCTCGTCGTCGACATACTTGTCGATGATCCGCTGGTCGATGCCCTCGTACCTCCCGCAGATGAGCACGATCTCCGTCTCCTTCGCGAGCTCCCGCGCGTACCGCTCGGTGAACGGCCGGCCGGACGGCGTCGGATAGACGGTCCGCCGCTCGGAGGCGCCCACCGACTCGAGGGCGAGGCCGAGCGGCCCGGGAAGAAGCACCATCCCCGCGCCGCCGCCGTACGGCGCGTCGTCGCAGGTCGCGTGACGGTCGGTCGCGAAGTCGCGGATGCCGACGACGCGGTGGCCGACGAGCCCCCGCTCGACCGCCTTCGCGGCGATCGAGGTCGCGAAGTACGCCTCGACGAGCTCGGGGAAGAGCGTGAGCAAGGTGAACGTCACTTCAGCAGCCACTCCTCCTTGAGCTCGACGGTGCCTTTCGCGATGTCGACGGCGCCGACGAAGCGGTCGAGGAACGGAACGAGGCGGCGGCCTCCCTCCTCGGTCTCGACCTCGAGGAGCTCGGAGGCGCCGCCCTCCACGACCGCCGTGATCCTGCCGAGCGTTCTCCCGTCCTTCGTCACCGCGCACCGGCAGAGGTCGGCGAAGTAGAACTCTCCCGCCTGGAGGCTCGAGGCGTCCTCTCGCTGAGCGTAAATCTCCCAGCTTGAGTAGCGCTTTCCCTCCTCAGGCGTCTCGATCCCCGCGAGCTTCAGGAGGACGTCCTCGCCGAAGCGCCGCGCCTCGGTCACCTCGAAGCACCTCTCCCTGCCGCCTGAGGCCAGGTAAATCGACTTCAGCTTCAGGAAATGCGCCGTCTCGCCCGAGTAGCTTCGCGCCTTCAGGTGTCCCCGCACCCCGTGCGGCGACCTGATCTGCCCGATCGCGATCCGCTCCATCAATCGAGAATTTCCAGCACGACTCTCTTGCCCGTTTTCGTCGCCGAAGCGCTCAGGATGGTTCGAACCGCCTTCGCGATGCGGCCGTGCTTTCCGATGACTTTTCCGACGTCATCCTGGGAGACCTTCAACTCGAGAATCGTCGATTTCTCTCCCTCGATCATGTTCACCTGAACTCCGCTCGGATCGTCGACCAATGACTTTGCAATGAACTCTACGAGGTCTTTTTCCACCGTCCTCTCCTCGCTCTTTTCGTCAAGCATGAGCGGCCTCGCTTCGCGCCGCTCATCTCGATTCCCTTCGTCAAGCAGCAGGCGTTTCGTGCGAGGCGGGCGGCGCCTACTTCACGCGGAATTGTATCCTGTTGAGGAGCCGCTTCACGGTGTCCGACGGCCGGGCGCCCTTTTGGATCCACTCCTTCACGCGGTCTTCCTTGACCTTGATCTGCTTCTCCTCGACCTCGATCGGATGGTAGAAGCCGACCTCCTCGAGGGTCCTGCCGTCCCGCGGCGAGCGCGAGTCGACCACGACAATCCGGAAAAAAGGACGCTTCGTCGTTCCAAACCGCTTCAGCCTGATCTTTACGCTCACTCAATCCTCCCGAAATCTTCGCTCATGCCCCGAGCTTCGAAAGCATGTTGGCCTGATATTTCTTGTTCTTCGTCGCCTTTTTCATCATGAGACGCACCTTCTCGAACTTCTTCAAGAAGTGCGTGACGTCGTAGACGGTGGTTCCGCTCCCCTTGGCGACCCGGCGCCGTCGCGAAGGCCCGATGACGCGGTAGTTCTTGCGCTCGAAGGGTGTCATCGAGAGAATCATCGCCTCCTCGCGCTTGAGCTCCTTCTCGTCGATCGCGCTCTCGTCGATCTTTCCCTGCGCCCCGGGGATCATCTCGATGAGCGCCTGGACGCTGCCCATCTTGCGAATGCGGGCGAACTGCGCAAGGTAGTCCTCGAGGGTGAAGGTCTCGGACTCCATCTTGTGCTGGAGGTCCTCCGCCTCCTCGGCGCCCATAGCCGCCTGCGCCTTCTCGACGAGGCTCACGACGTCCCCCATGCCGAGGATGCGCGAGGCGACGCGCTCCGGATAGAACGGCTCGAGATCGCCGAGCTTCTCGCCGGTACCCACGAGCTTGATCGGCTTCCCGGTGACCGTCTTCAGCGAGAGCGCCGCGCCGCCCCGCGCGTCCGAGTCGAACTTCGTCAGGATGATCCCCGTGAGCCCGATCCGCTCGTCGAACTCCTTCGCGATGTCGACCGCCTGCTGGCCGGTCATCGCGTCGGCGACGAGCAGGCGTTCGACCGCCCGCGTCGCCTCGGCGATCTCCTTGAGCTCGGTCATGAGCTCGCTGTCGAGGTGGAGTCGCCCCGCGGTGTCGACCAAGACCGTGTTGAACAGGCCGCGCTCGGCGTGCTTCAGCCCCCCCATGACGACCTTGACCGGCGTGGAGCCCGCCTCGCTGTAGACCTCGACGCCGATCTGCGAACCGAGCACCTTCAACTGCTCGACCGCGGCGGGACGGGCGAGATCCGCGGCGATGAGGAGGCACTTCCGCCCGGCGGCGGCGAGCGAACGCGCGAGCTTTGCCGCCGTGGTGGTCTTCCCGGAGCCCTGGAGCCCGAGCAGGAGGATCACCGACTGAACGTCGGGCCCTTTCAGATCGAGCTCCTGGCGCGCGTCTCCGAGGAGCCCTACCATTTGGTCGTAGAGGATCTTCGTGAACTGTTGGCCGGGCTCGACGGAGCGAAGGACCTTCTCGCCCTTCGCCTCCTCGAGGGTTCGGTTCACGAACCGCCTGACGACGCGCAGGTTGACGTCCGCCTCGAGGAGCGCGATCTTGATCTCCTCGACGGCGTCTTGGACGTTTTTCTCGCTGATCGAGCCCTTTCCGGCGATGTTTTTGAGGATTTCTCCCATCTTCCGCGAGATTCTGTCCAGCATTTTTCCTTTATAACGGAATCGCCGGGACGTGTCAACGACCGCGCGGACGTCGCCCGATCCCGGGCTACCTGATCTCGAAGAAATTCCTGTCGAGGTAGGCGATTCTCGCCTCCGCGCGATCGTAGTAGTCGCTCGCCGGGAAGAGGTCGAGGATCTCCTCGTAGTCGTCGCGCGCCTTGCGCATGCTCTGAAGCGGCCCATTCGCCTGGTAGAGCTTGCCGAGGAGGTAGTACGCCTCGTCGGAGGCCTGATCGGTCGGGTACCGCCTGAGGTACTCCTCGAGATACTTCGCCGCAAGGAGCGAGGCGCCGTTCGACGAGAGGAAGCGGCCGGCGGCGAGGAGCTCGCCGCGAAGCTGAACCTGCGTCACCCCCTTCACGCGGCTGAAGAGCGCGCGAAGCTCTCCGACGTCGTGCGCCGCGGCGGCGTTCTTCACGAGACCGGCGAGCGCGAGCTCGGCGTAGACGCTCCCCGCGGGCGTGAGATTGCGCTCCCAAAAGCTTCTCGCGTCCCGGTACTTTCCGGTCCGGTAGGCGAGGCTCGCGATCGTGTCGTTCACCCTAGGATTCCCGGGCGCGTAGTTCGTCTCGTAGGCCGCGAGCGCTCCGGGAAGATCTCCTTCGCTCACGAGCTCCTCCGCCTCGGCGTAGTCGCCCGAGCCGTTTCCCGGGATCGTCGCCGCCGAGCTCTCCGCCGCGCCGGCTGCGGCGGAGCCCACGCCGCTTCCCGAGAGCGCCTTCGCGAAATCGCCGGGATCGAGCACCGAGACCTTCACGAGCTTGCTCGTCATGATGCCGCTCGCGAGGTCCTGGCGCTGGAAGGCGAGGGAGTACAGCCCGAGGGCCTGCGCCTGGAACAGGAAGGTCGTGCCGCCGGGGTCGAGGGTGCGCGAGACATAGCGAAGACCGTCCTTCCAGCTTCCCGTGCCCGTGAAGATCCAGCCCGACCCGTCGAGGTCGATGGTGATCTCGTCGCCCGGCCGCGCGTAGACCGTCCGCGAGAGCTCGTCGCTGCTCGCGCTTCCGGCTTGCGCCGTGCCCCCGGGGTCCTGCGGCGCCTCGGGAGCCGGAGGCGGAGCGGCGATCGGCGCGGGACGCTCTTCAATCGCTTCGGGGCCCGGGCTTCCCCGCCGCTCGACGGCAAGCGGCGGGGAGGGGCTCGCCTGCTCGACGGGGGGAGGCTGCGCCTTCGCGATCTCGCGCTCGGCGGCCCCGCTCGGCACCGCCTCGGGCGCGACCGCCCGATCGGCTCCGGACTGGGTCACGGCTTTCGGGGATGGAGGACTGACCGGAGCCTCGACGGACGGCCGGGCCCGCTTCGGCGCCGGGACGACAAGGACGTCGTCGATCGGACCGGCACTTGGCGCGCTCTCAGGAGCCTGCGCGACCGGCGGCTGCGGAATGGGAATGGACGGCGGAGCGCTTTCCGGCGCCGCGCGTGGCTTTCCGGCGGGAATCGCGGGAAGGGGCATCGCCGGAAGGGGCGCCTCGGGTACGGAGCCCGAGGCCGGGGGCGCGACCGCTGTCCCGGAGAGCGCCGGGGCGAGCGCGCTCGGCTCGCCTCCGCGACCGGCGGAGGTCGCGCACGATGCGACGACGAAGGCGACTGAGAGCGCGAGCGGAAGCCGACGCCTTGGCCGGCGCGACGAGCCAATCGTGCTCATGTCGCCTAGGGCACCTGCCTGAGGAGCTCTCGGATATCGGCGTCGTTCTCGGCCGTGATCGAGGCGATGCCGGCCTTGAGCGGGTCGATCCAGAATCCCTTCACCTGATCCGGTCCCCACCGCTTCAGCCGGGGCCGCGACGGGTACCAGGTATCCTTCCACGGTGCGAGAAAGGCGCGGGGGAGCTCAAGCTCGGTCACATCGAGACCGCTCTCGGTTCCCGCCGGGAGAAGCGTCTCCGCCACGGGAGGCGGAGGCCGCCGCGTGGCGAGCGCCGCCGCG
This sequence comes from Spirochaetia bacterium, assembly GCA_030041455.1. Classification (GTDB taxonomy): domain Bacteria; phylum Spirochaetota; class Spirochaetia; order DAHUYW01; family DAHUYW01; genus DAHUYW01. Next base: position 20,496 of record JASHNV010000026.1, read on the forward strand.
ACGGTGATGACGACCGCGAGCACCGTCGCCGCGCCGACCGCGGCGAGGAAGATCCTCATCTCGCGGGAGAGCGCGCCCTTCATGCCTCGACCGCCTCCCGCGCGTCGCCGATCCGAACGGAGATGATCTTCGAGACACCGGACTCCTCCATCGTCACGCCGAGGAGGGTCCGCGCGCCGGTCACGGTCTTCTTGTTGTGGGAGATGACGACGAACTGCGACGCGGCGCCGAACTCGATGAGCAGGTTGACGAACCGGTCGACATTCTCCTCGTCGAGCGCGGCGTCGATCTCGTCGAGGACGCAGAACGGAGAGGGCCGCACCGAGTAGGTCGCGAAGAGGAGGGCGACCGCGGTCAAGGAGCGCTCGCCGCCCGACAGCAGCGCGATGTTCTCGAGCTTCTTGCCCGGCGGCTGGGCGTAGATGTCGATCCCGGACTCGAGCACGTTTTCGGGGTCGACGAGCTTGATCTCCGCCCTTCCGCCGCCGAAGAGCCGGCGGAAGGTCGTGTGGAAGCTCTTTTGGATCCGCTCGTAGCTGTCGAGGAACAGCTCGGTCGACTCCGTGCGGATCTCCGAGGTGATCTTCTTGAGGTCCTCTTTCGCTTTCCTCAAGTCCCCGATCTGGCCGTTCAGGAACTCGAATCGATCCTTCACCTCGGCGAACTCCTCGGGCGCCATGAGGTTGACTTGCCCGAGCGCCTTCTCCCGCTCCCTGATCTCCGAAAGGCGCGCGCGAAGCTCCCTCGGCTCCTCGGCGATCTTGCCCATGCGCCCCTCGAATTCGGAAAGATCCCGGGAATGGGTCTCCTGGAAGTTGTCGTGGATGGTGCGGATCTCGGTGTTGATCCCCGCGAGATCGATCTGGAGCTGCTCGAGCGCGCTCTGGTTCTTCTCGAGGACCTCCCGGGCGCTCTTCAGGGACTCGACGCGGTCGAAGAGCTCCTTGTTCCTGCTCGAGATGCCGCTCTCAAGCCGGCGGAGCTCCAGGCTCAGCGCGGACTCTTCGGCGTCGAGTCTGAGCCGTTCTTCCTCGATCGCCTTGACCTGGCCCGCGATCTCGGCCGAGCGGGCGTTGCACGTAGCGATCTCCCCGGAGATGTCGGCGACGCGGCTCTCGTTCTCGAGCATCTCGCGGCGGAGCATCGCCGCCCCCTCCTCGATCGCGCCGACCTGGGTGCTCATCTTCGCCCGATTCACCCTGAGGTCCTCGAGCGTCTTCCGATAGTCCTCGATCTTCGCGAGGTATCCGCGGTTCTCCTCCCGAAGCGCCGCGGTCCGCTCGCGCCGCTCGACGATGTTGCGGACCACCTCCTCGATCCTCGTGTCGATTTCGCGCTTTCGGGTGATGATGCCCTCGGCGGCGAGAAACTCGTCCAGGAAGGTCGGCACCGCCCGCTTGTAGGCCTCGACGCTCGAGGCAAGGCGGTCGACGCCCGAGAGCGCTTCCCGAAGGGCGCCGACCGACTGCTCGGCGAGGAGCTCGCCCGCCCGGTCGAGGCGGAGCGCGTCGTCGAGGATCCGGAGCTTCCCCTCGACGTGGATGCGGAGGGCGCGGAGCGCGGTCTCGAGAGCCTCCTCCGCCGCCTTTCGCGTTTGGAGCGAGTATCCCGAATCGCGAAGCCGGCTGTCGAGCTGGGTGACGATGTCGTCGGTGATCGCGCGGAGATCGAGACCGAGCTTCTCCTGCCGTGCCTCGAAGGTCTTGATCTCCGCTTCCTTGCCCGCAATGTCCTGCTCGTTCTGACGGATTCGCCCCGTCGCGGTGAGGATGCTCTGCTCGAAGGTGGTGATGTTCTCCTCGATCTCCGTGATGCGCTTCCGCGACTCGTCGAGCGCCCGCTCCCGCTCGACGATCTGCTCCTGGTGGGCGCGGATCCTCTCCTTGAAGCTCTGCTCCCGAGCCTCGGCGGACTGAAGCTGACGCTCGAGCTCCGCTCGGCGCTCCGTGAGGAGCGCGAGCTGGGTCTGTTTGTTGCTCTTTTCAAGGCCGACGCCATATAGCTTCTTCTGGCTCTCGATGAGGGCCGCCTCCATCGAGTTCACGACGTCGAGGCCCTGCTCCTGCGCCTTGTTGATCGTCTCGATCCGGGCGCGGAGCTCGTCCCGCTCGCGCGTCTTCTCGCCGAGGCGCCTCGACTTCGTCTCGCGTTCCTCGACGAAGGACGAGAGCCGCAGGAGCAGGAGATCGAGCTCCACCGCAAAGATCTGATCCTTCAGCTCGCGGGCGATGGAAGTCTTCTCCGACTGGAGCTTCAGCGTCTCGTAGGAGCGCTTCACCTCGCTCAGGATGCTCTCGACCTGGCGCATGTTCTCTTCGGTGTGTTCGAGCTTCTTCTCCGCTTCGACTCCCTTCGCCCGGTACTTGGTGATGCCGGCGGCCTCCTCGAAGATGTTCCTCCGCTCCTCGGGCCTGCTCGAGAGAATCTGGTCGATCTTACCTTGCTCGAGAATCGAGTACGACGATTTGCCGATCCCCGTGTCGTAGAACAGCTCCCGCAGCTCGCGGAGCTTGATCGGCGTAGCGTTCAGGAAGTACTCGCTCTCCCCCGAGCGGTAGACCCTGCGCTTGACGGCAATCTCGGTGAACTCCACCGGAAGGAGACCCTCGTCGTTCGACAGCGTGAGGGTCACTTCCGCCACATTGAGGGGCTTCCGATTCTCCGAGCCGTTGAAGATGACGTCCTCCATCCGTTCGGCGCGAAGGCTCCGGCTCGACTGCTCGCCGAGCACCCACCTGATCGCGTCGACGACGTTGCTCTTCCCGCACCCGTTCGGCCCGAGGAGCGCGGAGACGCCCTCCTGAAACTCCAGGCGGCTGCGGTCGGCGAAGGACTTGAAGCCGAAAAGCTCGATGCTCTTGAGAAACACGGTGACCCTATCTAACACCAAGCCCCATCGAAGGTCAACAAGAACGAGTGCTCGAGACCGCCTTGAACTGCCTCCTCCGAGCCATCTACACTCCGACCGGAGCGTCATGTGGTCATCTGCGGCATCGACGAAGCGGGCCGGGGTCCCCTCGCCGGCCCCGTAACGGCCGGCGCGGTCGTCCTTCCGGAGAATTTTCCGATTGATCTCCTCGACGACTCGAAGAAGCTCACGCCCGCCGATCGAGAGACGGCGCTTGACCGCATCTTGACGAGCTCCGTCGGCTTCGCGGTCGGGTGGGCATGGCCCGAGGAGATCGACCGGATCAACATCCTCCAGGCGTCGCTCCTGGCGATGAAACGCGCCTACGAGCGTCTCCTCGTCCGCGCCGACCTCGTGCTCGTCGACGGCAAGTACGTGCCCGAGATCGACGCGCGGTGCGTCGCGATCGTGCGCGGAGACGCGTCGGCTCCGGAGATCATGGCCGCCTCGATCCTCGCCAAGGTCGCGCGCGACCGGTGGATGATTCGGTATTCCTGGATTGACGGGCGGTACGGTTTCGAGCGGCACAAGGGCTATCCGACCGCGGAGCACCGCAGGCGCTGCGCCGAGGTCGGCCTCTCGGAGATCCACCGCCGAACTTTTCGGATCTTTTCTTAGAAAGGGCTATTCCTTCCGCGACCGCATGAAGGAAACGGCCTTCTCGAGCTCGCCGGCGAAGGAGTCCAGGTCTTCCTGGTACACGACGATCGAGTGACGCTCGAAGTCCGTGTCGCCGTGCTTCTTGCTCTCGACGAGATTGAGGAACAGGTCACCCTGGCGGTTCTCCTTCACGTTGAAGAAGTACGTCCGATTGCCCGAAGATACCTTGGCGGAGAAAACCTCGCCTCGAATGCCCATCCGCAGATACTAATCCGAAGCGGTCGTTCCTTTCAAGGTGGCAAGTTGCGCCGAAACTCCGCTTGACAGACACCGGGGAATCCACTATACCGAATTTTGCTACGCGCCTGTCGTATAATGGTATTACCCCAGCCTTCCAAGCTGGAGAAGGGGGTTCGAATCCCCTCGGGCGCTGACTGCAAGTCCTTACGTCGTAAGGCGGAACGAATCCACCGGACACCCGGCGATTCCCTGAACGTTCTCACTGTTACCCTGAGTGTTACCTCGAAAGAGGCAACGAGAGTGGGGCATCACGGAACGCGCCAACCGTCCCTATTCCCTCATGCGCCGGAAGGCGTCCAAACCCAAATACTTCATCTGTTACGTCAAGTTTCGTGACGATGAAGGCACCTACCGCACGACTCCCGCTCACAGCCAAACCTTTGCCGAAACAGGAGCCGGTTTCTGGCACTATGAATCCTCGGCCTACATTCGCGCACGGCTTGCGCGCGGCAAGACCTTCTCCCGAGCGCTTGCCTCCCGACCGCTCAGGCTACGTCACGCACTAGCTTCTCCCGACCTTCGGTGAAAAGCCCCTTGCCACGATCAAGCACCACGACCCTGAACGCTTCTTCATAGTTCTCTATACGAGCGGACGAATGGCTGGGTCTGATGACGTCGGCGGCGCTGGAATTGACACCCAGAGGCGTTACCAGGCTACTGACAAAGTCGGGCGATCGCCGTCGACACGAGCGAATGCGTATGGTACACCAGGGGCGGGGGTAGCTGATCATGATGGGAGCTTTCAATCCGCAGCCTGAAATGTTCTCCAATATTTCCCTTGAGGGGTTCGTCCCCCATGATCAACCGCTGCGATGTATCCGCCCGTTGATCGACGTCAAGAAATTGAGAGAGACCTGTGCGCCGCTGTACTCGCTGGTCGGCAGGCCTTCGATTCCTCCGGAGCAGAGGAAGTTGCCAAGGCGTATGTTTATGTGGCGGCCAATTCGGGCAATTTGGTTTGTGGTACGGCCACTGAGGTTACGGCAGGCGATAGTGCCAACTTCCAATAAAGTCATAATGAACGGCGAGATGCGATTATGTATATGAGCCAACCCAGTGGAGAAAATTCAATGCCAGTACCTCAACCAGTGCTGGCACCGCTCACCAGTGCCGCGATATTCCTGGTTGTCAGCATTGAGCCGGAAAGCGAGAGCTATGCAACCATCCGCTCGCTCTGCGCCGATCTCCCCGGAATCTTCCGTGCGGTTGATTTCCGTCGCGTCGAAGGAGGACTCTCCTGTGTGGCGGCATTTGGATCGGATGCGTGGGATAGACTTTTCGGGAAACCTCGGCCAGCGGAGCTTCA
>JASHNV010000149.1 GCA_030041455.1 Spirochaetia bacterium
TAGCTCGGGAATGTCAGGGTTGCAGCCCGATTTTCAGCATGGTAGCCTCATACGCCGGACTCGAGAGGCGGGATGGCCGTCGACGAGACGCTCCGGCGCAAGGAGGGACGGATGACGCGAACGGCCTTCACGATGAAGCTGAAACCCGGCTTCGAGGCGGAGTACAAGCGGCGACACGACGCGATTTGGCCGGACCTCGTTCGCGAGTTGGAAGCCGCGGGAGTATCCGATTACTCCATCTACCTTGACGAGGCGACGCTCACTCTCTTCGCGGTTCAGAGGCTCAAAGACCACCATACCGCCGACCTTCTGCCTTCCCGGCCCGTCGTGCAGAAATGGTGGAAATCCATGGCGGATCTCATGGAGACCAATCTCGACAGCTCTCCGGTGGTCGCCCCTCTCAAAGAGGTCTTTCACCTGGACTGACCCGATCGACGTCGGGCCGCTCGTCGTCGCGCATGAAGTTCCGGGAGCGTCGGGTGTGTCGTGTTCACGCGGGCGCCGGACGCCGCCCGCATGAACGCCCTGCCGACACGCCTCGCGACGCGCCTCTGGATATTCGATACACAGTCCGCGCCGTCCCGAATCCGCTCCCGCGATGAAGCTCCCGCAGCGAAAGATCGGGAGACGACGGCGGAATACTCGTGGGGTACCGAACGAAAATCCGCGCTCTCGCGGCGGCCCGGCGTCGGGTATCGCGATGCGCCTACCCGCGAGCAGGCGCATCGTCACGGTCTCCCTCGCGGACTCGACGATGGAGACCGATTCTTCCGGCCGTTCACACCTACCCCAGACGTCTCTGCTCCGCTTGGGGAGGGATCGCGCGCCGCACCGGCGCGGCCTGAGCTCTCCTGAGAGGCATGCCGCCGTCGCGACGCCGAATCCCGCCTGAGGGCGGACATGCGTGAGCGAGCTCGATGGTCGAGCTGAATGGACGGTTCCCGATATTGGAGATTTTGAGCCTTTAGGACTTGCGGGGGATTTTGTAGCGAGCTATACTTCTCCTCAAAAAGGCAGACTACGGGCTGCCACCGCGGGCGGCCGCGCATCGGTGCGTTCCTCCCGGGAGGCGCGGGACGATGTCAAAAAAGTCATCGAAGGGGAATCGGAAGGGTCTTTTCACCGAAGGCTTGCCGGAGGAGTTTCTTCGAGCCCTCATCAACGAGCTTCCCGAGGGGATATTTTTTAAGGACGCCGGAAACCGATTCGTTCTCGCGAATAGGGCTCTTGCCGATCACATGGGCGTCGAGAGCGCGGAGGTCTTGATCGGCAGGACGGATCGGGACTTCTACCCGAAGGAGCTCGCGGACGAGTATCTGGCCGACGAACGCGGGGTATTGGAATCGGGAAGGCGGCTCGTCGAGAAAATCGAGCCCAAGGAGGTCCGCGGCGCCCGACGCATGATCATGGTGACCAAAGTGCCTGTCGCTGGCCGCGACGGCGAGACGATAGGACTCGTCGGCGTCAGCCGAGACGTCACCGAGGTCAAGCGCACCGAGGAGGCGCTGCGCAACGAGCGAAATCTCCTCCGATCGTTGATCGAAATACTCCCGGTCTCGATGTACACCAAGGACGCGGCCGGGAGAAAAACGATGGCGAATCCGATCGATGTTCGCACATCCGGGCACAGCTCGGAGGCGGAGGTCCTCGGCAAGACGGATTACGATCTGTATCCGAAGGAAATAGCGGAGCGTTTCTTCGCCGACGATCGGTCGGTGCTCGACTCGGGCATCGCGATATCGGAGCGCGAGGAGTACTACGTGAACGCGGAAGGCAAGAAGCGCTGGCTCCTGACCTCGAAGGTGCCGCTTCGAGACTCGGAAGGTGCAATCGCGGGTCTCGTCGGAGTCGGCCTTGACATCACCGAGCGCAAGGAGGCCTTCGAAAAGACTCAGGCCCGCCTGAGGCACCTCACCGTGCTGAGCGAGATCGACCGGGCCATCACCTCGAGCTTCGACCTGCGTCTCACGCTTTCCATCGTCCTCGACCACGTCATTCGGGAGATGGCGATCGACGCGGCGGACGTGCTCCTGCTCAATCCGAGCTCGCAGACGCTCGATTTTTTTGTCGGCAAGGGGTTTCGCACCGGCTTGATCGAGCAAACCCGCCTGCGGATGGGAGACGGGAACGCGGGTATTGTCGCGATGGAGCGTCGGGCTGTCCACATTCCCGACGCCTCCGACGCCGCCAAGGCGATCATGGTGGGCGAAGGCTTCGTCGGCTACTACGGACTGCCTCTCGTCGCGAAGGGCCAGATCAAGGCCGTGCTCGAAGTCTACCGGCGCGAGCCGCTCCGGCCCGACGACGAGTGGATCGGGTTCTTGAATACCCTCGCCGAGCAGGCGGCGATAGCCGTCGACAACGTCACGCTCTTCGATAGCCTGCAGCGGTCCAACTCGGAGCTTCTCCTTGCCTACGACGCGACGATCGAGGGCTGGTCTCACGCGCTCGACCTCCGGGACAAGGAAACCGAGGGCCACACCCGCAGGGTGACGGACATGACGGTTCGCTTGGGACGCGAGCTCGGACTGAGCGAGGTCGAGCTCGTGCAGGTCCGCTGGGGAGCGCTCTTGCACGACATTGGAAAGCTCGGCGTCCCGGACGCCATTCTGCTCAAGGCGAGCCCGCTCACCGACGAGGAATGGGTCATCATGAAGCGGCACCCGACGCTCGCCTACGAGATGCTCTACCCGATCCGCTATCTGCACGGCGCTCTCGATATTCCGTATCGGCATCACGAGAAGTGGGACGGATCCGGCTACCCGGTCGGCCTGAAAGGAGACCAAATTCCGCTTTCGGCGAAGATCTTCTCGATCGTGGACGTCTGGGACGCGCTCCGGTCCGACCGCCCCTACCGGCCGTCATGGCCGGCTGCGAAGGTGCTCGATTACATCAGGTCGCTCTCCGGGAGTCACTTCGATCCCGACGTCGTGAGCAAGTGCCTCTCCTCGCGGGTGTTTCGGGATGTCGTGGATACCGGGTAGCTTGAGCGTCGCAAACGGGCGGTCGCGGGATCACAGCTCGCGAATCCGCTCGACGAAACGCTGTTTCTCCATCTCTCCGGCGAACTCGCGAAGCAATCGTTTGACCAACTTGACCGTGTTCTTCCTTTCCAGGACGGCGGCGTCGATGCGGATTCTCCCTCGCGCAAAATTGACGTCGAGGTAGGCTCGAGCCGACATGAATCGCTCCGAGGAGCTCAAGAAAGCGAGCTCGTTCTCCAGCTCGCGAACCTGGTCCTTGAGCGCCGAGAGGTAGGCGGCGAGCTTGTCTTCGGCGAGCCGCGCGAGACCGGGGGACTCGCGATCAAGCCACTCCATCTCGATGCGAAGCAACGTATGAAGGTCCCCGGCGCCGTAGGCGGCAGTCACCTCTTTCATGAGCCCTTCCTTCTTCTCCTTGGACGATTCGTCGAGCTCGGTGTCCGGGTGGAGCATTTTCACGAGGGAGAGGTAGAGCGAGTGGAGAATTTTCTTCGATCCCTCTTCGGCGAGCCGCGCTCGCTCGTCTTTCTCCCGCTGTTTCTTGGTGCTTTTCCGACGCCTCTCGTTCCGATCCGGCCCGCCGCCCCGAAGCGCCTCCTCGATCGCCGCTTGAATCGCCTCCGGCCCCTTGCGAAGCGTTTCCTCGTCGATATCGATGCCGAGGTCGCCGCGGATGGCGTCGCCTAAGACCTCGGCGAGCTCGCTTTTCTGCTGCTCGAGCTCTTCGTCGAAGCTCACGACGCTCCAGCGGCTGAAGAGGTCTTGCGCCTCTTTCGCCGGGGGAATTTGGCTGAAGGCGTCGTCGAGCAATCCGACGATGACGCCGCCGACCGACTCGCGCTGGCGGATACCCAGCTTGAAACCGGCGGCCTTGGCCTCGAGGGCGAAGGCGAACCGGATCTGGAGCTCGGCGAGCTCGGTCTGGATCGGAGCGAGGTGTACGGCCCAATGGCGGAGGATCTCGTTGTAGACTCGCGTCCTCTCGTCGATGTCGCGGCGCAGGCGCTCGATCTTGCGGACGAGTGTATTGAATCGCTTCTGGTGGGGAGAAAGCTCGTCCGCGTCCTCTGCCTCGATGCGGACGATCGAGGAACTCAGGTCGAGCGCCTCCGCGGGAATCTCCTCGAACAGGCTCCCTTGGACAGCGCGCGGCGCTCGCTTTTTCATGCCGCGAGCATTCCAGGTTCTTCGAACATGTGCAAGCGGGCCGAGACCGGAGGCCGGCTTCGGGCGCGTGAGGGAAAGCAGCGTGGTCGGCGGGACCGATCGCAAAGATGTTGAAACACATGGGCAGAGTCGAGAGGTTCTGCTCTGCGTGAACAAGCAATCGATCGGAGGCCGGTGTGCTTCCGGGCGCCGAGCCCCCGCGCGAACGCCTTCTCGCCTACGGGCCTGAAAGGTTCTCCACGCCGAGCTCCTTTCCGTGGTCGTCGGCGCCGGTACCAAGGGCAACCCGGTGCATCTGCTCTCCCGAGGAGCTTTTGGGCCTCCTCGACCGGCAGGGAAGCGGCGTCGACCTTCAAGACCCCGCAAAAGTGCGCGGGATGGCGCATCGAAGGCCGCCCAGATCGCAGCGGCGCTCGAATTCTCGCGCCGAAGGCTCGTTCCGGGCGCGAAAGGAATCTCCTTTCCGGGGACGTCGTCCCGCTGGTTTCCCAGTACGGGGACCCTGGCAGCCTCCCGGAGCATTGTCTCCGCCTTTCGCCGAACGGCGCCCGCGAGGTCATGACGTCGCGGGTGGCATCCGTCGGCCTTTTGAACAGGACCAGGGTCCAATGTACCGATAGTATTCCTTTGGGCGGTGGCCACACTGTGGACACGAGAAGACATGGCCAGCTTGCCAGGTGACATTTCCATGCTAGGGTTTCATATGCCGAGTGGTGCTATGCCGACTGGAGCGAATAGATGCAGTTCCCGTTTACGGTTTTGCGTGCCTGAAGAAGACTTGCGAAGGGAACGGGACCGGATGCCGGATAGCCCTGCCGGCGAGACCTCGGCCCCTGTTGGGGTGCGCCAGGTGCGGACAACGAATGTTTGGCGTACTATGGTGTTAGGCATCATTCTATGAAATACAAGGTCGTGCTTGAACGAAATGAGGAAGGTTTCAGCGTGCATGTCCCTGGCCTCCCCGGCTGCTGGTCCCAAGGCGCCACCGAACAAGAGGCATTGAATGCTATTCGGGATGCCGTCGTCGACTACCTCGCGGTGAGAGATGAGCTCGTCAAGGACTCCGGAGTCCGCGAGATTGATGTGAACGTAGCGTTCCCGTGCCGCGATTACCTGGGATACACCATCACGATGCACTACGGGCCCAGCAGAAGGCGGGCTTTTGGGTGATGCGCGAGAGCAAACATACGTGATGACCACGGCAGTCGAATCGTCACGTTCCCTCGGCACATTCCGGTCAACTCACTGACAAGGGGAGGCATAATTCGGGACCCAGGCCGTACCATTTCCGCGTTTCGAAAGCTTCCATAAATGGGAGCCAATTTTGCATTGTTCTGTACTTCGCTTCTCTATCACCAGGTGAAGAGGGCGCGGGGCTCCTGTGAGCATTTCTCATGAAATGATCGAATTCATTGAATCGCAATCCTTTCTCGACGCGTAGTGCTCTCTCTGTGAGAACCCGCATAGATCCAAGGCCGGTGCTCGCCCTGCCGGTGGGCGAGCGACCGCGCGAGCGCCTCATCGCGAGCGGCCCCGACCGCCTCTCCGACACCGAGCTTCTCGCGGTAGTCCTCGGCACCGGGACGAAGGGAAACCCGGTCAACCAGCTCGCCGAGGAGCTCCTCTCCATGCTCGACCGCCAAGGCAACGTCGTCGACCCCCACGATCTCATGCGGCTGCACGGCATGGGCAAGTCGAAGGCCGCTCAGATCGCCGCGGCCATCGAGTTCGCTCGCCGCAGGCTCGTCCCCGGCGCCAAGAAGATATCCTACCCCGCCGATATCCTCCCGCTCGTCGCCCATTTCGGCGACCGCAACCAGGAGCACTTCCTGTGTCTATCGCTCAACGGCGCGCACGAGGTGATGAGGCTCAGGGTCGTCTCGATCGGACTCCTGAACCGCACCGTGGTCCACCCGCGGGAAGTGTTCGCCGATCCCCTCCAGGATCGAGCGGCGGCCGTGGTGGTGGCCCACAATCACCCGTCGGGCAACGTCGAGCCGAGCAAGGAGGACCGCGAAGTCACCACTCGCCTGAAAGAGGCGGGCGAAACCCTCGGAGTTCCCCTGCTCGACCACGTGGTCTTTTCCACAAAGGGCTATTACTCGTTTCTCGAGCACGGTGAGCTGTGAGCTTTCTGGGAGCGCTTCTCGCGCCGGGCGCAACAGTCGTCCCTTAGGCGTCAGGGTGTGTCGAGCAGCGTGCCACAATTGTCGCCGTACATCGGACTGCTCCGTTTGCGAGCAAACGACCCGGCTTGCGGGCCGATCGTTCGAACCCTTCCGTCGAACAGATTCGACGGGAGCGTCGTCGAGACGTCGATGCGCCCATGCGGCCCGGCTGAGATCCTCGATCGCCTCGCCGGGGCCAAGGCGAGGTCGGGATTCAAATGTGTAAAGAGTTGGATTGACGGGCTGCCATTTGCCAAGTGGGGTGCACCACTGTATACTGGAGCAATGGGCATGAAAGTAACTCTTGACAAAGCCGGCCGCGTGGTCTTGCCCAAGAGCTTACGTGAAGCCTTGCACCATTATATGTTTCGATAACATCATGGTTTGTTTACGAGATGAACGATCTTCAGACTCACCGCTTGTAAAAGCTATCGTGCATATGGTCTACACCAAGCGCGCCGAGGACTTGGTCGCGCCAGATGGGTGCTGGGATATCTTGATCATAAAGCATCATGGCAAACGGAAGGTGCTGCTGACCGGAATCACGACGCATCCGGTGGTTTCGGCCAACGAACCGAATGATGAGCTTCTCTGTATTTCCTTTAAACCCGGGGTCCATATTCCAGGGTTATCACCGCGGGAAATGCGGGATAAGGGAGTCATGTTGCCTCAGACGAACAACTGGTCAATCGGAGTGGGCTGTGAGCGATTTGAGATTCCGACCTTCGAAAGTGCAGATGACTTCGTTGAAGCGCTTGCGAAACGTGACCTACTTGTTCAAGACGAGCTCGTAAACTCGGTGCTCTTTGGTGAGCCTCGAGCTGCTTCACTTCGCTCGCTCCAACGGCACTTCATCGAAACAACTGGGGTGACGTTGAACTTCCATTTGCAGATTCGCAGAGCTCACCGAGCAGCTCAGCTTCTTCGAGACGGAAACCCGGCAATCGAGGTCGCTGCAGAGACCGGATACTCCGATCAGCCGCATATGATCAGGTCGCTCAAATTCCTTTTGGGGCAGACTCCAACTCAGATCTACCACAGTTTGAAATAGCTATTCAACCTGGCGCTTTTCTTCAAGGCTTGGTGTGCTGCCTCCTGGTACCCTTGGTACAGAAACCATTGATCAGGAGGCTATATGTCAATCGAGAATTTCACAATTTCAATACCGCAGACCGTTCTCGAGGAGCTGCAAAGGCGGCTGGCTGCAGCGCGCTGGCCGCAGGAACTCCCAGATTCAGGGTGGAGCTATGGTATGCCCAAAGCGTTCGTGCAGGATCTTGTGGATTACTGGCGAAACGCATACGACTGGAGGAAAACCGAGGCACGGCTCAACTCATATCCTCAATTCACCACGACCATAGACGGGCAGAATGTCCACTTTCTGCACATCCGCTCCCAAGAACAGAACGCCCTTCCGCTCATCCTGACGCACGGGTGGCCCGGGTCGGTAATCGAATACCTTGACATCATCGAGCGGCTTACGAACCCCCGCGCGTTTGGGGTTGACGCGGCACAGGCGTTCCACCTCGTGATTCCGTCAATACCCGGGTATGGGTTCTCAGGTCCGACGTCCGAGGCAGGATGGAACCAAACACGGATCGCAGAGGCATGGGCAGAGCTCATGAGCCAGCTCGGCTACGAGCGTTACGGGGCGGTGGGTAACGACGCCGGCTCCATGATCAGCCCGCAGATGGGCCGAATCGACCCCGACCATGTTGTAGGTATCCACGTAACGCAGATATTCTCCTTCCCCTCGGGTGATCCGTCGGACTTCGTCGACTTAAGCGAGGAAGAACGGGAGGGTATGCAGCGACTCCAGTGGTTCATGGACAACAGGTTCGGCTTCAACAAGCTGCAGTCAACGCAGCCACAACTCCTCGCTTTCGCGCTCTCGGATTCGCCGATGGGGCTGCTCGCTTGGAACTCCCAATTATTCGACGAACGCGTCGACAAAGATTTTATCCTCGATAATGTAATGCTGTACTGGCTGACCGATACCGTCGCCTCGGCCGCGCGGTTGTACTACGAAAATGCCCGCGCGCCCCGGCCGGACGTACAGACGACTGTTCCGATTGGTCTGTCGATGTTCGAAGGAGACTTCATTAGCATTCGACGATTCGCCGAGCGAGATCATAAAAATATTGTTCAGTGGAAGCGCCACAAAGGGGGCTGGCACTACGCCGCGCACCTCCTACCCGATATTCTGTGCTCGGATATACGGGAGCTCTTTTCGATGTTGTTGCTTTAGCAGAGATTCCTGCGAGCAACAGCGATCAAAGCTGGAATAAGATCGATCGGCGAACCGCCGCCTGCTTGTGCGGTTCGCCGGGGTCTTCCTTGGCGTTATCAGGAGATCAGCCTGTACTGCGCCCCAGAGGTCGGGCCATTTCTTGAACTTTTTCGCTCGATATTCCCGCAGACTGAGGTACCCGAACGCCTGATGCGGGCTGCTCGGTGTTGTACCAGTCAATCCAACGAAGAATTGTAGATTCCCGCGCTCCTATAACGGGCAATGCCGCGCTCTATTCGGTGAACATCCCGCGATCGTGTACTTTTTCTCGCAGTTGGCGAGCGACAGATGCGAAGAGACGTGAACTCACCGAGATTGAATAATCATTTCGCACCTTCCGTCACTATCGTTCGTGCGAAAGGCGACTTTTTCGGAGGCCAGCGTTGCGGTACTTCATCGTGGGTGAGGCAATTACGCACTTCCCGCGCTGCGGTAAAAACCACCAAAACGTCGGGTAGCTCAGACTGCGGCAAAATCTGATGAGATCATAGCG
>JASHNV010000150.1 GCA_030041455.1 Spirochaetia bacterium
CCAGGAGGAGCCGGGCACCGGAAGCGCGAGGCGGATCGTCACGACCGAGCGCGGTCCCGGTCGGCGAGGATCGCTTCGCTCAACCCCTGGCGGGTATTGGGAGCCGTTACCGGTTTTTATACCATAACTCCCCTGGGTTGTCAACGAAACTTATTTGTGCGAAGCAATTGCAGCGGCCATGAGCCGGAGCGGCGACCTTGAGCAAGGCGCCGCGAGGCCGTACAATGCGGCTGTGACGGATCCGGTGATCGTTCGACAGGTGAGGGACAACGAAGCCTACTACACGGTCTACTGGTCCCGCCTCGCGAAGGCGGACAAGTACGACATCGTGCGCTCGGTCCCCTCGGTCGGCGGGGTGTACGAGCTGTACTACCTCGACGACAGGAAGAAGCTCAACCTCATGTTCTTCGCCCACGCGTGGTACGGAGGGCTTCGCTCATCGATCCGCAAGCTCGTCGACGCGGAGCTCTCGCGGGACCCCGCGATAACGGAGATCCTGGAGAATCGCGACGTGTACTATCGCTACTCCTGCACCGACTCGAATCAGGACATGCTCGACGTCGTCTTCTTTTTCGACTCGATCCACTTCCCGCACGGCAAGCGCCGCGAGGACTCCGGCCGCTACGACGCGATTTACGTCAACGAGATCTCGGCCGACAAGATCGTGACCACCTGAGCCGGGGCGAGCGTGGAGAGGGAAGCCCTGCCTCGACTCGACACGGCGCCCGAGCTCATGCGCTCGCTCGCGGGGTATTGCAGGCTCGAGCGGGGCGGAATCTGGGAGGATCCCGTCCGCGGCCACCGCGTCGGAGTGCTTGACGCGACGAACCGCTCGGAGATCGCCGGGATGCTCGGCGGAAGGAGCGCCGCGCTCGTCGTGAGCGATCCGCCCTACAACATCGCCGTGGGCGGAAGGCGCTCCGAGCGCCTTCTCGACGAGACGCTCGTCGACTACCTCGCCTTCTCCCGGCGCTGGGTGGAGGCGACGATCCCGGCGATGGCGGCGCACAGCCACCTCTACGTGTGGCTCGGCGCCGACCAGTTCCACGGCTTTCAGCCCCTCGCGGATTTCATGATTCTCATGCGCCGCTACCAGGAGCTGCGCTCCCGGAGCTTCATCAGCGTGCGCAACCAGCGCGGCTACGGAACCCAGCGCAACTGGATGGCCGTCCGCCAAGAGCTGCTCAATTACGTCAAGGGCTCGCCCCCGTTTCACGTGGTGTACACCGACATCCCGAAAATACTCCGCGGCTACTATAAGACGGTCGGGGGCGAGAGAACCGAGAACCTCGAGCGGGGCCGCTCGCCGACGATCCGGCCGGGGAATATCTGGGTGGACATCCAGCAGGTCTTCTACCGGCTCGAGGAGAACGTGCCGGGCGCCTACGCGCAAAAGCCCCTCAAAGCGATCGAGCGAATCATCGCCTCAAGCAGCGACGAGGGCGACCTCGTGGCCGACTTCTTCGCCCACTCAGGCACCACCCTCGTCGCCTCCGAGCGGCTCGGCCGCGTCTGCTTCACCTCCGACGTCGAGCCGGTGTTCGCCGAGATCGCGATCCGCCGCCTCGAGCGCTTCCGCGAGACCGGAAAGACCGGCTTCCAGACGGCGAACCCCTTTCCGGAGATGGGAACGGCGGCCGGCCTCCCTCCCCGATCTCAGTCCTCCTCGTAGACGTTCTTCGTCACCTTGCCGCGAAAGACCCAGTACTGGTAGAGGTTATAGGCGAGGAGCACGGGGATCGCCGCGCCGATCGAGACGAGCATGATGTGGAGAATCTCAGGCTGCGAGGCGGCCGAGTACACGGTGATCGACGGGGGGACGATCACCGGGAAGAAGTTCGCCGAGAGCGCAAGGTAACCGAAAAAGGCAAAGGAGAGCGCCGAGGCGAAGGGCAGCCGCTCCCGCCCGCCGAGGATCCCGGAGATCATGGAGACGAACGAGAGCACCGAGAGGAAAAACGGCACGAGCGTCAGGAGAAACCCGGGGAAGCTCAGCCAGCGCGCGGCGAGGAAGCTGTGCTTCTCGACCGCGAGAATCGTGGCGGCGACGGCGCCGGCCCCGGCGACGGAGGCGCCCGCGAGCGCCGATCGGCGGCTCAGATGCTGCAGCGCGCCGCCGGTCTTCATGACGAGGTACGTCGAGCCGAGCATCACGTAGCCGCCGAGCACCGCAAGCGCCATGACGACCGAGAAGGGCGTGAGCCAGTCCATGGGTCCGCCCGTGAAGGAACCTCCCGCCGAGCGGATCCCCCACAGCACGCCTCCGAAGGCGAAGCCCTGGCAGGCGCCCGCGACGACGCTTCCCCAGCCGAAGCAGAGGCTCCAGAGGCGCTTGCTCCGCGAATGGACGCGGAACTCGAAGGACACGGCGCGAAAGATGAGGCCCGCGAGCATCAGGATGAGCGGCAGGTAGAGCGCCGACATGACGAGGCCGTAGACCGTCGGAAAAGCTCCGAAGATGACCCCGCCGAAGAGCACGAGCCACGTCTCGTTCGCGTCCCAGATGCTTCCGAGGCTTCCCATGACGAGCCCCCGATCCTTCTCGTCGCGGAGAAAAAGCGAGAGGATCCCCGCGCCGAGGTCGAAGCCGTCGAGCGTGGTGTACAGGAGCAGAATGAATCCCAAGAGCGCAAACCAGACCACCGGGAGAGCCGACATGCTAGTTCCCTCCTTCCGCGGCCGGCCGGGTCGGAGCGGCGCCGAGGTCGGGACCCTGCGCGAGAATCCGACGCGCAAAGACGAAGAAGCCGACCGTGAGGATCGCGTAGATCACGAACAGGCCGGCGAGCGAGAGATCGACCACCCACGCCGCGAGATGGCTCGCCGCGTCGGCGGTCTTGAGCACGCCGTAGATGATCCACGGCTGCCTGCCCTCCTCGCGGGTAAGCCATCCGGCCTCGACGGCGATGTAGCCGAGCGGCAGCGACCACATCCACGCCCGAAGGAGCCAGCGATGGCGCTCGACGCGTCCGGGCCTGAGGCGCCCCGCGAGCCACAGCGTCAAGGTCCAGATCATGACCCCGAGCAGGATGAGCCCGATGAGGACCATGAGACGAAAGCCGTAGAAGGGGATGACGACCGGCGGACGGTCGTCGGCGGGAAAGTCCTTCAAGCCCTCCACCTTCCCGGTGAGGGTCCTCGTCTCGAGAAGGCTGAGGAGATAGGGGATCTGGATCTGGAAGGAGTTCCGCTCCCGCCCTCTATCGGGCCAGGCGAGCACGTTGAAGGCGGCGGGCGTCCCGGGCTCGTTCGTTCGCCAGTGCGCCTCGATCGCGGCGAGCTTCGCCGGCTGCTCCTTCGCGACGGCGAGTCCCTGCGCGTCGCCGAGAAAGACCTGGAGCGGCGTGACGAGGAGCGCGATGGCGAGCGCCGTCTTGAAGCTCTTCAGGAAGAAGCCGGTTTCCCGCCCCTTCGCGATGTACCAGGCGCTGATTCCTCCCACGACGAAGGCGGTCGTCTCGAGGCAGGCGACCCACATGTGGGTCGTCGCGCTCGCCATGTCGGGGTTGAAGAGCGCGCGGCCGAAGTCATCGAGAACGAAGCGGCCGTTCACGAAATGCCCGCCCGTCGGGGTCTGCATCCAGGAGTTCGCGACGAGGATCCAGAACGCCGAGAGCGACGCTCCGAGGGCGACGAAAATCGTCGAGAGGAGATGGAGCCCCCGCGGGACCCGGTTCCAGCCGAACATCATGATGCCGAGAAAGCCGGCCTCGAGCATGAAGGCGAGCGTTCCCTCGAAGCCGAGGATGTTCCCGAAGAAGCCGCCCGCGGCCGCGGTGAACGGCTGCCAGTTGGTGCCGAACTGGAACTCCATGACGAGCCCGGTGGCGACCCCGACCGAGAAATTCAGGATGAGGAGCTTGCTCCAGAAGCGCAGGTGCGCGTAGTAGGCGTCGTCGCCCGCGGCGATCCAGAGGATCTCGAAGACGACGAGCGTGATGCTCAGGCCCACCGTCAGGGTCGGCCACACGATGTGGTAGCCGACGGTCATGGCAAATTGGATGCGGGAGAGAAGCACGGTATTCGACAGAAGGTCCATAGTTTCACCTCGAGCGAAGAGGAGCTCCTACTGCGCAAGGAGCCTGCGGATCGCCGTATCGGCGGCAAGCCCCGCGATGTAGAGGAGTCCGAAACGGCGCGTGTAGACGAACGCCGAACCGACGAACCAGAGCGGCCAGGATTCCTGAGGGTAATCCTCGGGCCGGGTCTCGGGCCTCGCCCTGCGGTACATCGGGAGCATGACCCGGAAAAACCTCGGCAGCGCGAAGACCACGATCAACACGGCCGGCGTAAAACCGCCGAAAGCGACGAGACCCCCCACGAGGAGCAGCTGACAGGCGACGAGCGCGATCGCGACCGCGCGCGAGGGCGCCTCGCCGATCACCACCGGCAAGGTGCGGACGCCCTTTGCCCGGTCCATGTCGCATTTGTCGATGTGCTTGCCGAAGATGACGAGCGTCGCGCCGATCCCGAAGGGAAGGCTCGCCGCGAAAGCTCCCCAGTCCCAAACGCCGGTGAGGACGTAGAAGCCGCCTGAGATCATGAGGGGTCCCCACACGATGAGAATCGAGAGCTCGCCGAGCGCGAGGTATTTCAGGGGCCAGGTGTAGGCAAGGAGAAAGAAGAGCCCCGCGAGCATCAGCGGAAGGGTAAGTCCGCCCCGGTAGGCGACGAGAGCGGCGCCCGCCGCGAGCGCGACGGCGAGATTGGCGAGGGCGTACGCGAGGAGCGCGCGCTCCGACATGAAGCCCCGGTCGAGGGGATGGGGGCCGTACTGAGCGCGAAAGTAATTCCCGCGGTCGACGCCCTTCCTGAAGTCGACGTAGTCGTTGAGAAGGTTGTTCGCCGCGTGCGCGAAGACGAGCGCGACGGTGAGCAGGAGCCACACCGCCACGTCGATGTTCTCGACGCGGTAGGCGAGGATACCGGCCACGGCGCTTGAGATCAGCGTGAGGATGATCGCGGCGAAGCGCGTCAAGACGAGCCACTTCGAGACGAAGTCGAGGGCGGCCCACTCGCCGTCCTCGATCCGCGGCATCGCCATCACGGCCTTCGCCCACATTCTCGTGTCGAGTCGCATGCTCTTGCTTCCTTGCCGCGGGAGCTCGCGCCTCCCGCCTCGGGATGATGGCTTACCCGGAGGCGCCGGGCGAAGCGCTATCGGAAGACTTTTTGTTTGAGGAATGGAGCGGGAAGGTCATCTTCGCGCCGTACCAGCCGACGACCGAGACCATCGGAAGGAGCGCGAAGATCATGACGAAATAGACGACGCCGGCGCCGGCGAAGGCGTCGGCGATGCGGGGCTCGGTGAGCCGCCAGATGAAGGCGACGAGCCCGATCACGAACATGGTCGACGATACCGAGATCTTGATGATCACCCCGGGCATCGGACGGGCCATGTAGTTCAGCCACCAGGTGATCAATCCGGTCGGAATGGCGACGAGACAGAAGAGCAGCCCGCCGGCGAGACAGTTGAGCCCGGTGATCTCGAAGCCCTTCCTCCCGGTGAGGAGGTACAGCACCATGAAGACCGGAGCCGCGATCATGAACACGATCGGAAAGTGGACCGTCATCGGGTGGGGGTGGCGGCGAAAGAAGGGATAGCGGTCCAGGAAACGGTCGACCGCCTGACGGAACGCGCTCTCCTCGGGAGCCTCGACCTTCTCGCGAAGGAGGATACCTACCTGCGGGAAGCGGCCCAACACGGAGGCGTCGTGCGGCGCCTTGGCAAGCTCCAGGGTCAAGTCCTCCCCCGCGTGGTGCAGGCGCATGTGCTGGCCGTTCTTCCAGAGCTTGCTCGCGCTCACGTCGATCACCTTGTCCTCGTACGCGACGTAGACCGGCTTTCCGTTCTGCCCATCGTACTCCTTAAGCTCCTCGACGGTGAACTTCCTCAACTCCTCGGCCAACGTGTTCCTCCTCCTCGCGACGCAGCATCTGGTGCCTACGGGAGCTTTACGGTGGCGGACATGTCTTTTTGCACGGACATTGCCACGACGAGATCGACCATTTCCAGCAGCTTCGATTTGAACACGGAGCCGCCGATCGCCTTCAGCGAGCTCCTCGCACGGTCCGCCGCCTTGAACGCGTAGTCGAGCGAGAAACCCTCGATCTCGGAAGTCTCGTCGTCAACATAATCATCGACGAGCTGATAGGCAATACCGACGTTCATGCCGAACTCCTCGAGCGCCTGGACCGAGACGGCCGTTCCCCCGCATACCCGCGCCCCGGCCTGCGTCGAGACCGCCATGAGGCCCGCGGTCTTCAGCCGGACGATGGTGAGGTAGGTCTCGAAATCGAGGTTGTCGCCGGGATACAGCTCGTGAATGATCTCGCCCTGACACATTCCGGTCGTTATCCGCGTCACCGGCTCGATGATCTCCGGCGCGAGGTGGCGCGTGAGGAGATGGAACGCCAGGGAAAACAGCGCGTCCCCCGCGAGGACCGCGACGTGGTTGTTGTAGGTCTTGTTCAGCGTCGGAATGTCGCGCCTGAAGGCGGCGTCGTCGAGGATGTCGTCGTGGACGAGGCTCGCGTTATGGATCAGCTCGATCGCCGTCGCGAGCTGCACGAGCGCCTCGTCGACGCTCTCGTCGCTTCGCGTCGCGGCGGCGCGCCCCGAGAGGATGGCGAGGGCAGGACGCAGGAGCTTGCCTCGCGCCTGGAAGATATAGTCGACGATCTTGTTGACGACCTTGTTCTCGGTCTTGACTTGCTTTCGAATGTTCCGTTGGACGCGCGAGAGCTCGGGGAGGATCGGCTGGTAGATGATCTCGATCGTGTTCTTCTTCGGCATGCCACGTTCCCTAGGCGTCTTTATACCATGGCGTCCCCGGAAATACAAGGAAGACGCGTCGACTGAAGGCCCGCCGAGACGAGACGCCCGAGCGCCGGGATCGCGCGCTCAGCGCTCGCCGCGCGATCCCGGCGCATCGCCTCCTCCGGCGCGCTCAAGCGCATCGAAGAGGCGTTCCGAGAGCGCCGAGACGAGGAGCGAAAAGAGCTCCTCTCGGCGCGCCGCCGCGAGCACGGGCACCTCCAAGGTCCGCACGCCGTCCCGGACGCCCGCTCGCGCCGCCTCGGCGACGAGGAGGACCTTTGCGCCGGACGCCGCGGCCTCTTCGGCGAGCCGCCTGTCGCGCGACGAGGTCGGACCGGCCGGACTGAAGACGACGAGCCTCGCGCGAGAGGCCGCGCGTCGGAAGACCTCCGGATCGAGCTCCCCGGGCTCGTACGCCGCCGCGACGGAGGCGGCCCTGCGCATGAGCGACCTCGCGGCCCCGCGCGCGGCGGGGAGCGCGGGACCGCCGCCTGCGAAGACGACGGCGTCGGCGGGGAACAGGTGGCTCGCGGCCTCGCGAAGCTCCTCCTCGCCTGAGTCGAGGAGGTGGGCGCGCGCCTCTTCGAGCTCCCCGTAGGCGTGGTCGAGAGCGCCCTCGATTCGGGCGGCGAGGAGATGGAGGAGCGCGAGGAGATTCGGCCGGAGCGCCGACGGCGTAGAGGCGCGGAGCGGAAGGCGAACCTCGGCCATGGACGCGCCGGGAGCGCCGGGATCGTTCGTGATAGCGAGAAATTGGGAGCGGCCGACACCGGCTTCCGCGAGCGCGTGAAGCCCGGAATCCGCATGCGCTCCGGAGTCCGCGTACGCTCCGGAGTCGTCCTCCGCTCCGAAGACGAGGATCGGGAGGCAGCGCGCGGCGAGGCGCGGGGCCCGGAGGAGCTCCGCGGCGCCGAGGGCGGCGGGAATGATGCCCTCCGCGGCCAAGCGCGGGAATATCGCGGGCTCGACGATCCCTGAGGCGCCCGCGAAGACGACGGCGCGCGCGTCGATCACCCGGCGGCGCGACTCGTCGAGGAGCGCGCGGCCGTCGGCCCGATAGAAGCCGATGAGATCGCCCAGGGAGGCATGAATCGATCGGAAGTCGCGCATTGGGTCGAGTCTCCCTCGGGAGTCCGCTCCGCTCGCGCGCGCCCCGGAGCTCCCGAGGCCACTATAGCACGGCTCCGCGGTTGCCGCACCCCGTCCCTCGCGTCCCGGTCGCCAAGCCCCGCGCGTTTTCCGGGCGCCCTCTTGCGCGAGCAGGGAGCGCGCGCTACCCTGACCCGCTATGGCCAAGGAAGAGAGCGGCAAGCCGCTCATCGTGCAGAGCGACAACACCCTGCTGCTCGACGTGCACGCCGAAGGCTTCGAAGAGGCGCGAGGCGCCATCTCGGCGTTCGCCGAGCTCGAGAAATCCCCCGAGCATATCCACACCTACCGCATGTCTCCCCTGAGCCTGTGGAACGCCGCCTCCGCCGGCCTGAGCGCGGAGGACGTCGCGACGCGGCTGCGGACATGGTCGCGTTTCGCGCTGCCTGAGAACATCCTCTTCTCGATCCGCGAGACGATCTCGAGATTCGGCAAGCTGAGGCTGCTCGGTACCGCCGAGAGCGATCGGCTGTTTCTCGAAGTCGGAGACGGCGCGATCCTCGCGGAGATCAAGGGCCTGAAGCGACTCGAGCGATACCTCGCGCCCGACGACGGCGGATTCTACCTCCGCCTCATCGATCGGGGAACCGTGAAGCAGGAGCTCACGAGAATCGGCTACCCGGTGAAGGACGAGGCGCCGCTCGCCCGGGGCGAGCCGATCGAGATCGCCTTCCGCGATACCACGGCGAGCGGCTTCAAGTTCGCGGTGCGCGACTACCAGTCGGAGGCGGCTAGGGCGTTCAACGGCGACGGAGCGCCGGGAAGCGGCTTCGGCACGGTGGTGCTTCCCTGCGGGGCGGGCAAGACCGTGGTCGGGATGGCGATCATGGAGCTCTTGAAGACTAGCACGCTCATCCTCTCGACCAACGTCGCCGCGGTCCACCAGTGGATCGACGAGCTCGTCGACAAGACCTCGCTCGGCCCGGCGGACATCGGAGAGTACTCAGGCGACCGCAAGGAGATCAGGCCCGTCACGGTCTGCACCTACCAGGTCCTCACGTGGTCGCGGGAGAAGGACGGCGACTTCCCGCACTTTAAGGTCTTCCGCGAGCGGAACTGGGGCCTCATCATCTACGACGAGGTCCACCTCCTGCCGGCGCCGGTCTTCCGGGTGACCGCCGAGCTTCAGGCGGTGAGGCGCGTAGGCCTGACCGCGACGCTCGTGCGCGAGGACGGAAGGGAAGACGACGTCTTCTCGCTCGTCGGACCGAAGCGCTACGACGTCCCCTGGAAGGAGCTTGAGGCGAAGGGATGGATCGCGGAGGCGAACTGCTACGAAGTCCGGGTCTCCTTGCCCGAGGAGCTTCGCATTCCGTACGCCGTCGCGGAGAAGCGCCAGAAGTTCCGCATCGCCGCCGAGAACCCGCTGAAGCTCGACATCGCGAGACAGTTGATCGAGAACCATCCCGAAGACGCGATCATGGTGATCGGGCAGTACCTCAACCAGCTCGGCGAGATCGCGCGGGCGATCCAGGCTCCCCTCATCACCGGCCAAACGTCGAACCCGGAGCGAGAGCGCATCTACGACGATTTCCGGGCGGGGCGCGTGCGGGTGATCGTCGTTTCCAAGGTCGCCAATTTCGCGATCGACCTGCCCGACGCCTCCGTCGCGATCCAGGTCTCGGGAACCTTCGGCTCCCGCCAGGAGGAGGCGCAGCGCCTCGGGCGCATTTTGCGGCCGAAGGAGCGGAACTCCTATTTCTACTCGGTCGTCTCGCGCGCCACCGTCGAGGAGGAGTTCTCGGCGAACCGCCAGAAGTTCCTCACCGAACAGGGGTACAAGTACCACATCGAGGCCTGGTAGGCGTCTCGCGCCGGCTCCTCCGCACGCGCCCCAGGCCCGGCTTGAACGGCTCCCGCCTCCGACTTCGGGGCCGGCGCCGGGCTCCCGATCGACCGAAAGGGCCGGGCTTCGCCCGGCCGGGCGTCGCCCGCATCGCGCTTGAACCGGCCTCCCGTTGGCGGTATCCTGGTCGTCCGGCGCGATCAATGAACGAAATCGAGCAATGGAAGAAAATAGTCCTGACGCTTCCTCAGGCGTCCTTCTTCGAGATTACGCGAAACTACCTCGGCGAGCTTCGCACGCCGTTCAACAAGCACAGCCTCATCAACGAGCTCGTCGCCTTCCTCAGGCGCCCTGAAACCCAGGAGCGCATCGTGCTCCAGATCGACGAGGACGACGCGAAGCTCCTCACCGCGCTCTTTCTCCTCGACGAGCCCGGAGGAGAGCGCCTTTTTTCCCTCTTCGCGGGAGAGCGGAGCTACCTCGAGTTCCACAACCATCTGCTCAACCTCGAGGACCGACTCCTCGTCTACCGCGAAGCGGACCCGGCCGGCTTTCGGGTCCGCGTGAACCCGATCCTCCGGAGCCGTCTCGCCGAGTCCGCGGTGCGCCCGGAGCTCCTCTTCCCGTCGAGTCCGGCGAAGGGGCCGGAGCCGCAGGCTCCCTGGCTGAGCGAGGCGCTCGTCCTCGGCTTCGTTTCCTACCTGTTCGAGCGGCCGGGCATGCTCAAGTCGGACGGACGGCCCAAGAAAAAGATCGAAGACGAGATGAAGGCGATCTTCCCGGGGCTGCTCGGCGCGACCGGTCACGGAAGCCGCCTCGAGCTGCTCGTGCGCTCCCTCGCGAACCTCGGGTTCGCTCGCCTCTCGGGAGGCGAGCTCTTCGTCGAGCTCGAGCGGCTGAGGGGCGCGGGACGACTGGACCCGTCGAGCCTCGCGCTCCTTGTCTGGTCGGCCGCGATCGACGACGGCGAGGTCGCGGGGGATCCCGAGGCGTTCGAGGAGAGGCTCGCCGGCTTCGAGCGCCAGGCGCAGCTGATCGGCGACCTCCTCGCAAGCCTCGACCCCGGCCGCCTCTACCCGCTCGCGACCCTGAGGCGCGTCGCGCTCGCGCTCGCGCCCGAGCGGCGCGGGGCCGAAGGCGACGGCCCCGCGCTTCCGGTCGGCTTCGACCGCCTCGTTGGCGGGCTCGCCGACCTCTCCGTGATCGTCCCTTCGGGCAAGGCCGGCTTCCGCCGGACTCCGTCCTGGCCGCTCGAGGCCCCTGCGGCGGAGCCGGGCGGGCTCGTCGTCCAGCCGAGCTTCTCCCTCGCGTGCAGGCCGTCCCTTCCCTTCGAGGCGGGGCTTCTCGTCGCGTCCATCGCCGAGGTACGCCGCCTCGACGTCTATCCCCTCTACGAGATTACGAAACGCTCCTTTGCCCGAGCGCTGAGCCGCGGCCTCGAGTCGGGCGCGATCTGCGAGGCGCTCGAGCGCTCAAGCGGCTCCCCCCTCCCGCAGAACGTCCGCTTCTCGCTCGAGAGCTGGCAGAAGGAGCAGTCGGGGATCGGTCTCTACGCGGGCGTCGTGCTCGCCGCCGACGAGGAGCGGCGCATTCTCGTGGAGCATTCCAAGGCGATGAAGCCGTGGATCCGCCGCGTGCTCGCTCCGGGGGTGTTCCTGCTCGATCCCCGCGAGCGGCCGGAGTGGGAAAAGGCGCTCGCGCGGTCCGGCCTCGGCCCGATGCCGGAGGTCAAGCAGGCCGGAAGGCCCGAGATCATGCGCGGAACCGGAAGGGGCCTCAAGACGGTCGCAAAGGGGAAGCGAATCTCCCTCGCCCCCGGCGGAGAAGCGGCGCCGAGGGCTCCGGGCAGCCCCGCGCAGGTCGGTCGCCGGCGCGACGCGCTGCTCCGCGAGCTCTCCTCGACGCTCGAAAGCCTGAAGCTTCCGCGCGAGCTCACCGGAGAGCTCGCCGCGCGCATCCGGAAGAAGCTCATCCTCTTTCCCGATCAGATCCGCAACGCCACCGCGCGGCAGGACCGCGTGGAGGCGAAGGGGCTCGATTACGTGGGCAAGGTGCGCCTCATCGAGCAGGCGCTCGCCTCGGGAACCGACCTTCTCGAGATCCTCGAGCGCTCCGAGCGCGGGACGACCCGCAAGCTCCTCGTGAGGCCGGAGAAGGTCGCCAAGGCCGGAAGCGACCTCCTCCTCCACGGCCGCTCGCTCCCCGAGGAGACGGCCGTGCAGATCAAGGTGCGGAAGATCGTGCTCCTGCGAAAGCTGAGAAGCTCGCTCTTCGCGCCCTGACTCACTCGGGCGGCTCGCGCCTGCCTACGTCTCCGCCGCGCCCCGCGGGTAATCGCGGCCGGTGAACAGCGCGAACTGGGCGTAGGCCTGCTCGAGCAGCATCTCCATGCCGGGGACGACCCGGCACCCGGCGGCTTGCGCGCGGCGGAGGAGCTTGGTCTCCCTCGGCGAGTAGACGAGATCGTAGACGATCTCGCGGCCCGACAGATCGTAGAAAGCGAGGGGGTCGTTCCCCGCGCCGCCGGCATCGACGCCGCCGCCTTCCATTCCGACGCTCGTCGTCTGGACGATGAGGTCGAAGCCGCGCCCGACGAGCCCGGAGGAGAGCTCCGCCCAATCGCAGCCGAACTCCTCCGCGAGCGATCGGGCGCGCTCGACGGTGCGGTTCGCGACCGTGACCCTCGCGCCCTCGTCGGTGAGCGCGAAGACCACGGCCCTCGCCGAGCCTCCGGCGCCCGCGACGAGCGCCGTCATGGCCGGAAGCCGGCGGGGCGGCCGAGTCCCCTCGACGGCGCGTCTCAAGGGCGCGAGGAAGCCCGACGCGTCGGTGTTGGCGCCGCGCCACCCGCTCGGGGTCCGCACGAGGGTGTTGCACGAGCCGATGCGCGCGACCTCAGGCGAGCGCTCGGCGAGGTAGGGCAGCACCGCCCGCTTATGGGGAATGGTCACCGAGCTCCCGCGGATCCGCAGGCGCTCGGCGATGGCGAAGAAGAGCGCGATGTCGTCGATCGGAAGGGGCAGGTAGACCGCGTCGATACCGAGCGCGCGAAAGCCGGGATTGTGAATCCACGGCGAGCGGCTGTGCATGACGGGGTTCCCGATGACCGCGTAGAGCTCCGTGCGCTCTCCGATCGATCGCGCCCGGTAGATCGCGCTCAGGGTCACCGGGTCGACGTGGCCGGGCGCGGCGCTTCGCTCGCCCGCCGTGCAGTAGCTGAGCGCGGAGCCGAGCCGGGATGCGAGCACGCGGGTCGGAAATCCGTAGGGGCCCATCCCGAGGAGCACCTTCTCGACGCCGGAAAGCTCGTCGTAGGCGTCGAGGAGCGACAGGAGGTCGCGCGAAGAGCCGAGGAGGACCGCGGCCTTCGGGAGCTCGTCCGCCGACCGCGCAAGGCGGCGCAGCCTGCCCGCGAGGTCGGGGGGTAGGCCGGCGGTGAGGTGGAGCGATCGGATGATCCGGACGGAGCGCGCTCGCGCGCGGGCTTCGACCTCCGAAGCGGCGAGATCCTCCTCAAGATCGACGAAGGCCCACGGCGCCTCGATCGCGGAGCGAAGGAGCGACACCCGCTCCTCCTCGCTTCCGCGGAAGCGGCCTCCGTCGCTCTCGCGGCGAACCGTGAGGATCGCGGGCAGCCGAGCGCGCTCGGGGAACGAGCGGAGCGCCGAGCGCTCGCCCGAGTCGAGAAAGTCGGCCCTGAGCTCCACCGCGTCGATCGAGTCCCGGTTCCGCTCGACGAGCGCGAGATCGGCCGCCAGGGTCGGCTCCGTGAGCGAGAGGCAG
Organism: Spirochaetia bacterium; assembly: GCA_030041455.1. Taxonomy (GTDB): domain Bacteria; phylum Spirochaetota; class Spirochaetia; order DAHUYW01; family DAHUYW01; genus DAHUYW01. The sequence continues at coordinate 13,539 of JASHNV010000150.1, forward strand.
ATCTTCGTGGGCGTCATGCGGCGTAGACCTCCTCCCCCGCGATGATACACGCTTTGACCGTAAGCTTCGATTCCCCCGGACGCCAGGCGAACAGGACCAGGTTGGCCTCGGCGCCCGCTTCGATCCGCGCTCGCCGCCCGAGGAGGCCCGCGGGCACCTCCGTCGCGAGGAGAACGCCTTCGCGGAGGCCGAGGCCGCTCATGGCGACGAACTGCGCGACGCCGCGGTCGAGGAGGTGGCCCGCCCCGGCGAGGGAGGCGCCGCTCTCGGCGGGCGCGCCGATGTGGCCGTCGGAGTAGACCTCCACCTCGCTATCGAGCCACGCGTAGCGGCCCGGCGGTCGGCCGGCATGGACGGCGACGTCGCTCACGAGAAAGAGCTTCCCGGCGGGTTTCACCCGGCTCATCGCCTTGACGACGGATCCGGGAAGATGGAAGCCGTCGCAGATGATGCCCGCGGCGAGCTCGTCGGCGGCGAGCTGCTCCCAGAGGTAGTTCGGGTGGCGGGGCAGGAGGCGGTGGCTTCCGTTTCCGAGATGGGTCGAGAGGGTCGCGCCGGCGGATATCGCCTCGCGGATCTCCTCGGGACGAGCCGCGGTGTGACCGATCGCCACGCGAACGCCCGTCGCGACGACCCTCTCGATGAAGGGGAGCGCGCCTGGGCGCTCGGGGGCGAGCGTGACGTACCGAATGGCGCCCTCGGCCGCCTCCTGCCACTCCGCGAACTCCTCGAAGTCCGGATCCCGCACGAAGGAGCGCGGATGCACGCCCCTCGGCCCGTCCTCGGCGGAGATGAAGGGCCCCTCGACGTGCATGCCCGCCACCGCCCTTCCGACGAGCGGAATCCCGGCGCAGGCGCGCGCGATGACCTTCAGATTGCGCGAGATTCGTTCCCTCGGTCCGGTGACGATCGTCGGCACGTGCTGGGTGGTCCCCGACGCGGCGAGAGCGCGCACCACGGAGAGGACATCCTCGGCCTCGAGGCGCTCCGAGCTGTAGTCGACGCCCCGAAGCCCGTTTACCTGGAGATCGGTGAAGCCGGAGGCGATCCAGGGAAGGTCGTCCGACGCGCCGCTCCCTCGAGCCGAGACGCTCCGGATCGTCTCGCCTGAGATCTCGACGTCGAGGATCTCGCCGCCGAGCGCGGACCTTCCCCTCACGATCATGGCGCTCCCCCGCCCGCCCGCCTCAGAAGTCTCCGCGGTAGACGTAGACGTCGGTGAGCCGGTCGGACTCGAAGAACAGCCGCGCGCGCACCGGATAGCCGCGGTCGGGAAGGAGAAAGATGAGCGACGCACCGTCGGCATGAAAGGGGCTCCCGAGGACCTGCTCGACCTCCTCCATCGATTCCCCGATCGTGACGCCGAGCACGGGGTCGCCGAAGCGCTCGTCCACTCGGACCTGCCAGACGCGGTCGCGGAACCAGAAGAGGTAGGAATGGTCCGGGTAGTAGAAGACGACGTCGTCTTGCCATGCGGAGTCCCCTCGCAGCGGGAAGACCTCCTCGGGCGGGCCGTAGGTGGAAAACACCTCGGCGAGGGTGAGCCCGAGGAGGTCGGGCAGGCTCGTATGCCCGGGAAAGGGCTTCGCCGCAGGGGCGGGAGCGGCGTCCGGCCCGGGCGAGGGATCCCGGGACGTGCCGGTCCGTCCGTCCGCCGGAGCGAGCTGCTGCGCGAAGAGCGCCTGAGCGCAGAGCGCGACGAAAAGCGCGAGGGGAGCGATCTTCATGTGTCCGGGATTCTATCGAGCGGTCTCGAGGGTTTCAAGCTCGGCGGCGAGCGCGCGGTCGCCCGGGTCGACCGCGGAGGCCTCGCGCAGGTACCAGATCGCCGTCGCGCGCTCGCCGGAGGCGCGGTAGAGCTCGGCAAGCGAGCGGAGCGCCTCCACGTCGGCGAGATTCTCAAGGAGCGCGGCCTTGAGATCCGCGAGGCGGGCGGTCCGGCCGGGCTCGAGCGTGCTCTTGAGATAGTAGAGCGTGCTCCGGGCGGACGGCAACGTGAGCGCCGAGAGGCCGTCCCCGATGGCGCGCGCGGCCTCCTCCCGCTCGCCCGCCGCGAGGAGCGCCTCGACGTAGGGGATGACGTAGCCGGGATCGTCGGGATGGCGCGCCTCGAGCCTCCGCGCGTAGAGCGCGGCGGTCTTCGGATCGCCGAGCCGCGCATAGATGAGCGAGGCCTGCGCGAGGGACCTGTCCGAATCGTCGACCGCCACGAGGCTCGCCACGTAGCGAGCCGCCCGCTTCCAGTTCGATCCGCTCACCGCCGAGTCGACGAGCAGCCTGAGGCTCGATGCGCTCTCGGGATCGCCTCTCAGGCTCGCGGCGAGGAGAGAGCTTCCCTCGGCGGTCCGTCCGACTTCGAGGAGCGCCTTGGTGTACTCCTTCGCAATCTCAGGATCGCTCGGGAACCGCTTGACCGCGCGTGCCAGGGCGCCGAGCGCCTTCAGCGGGTCGCTCATCTCGTCGAAGAGCCGCGCTTCGAGGAGAAAGAGCTCCGGGCTCTCCAAGCCGAGCGCCTCCGCCGCCGAGATCTGCGCCACCCCCTCCGAGACCTTCCCCTCGCGCTCGTAGATCTCCGCCGCGAGGAGCCGCGCCTCGGCGTCGCGGGGCGCATCCCGCACCGACGCGGCGATGGCCCGGTCGGCGGCCTGGAGGCTCCCGAGCTCGAAGAGACTCTCGGCGTCGAGCCGCTCGATCTCGGCGTCCGGAGGAAGCGCGCCTGAAAGCGCGTCGAGGAGCGCGCGGGCGTCCTCGTCTCGACCCTCGGCGAGGAAGATCCGCGCCTCCCCCACCTCGGCCGGATAGCAGGACGGTCCGACGGAGAGCGCTCGGCGGTAGTCGTCGAGGGCCGTCTCCCGCTCGCCGCGCCGCTCGGCGATGACTCCCTTGAGGTACGGAGGAAGCGCGGACTCAGGATTGAGCCGCTCGGCGTCGTCGAGCGATTCCTCCGCGAGGTCCTCCACGCTCCGGTCGGTCGTCCTGAGCGCGGCGACCGGCGGGAGAATGAGGGTAAGGAACGAGACGTCGCGCTGTCCGATGCGCGGAAACTTTCCCCGCTCGATGTCGTTGAAGATCGCCGGGTAGATGCTGTTGGATGTCGGGTCGATCGCGTATTCGGGCCTGAGGTAGAGCGGATAGATGAGCTCGATCATCTTATAGGCGACGTAGCTGAGCTCGAGACCCCGCTCGGAGTATCCGGCGGTCGACTGCTCGAGCGCGCTTTCCGCCTTCGCGAGCGACTCAGGCGACGCGACTCCGATGTTCTTGAGGCTCTCCTCGAGCACCCGGGGCGTCTCGGGGGGCGACGCGCTCCTGTCCTCCCGCTCGGTCGCGCAGGCGCCGAGCAGCGCGCACAGAAGCAGGATCCACAGCGGTTTCATGCTCCGTCGAGTCGAGCGGGCCGGGCGGCCCCGCGGGAGCCGCCCGGCCCGGTCCGGCTCATCCCATGCTCTCGATCATCCGATCGGCGAACTCGCTCGTCGACACCTCGTGCGCGCCCTCGGTGAGACGCGCGAAGTCGTAGGTGACGTACCTCTTCGCGATCGCGCCCGCGAGCCCCTTCTCGATGAGCCTCGCGGCCTCGCCCCAGCCGAGATAGTCGAACATCATGCGTCCCGAGAGAATGAGGGAGCCGGGGTTGGCCTTGTTGAGCCCCGCGTATTTCGGCGCGGTGCCATGGGTGGCCTCGAAGACCGCGAAGCCGTTCTCGTAGTTGATGTTGGCTCCGGGGGCGATCCCGATTCCACCGACCTGGGCGGCGAGCGCGTCGGAGATGTAGTCTCCGTTCAGGTTCATGGTCGCGATGACGTCGTACTCGGCGGGCCTCGTGAGGATCTGCTGGAGGAACGCGTCGGCGATCACGTCCTTGACGAGCACCTTCCCCGCCGGGAGCGCCCCGGAGCCGAGCTGCTCCTGGGTGACCACCACGTCCGGGAACTCCCGTTTCGCAAGCTCGTAGCCCCACTCGCGAAAGGCGCCCTCCGTAAACTTCATGATGTTGCCCTTGTGCACGAGGGTCACGCTCTTTCGCCCGTGGTCGCGCGCGTAGCGGATCGCCGCGCGCACGAGCCGCTCCGTGCCGCTCTTGCTGATGGGCTTTATCCCGACGCCGGAATCGGGCCTGACCGGCCACGCCATCTCGTCGCGCAGGAAGGCGATGAGCTTCGCCGTCTTCTCCTCGCCCGCCTTCGTCTCGAATCCCGCGTACACGTCCTCGGTGTTCTCGCGAAAGACCACCATGTCCACGAGCTCAGGCGCCCGCACCGGCGAGGGAATGCCCGCGTAGTGCTTGACCGGCCGCTCGCAGACGAACAGATCGAGCTTCTGGCGCAACGTCACGTTCAGGCTCCGAATGCCTCCGCCGACCGGGGTCGTGAGGGGTCCCTTGATGCCGACCATGTAGCGCCTGAACGCCTCGAGGGTCTCCTCGGGAAGCCAGCTTCCCGTGGTCGAAAAAGCCTTCTCGCCCGCGAGAACCTCCTTCCACGCGACCGCCCGCTTTCGGTTGTACGCCTTCGCGACGGCCTCATCGAAGACCCGCACCGACGCCGACCAGATATCGGGGCCGGTGCCGTCGCCCTCGATGAACGGAATGACGGGATTCTCGGGAACGACGAGCCTGTCTTTGCCTTTCGTGATGATGCTTTCCATAGAAGAACCTGCCCCCTGTAATCGGTGCCGGAATACTACCAGAAAGGCTCCGCCTTGCCAACCGAAAGCTTCCGTGGTAGGATCCGCCGACCATGAAAATGACTCTCCGCGGCCTCCTGCTCGCGACGCTCGCAGCGGTCGGTTTCATCGGCTGCGGGTTCTCGGACTCCTACTATGAGGTCGGCGACCGGACCCAGCGACAGGAGCTTTCGCAGGTGTTGCGGGGCATCAACGACGGCCGCGAGAGCGACGAGTCGCGCTTCATCCTCATCCAACAGGTCATCAAGTCCCTCCAGGGCGCCCCCCAGCGGCTCAACCTGTTCCTCACCGACTATGTGGCGCGCCATCCGAAGGATCCCTACAATGCCTACTACCTCTACGTGGTCGCCCAGGACTACGCGGACTCCGACGCGCCGCCGCTCGCGATCCACTATTTCGACCGGATCGTCAAGAATTATCCCGATCTCCTCGTTCACGGGACCTCGGTCCACTACCTGAGCCTCACCAACCTCATCAAGCTCGCGGACGATCCGGAGCGGCGAGTCGAGTACTACAAGGACCTCATCGCGCGGTTCGGCGACAAGATCCAGACGGGACCCGCCTACTACTTCCTCGGCAGGAGCTACGCGGCGCTCGGCGAGTGGGACCTCGAGATGGAGGCCTTCAAGGAGTTTCTCGCGGCGCCCGACGTTCCGGTGTCGGGCTATCCCGACGCCCGCAACGCGGTGTCGGACATCATCGCGTTCTACGAGTATCAGAACAAGGATTGGACGATGCCGAGCCTGTCCGACCTCGTGAGCGCGATCCGTTCCGCCATCGAATCCCAGAACACGAGCCTGCTCGCCCATTACCGGGCGAAGGTGGGCTTTTTCGCGCGCTCGTGGGAATCGGAGAGCTTCCCGGTGAGCGAGGACTTCCTCACCGACTTCGGGGTGTTCCTGAACCCGTCGGTGTGGATGTCCGACACCCTCGACATCGACTCGAACTCCCGCGAGGCGTATCTCAGGACCGGAGGATGGACCTACCGCATCGAGACCTGGTATCTCTATTTCCGAAAGATCAACTTCCCGGCCGACCCCTCGGTTCAGGGGCAATGGGAATGGGCCGGCATCTACTTCGGGGACAAGCCGTTCGCCGACGAGTCGCGGGCCCAAGGATAAGCCCGGTGGAGCGCGACCGAAGGTGACACGACGATGAGACTGCTCCACGCCCGGGCGCTCGCGGCCGGGATGACGGCGCTCGCCGCGACGGCGCCCCTCTTTTCCCAGGCGCTGCCGCAGGCGGACGCCCGGCCGGAGCGCTCGCTTCCCGCCCCCGCGCTCTCGGGCGCCCGGTCCGCTTACGAGTTCGCAAGCTACACCGAGGGGGACTCCCTCCCGTGGAGCGGAGCAGTGGGCGGCTCGGAGGCGCTCCCGCACGGCGCCCTCCCCGCCCGGCAGACGCACGAGGGGCCCGAGGTCTACAGCGTCCAAGTCCCGATGAACGACCTCATACGGTTCTACCTGGACTACTACTCCACGCCGGGCGGCATCGACTGGCTGACGCAGATCCTGAGGCGCGCGCAGCCGTTCCGCGGCTTCATCGCCTCGCGCATCGCCTACTATCATCTTCCTCCGGAGCTCATCTACCTGCCGATCGTCGAGTCCACCTACGATCCCTACGCGGTCTCCTACACCGGAGCGGCGGGGCTGTGGCAGTTCATGACGAACAGCATCGGGCCCTACGACATTCGCATCAACGAGTGGATCGACGAGCGGTTCGACTTCTGGAAGTCGACCGACGCGTCCTTGCAGAAGCTCAAGTACAACTACGAGGTGCTCGGGGACTGGCTCCTCGCGCTCGCGGCCTACAACGCGGGCCTCGGCGCGCTGATGTACGTCATCGACAAGTCGGGCCTTCACGACGTGTGGCAGCTCGCCGCGCAGGGGTATCTCTCCTACGAGACGAAGCAGTACATCCCCAAGTTCCTCGCGATCGCGGCGATCTGCAGCTACGGCGGCCGGAACGGCATCCCCCTGGACTGGAGCGCGCCGGTCAGGTGGGACCGCCTGAAGCTCGACCAGTCGGTCGACCTGCGGATCCTCGCCCGCGAGGCCCAAGTTCCCCTCGCGCAGCTCCTCGAGGGGAACGCCGAGCTCCGCTACGCGATCACTCCCCCGGAGAGCTCCGACTACTACCTCAAGGTACCCGCGAGCGAGGAGGCGGCGATCGCGTCGACGCTCAGGCAGCAGCGGTTCAAGCTCATGCGCTTCTACATCTACTCCGTCACCTCGGGCGACACCCTCTACGATCTGTCGCGGTACTACGGTGTTCCTGTCTCGATGATCCTGCAGTATAATCCCGGCGTGCAGCCCAAGAGCCTCCAGCTCGGAACGCGGCTCGTCATCCCGGGGATCAAGGACCTCCCGCCCTACCGGCGCGCGTCGGCATCTTCGGCTTCCGAGCCGGTCGACACGAAATCCTTCGTCGGCACCTACACCGTGCAGCCGGGGGACACCCTGTGGAGCATATCGCTTCGCTACAGCACCTCGGTCGAGGCGCTCGCGCAGGCGAACGGCCTCTCCTTGACCGGCCTCCTTCACGACGGCGACTCGCTCCGCGTGCCTCTCACGAGCAGCCTCATCGAGGCGAGCGCGCAATGACCGGCGCCCGCTCGTGGCCGCTCGCCGGAGCGCTCTGGTGCCTCGCCCTGGCCGCCTCGGCGCAGGACGTGGGCAGCGCCTCCTCGGCCCCGCGGCCGGCCTACACGAGCAGCGTCGACTGGGCGCGGAGGGTGCTCGCGATCGACGCGACCGTGGACCTCTCGGGCTACCAGACGGTGCTCCCCGACGCGCGCTTTCGGGGGGAGCAGGCGATCGAGGACGCCGAGCCTGAGATGATCCAGTCGGCGCTTTTCCCCGTTCGCGTCGACGCGGACGACACCGTGGGCTCGATGGCGCGGTCGAGCCCCGACCTCATGACGATGGTGCTCGGGGTCCTTACGCCGGCCGACGAGCGCTACGCGGTGCTTTCGCCCGATCTCAGGCGCCTCACGGTCCGCTACCAAATTCCCCTCTTTCCGGACGTGAGCTCCCTCCTCGTGGCCACGACCCAAGCGAACCCTCCGCAGGAGGGGATGGGATTCGTGCCGAGCGCTTCGTTCACCGGGATCGTCATTTACGCGAAAGGACCGCTTCCGGTGCACGGCGAGGAGCGAAGCGCCCGCCTTGCGCCCTGCCTTTTCCCGCGCGTGCTGGACGACCAGATGAACGTCATCGCCTCCGCCCAAACCGTCGACCCGGACGTCCTGAAGGCGCGGGGGGTGGCCACCTACACCGACTCGACCAACGAGCACCCGTTCGTCGACCTCATCGGCTATAATCCCTTGAGAACCGTCGCGACCGGGCTCTTCGGCGCGAACCCGACGGACGTCATCATATCGAGGGACGCCGCGCGGGAGATTCTCGCGAACGAGAACAACATCGGTCTCATCGAGAACGCGAAGATCCTGATCATCGCGGACCTGCCCCCCGTGGCCGTCCGCCCCGCGCCGTGAGGCCGCGCTCCCGACGGGCTCGAGCGCCCGGAGGATGTCCATGAAGAGGCGATGTGCCCGCGCGAGCGCGGCGCTCCTCCTCGCCGCGCTCGCCTGCGCGGGCTGCGCGCCGAGCCGCATCGGATGGGGCGTCGTCCTCTGGTCGGCGGACGACGGCGCCCTGAAGACCGGTTCGGTCGTCGCGGTGCGATCCGAGTCCGCCCTCGCGCAGACCTTCACCGTCGACGCTCCGTCCGGAAGGCTCGTGACGCCCGACTGGCGGGTGGAGCTCTTCTCTTCCGAGAAGGCGGCACAGCGCTTCGCGGCCGCGTACGCGCCCTTTGTCGGGATGTTCGGCAGGGCGCGCTTCGCGGGGGTGGTGATCTGCCAGAAGCCCGACGCGACGTCGACGTGGGTCTATCGCCTGCGCGACTCGCAGATCGTGAAGCTCATCGCGCTCGTGCCGGGCGACGCGGAGGTGAACGGCGTCGCGGGCCACTGGTACGACGTCCTCACGGGAGACGGCTCCCGCGGTTTCTGCTTCGACGCCGATCTCAAGCTCTCAGGCGGCGGCGCCGCCGCGACGCCGAGCCTCTCGCCGCTCGACGAGCTCATGAGCGCCGTCTACCGCCCGGCCTATTTCGCCGACATGGCGGCGAGCGGCCGCTACGACCTCGCGAAGTTCTCCGACTCGTACGGGCTCTTCCCGGATCCGAGCGCGAAGCGGATCACGATCGTGAAGCCCGACGGAACCCTGTCCTTCTCCTACACCGCGGTCACGGCCTCCATAGGCAACGAGTTCTCGTTCGTCGGAAGCTCGCTCGTGCTTGCCGTCACCGGACAGGGCAGGCTCCGGGCGCGCTACACCGATCCTTCGGGCAAGTCCTACGACGAGGAGTACGTGTCGATGAGCTCGGAGGAGGTGAACGAGCTCATCGGCAAGGAGCGCGCCCGGAGGCAGGAGCTCTACGACGCGCTGCTTCAGCGCGGGCGCCTCGAAAGCGATTACTTCGGCTCGATCGAGCTGAAGGCGGACATGACGTTCAGGTGGCGCGGCTACTCGCGCCTCGTCCCCGACGTCGTCCCCGCCGACGCCGAGGGCAGCGGAAGCGTGGAGCTCGGCCTCTACCTCGACGACTCCCTCAAGACCGAGTTCGACGGAGCGGTGACCTTTCGTTTCGCCGCGCCCGGGGGCGCGGTGCCGGTGAGCTTTCTCTACTCGTTCGCCGACGGCGGCGTCAAGCTCACCTACCTGCCTCCGGGCGCGAGCGGCGACAACGTCGTCACGAGCGTGCCCGCGACGCCGCTCAACATCTTCTTCCGGGCGGAATCGCAGGGCACGGCATGGCGCTCGCGCAGCTGACCGGCGTCTGCCTCGCCTACGGCGGTCGCGATCTCCTGAAGGCGGTCAACTTCGGTCTCGACCCGACGAGCAGGGTCGCCCTCGCCGGCGCAAACGGGAGCGGCAAGACGACCCTCATGAGGATCATCGCCGGCGAGCTCCGAGCCGACTCGGGGGAGGTCGCGATCCCGAGGGACTTCCGCGTCGGCTACCTGCCTCAGTCGGGCGTCGCGTACACGGGCCGCTCCCTGATCGAAGAGGCCGAGACGGCCTTCGACCGCCTGCACGCGCTCGTCGCCCGGAAGGAGGAGCTCGAGCTCAGGCTCGGCTCGGTCACCGAGGCGAGCCGCGAGACCGAGCAGCTCCTGCGCCAGCACCACGAGCTCCAGGAGGCGCTTCTCGACAGCGGTTACTACGAGCGGCGGGAGCGCATCCAAACCGTGCTCGCGGGTCTCGGCTTCCTCGCCGCCGACCTCGAGCGGAGCGCGGGCGATTTCTCAGGCGGCTGGCAGATGCGGATCGCCCTCGCGAAGCTCCTCCTCGGAAGACCCGACCTCCTGCTCCTCGACGAGCCGACCAACTATCTCGACCTCGAGGCGCGAACGTGGCTCGAGGGCTACCTCACGGGCCTTGCCGGCGGCTACCTGATCGCGTCCCACGACCGCTACTTCCTCGACGTGACCGTCGACCAGGTCGCGGAGCTGTGGAACGGGCGGCTGAAGGTCTATCGCGGAAACTACTCGAGCTACGAAAAGCGGCGAGGCGAGGAGCTCGCCGAGATCGTCGCGAGGTACCGGGCTCAGCGCGAGGAGATCGCGCGCACGGAGGAGTTCATCAACCGCTTTCGGTACAACGCCTCGAAGGCTCAGATGGTCCAGAGCCGCATCAAGCAGCTTGAGCGCATCGAGCGGATCGAGATTCCCGAGACGATGCAACAGGTGCGCTTCTCCTTCCCGCCCGCGCCCCATTCGGGCAGGCAGACGCTCTCCCTCGAGCACGTCTCGAAGAGCTACGGAAGCCGCCGCGTGCTGAGCGATTTTTCCCTTTCCCTCGGACGCGGAGAGAAGCTCGTGATCGCGGGCCGCAACGGAGCCGGGAAGTCGACCCTCATGCGTATCGTCGCCGGAATCGACCGAAGCTATTCGGGCTCGGTGCGGTACGGAACGGACGTCGAGCTCGGCTACTTTTCCCAGGATTTCGAGGCGCACCTCGACGCCTCGAAATCGGTCATGGAGGAGATCGAGACGGTCCTTCCCACCGTGCTCTACCCGAGGGCGCGCGACCTGCTCGGCGCCTTCCTCTTTCGAGGCGACGACGTCTTCAAGCCGGTCTCGGTCCTCAGCGGCGGAGAGAAGAGCCGCCTCGCGCTCCTGAAGCTGCTCCTCGTGCCGGCGAATCTCCTTGTCCTCGACGAGCCGACCAACCATCTCGACCTGAGCTCGAAGGACGTGCTCCTCGACGCGCTCCTCCGCTACGAGGGAACCCTCGTCTTCGTCTCGCACGACCGGTACTTCATCGAGAAGCTCGCGACGCAGGTCCTCGAGCTCACGCGGGCGGAGGCGAAGGACGACAGTCCGTCCTCGGCGCGGCTCTTTCCCGGCGACTACGCGTACTACCTCTGGAAGATATCCGGGCGAAGCGAGGAGAGCGCGGCGCAGGGCGCCGGGCCGAAGGCCGCCCCCGGGCAGCCGGCTCGACCTCCGAGCGTCCTTCGAAAGCTCGAGCGCGAGCAGCGGGGGCTCCTCGAGCGGATCGGGGAGCTCGAGCGGCGAGCGGCGGCGCTCTCCGAGGAGCTCGCGAAGCCCTCGACGTATCTGGACGCGGAGCGCGCAAAGCGCGTCGCCTCCGACCTCGACGCGAACGCGCGCGAACAGGAGTCGGCTACCCGGAGGTGGGAGGCTCTCGAAGAGGAGCTCTCGGCGGCAAAGCGGAGGTAGCCTGGGCCCTACCGCGTCGCGGCGTCGAGCGCCCGGCGCAGGCCGGACGCCGTGTAGCGGCCGCCGAACGCGGGCGTTCCGGGCTCGAACCGCCAGCCTTCGGAGAGCGGGCCGGCGTCGAGGCTGTCGAAGCCGAGGTCGGAGATGAGCTCCGCGATCGCCCGTTTCGCGGCCGGATCGTCTCCGGCGAGCGCGAACGCCCGCCGCCCCTCGATGCCCGGGAGGGACTCCTCCTCAAGCTCGCCGTAGCCGACGTGATTCAAGGCCTTCACCACGCGGGAGCGCGTCAGGAATCCCTGGACGATCTCGCTTGAGGAACGGGAGTCCTCCTCGACGTCGGCGAAGATCCCGTCCTCTTCGGGAAGGTAGTTCATCGCGTCGACGACGACCTTTGCGGCCAACTCCTCGACCGGGAGCGCGCGGAACCTCCGGATCGGAAGCGCGAGGATGACGAGGCCTCCTCTCGACGCGGCCTCCCCGGCCGTGACGGGCGTCGCTCCGGGCGTCAGCACTTCCGCCACCAGCTTCAGGCTTTCAGGCGCCCGGGAATTGGCGAGGAAAACCCGATAGCCCGATCGCATCGCGAGGCGGGCGAGCGCCGTCCCGACTCTGCCCGCTCCGATGATTCCGAGGTCGGGGCGGCTCACCGAAGCTCCTGGTCGACGAGCGGCAGCACTTTGGTGCCGAGGAGCTCGATGGAACGCAGATATTCCCGGTGAGGCAGCTGCCCGACGTCCATTTGAAGGAAGTGGCGAACGTGGCCCATCGCGCGATGGAGCGCCACCATGCGCTCGGCGATCTCCTCGGGGCTCCCCGCGAAGAGAGCGCCGTCCCGGTTGGATTCCCAGTCGAAACGCCTCCGTTCAGGCGGCGGAAAGCCCCGCTCCCGCGCGACGGCCTCGATAGCCCGGCTCCAGTGCCGAAAAAAGGTGTCCTTTGCGCTTTTCGCGTCTTCGGAAAGGAAGCCCGGGCTCGCGACGGAAATCTCCATCCCCGACGGGTCGTGTCCGGCCTCCTCGTAGGCGCGGCGGTAGAGATTCGCGAGCAGCGTGAAGCGCGACGCGCGTCCCCCGATGATTCCGTAACTGATCGGAAGACCGAGGAGGCCGGCGCGGAGCGACGACTCCGGATTGCCGCCGGTGGCAAGCCAGATCTTGAGCCTGCCCCGGTGAGGCCGGGGAACGACGAGAGCATCCTTCAGAGGACGGCGAAATTCCCCGCTCCAGGTGACTCGCTCGCCCTCGTTCAGCTTCATGAGGAGATCGAGCTTCTCGGCGTAGAGCTTGTCGTAGTCGGCGAGATCGTAGCCGAAGAGCGGAAAAGACTCGACTGAGGAACCCCGCCCGGCGATGATCTCCGCCCTGCCGCGCGAGATGGCGTCCACCGTCGCAAACTGCTGAAAGACCCTGACCGGATCGTCGGTGCTGAGGACGATGACCGAGCTCCCGAGCTTGATGCGCTTCGTGGTCGCCGCGCCGGCGGCAAGGATCGTCGCGGGCGTCGAGGCGGGAAACTGCGCGGTGTGATGCTCCCCTACCCCGAAGAAACCGAGCCCCACTTGGTCGGCGAGCTGAATCGCCTCAAGCAGGTTCCGGATCGCCTCGGCCGTCGAGCCGAGCTGTCCCCCCGGGAGCCGTTGCACGTCGCCGAAGCTGTAGACACCGATCTCCACGGGCACATCCTCCCTTCGATCGCGGAGTCCCGGTCCGGGCGCTCGCTCCGAGGAGCCGGCGAATGCCGTTCCGGACATCGCGACGCCGCTCGTGGGCAGCACTGGAGCGTATCGCTTCGACCGGATCTCCCTTTTCGGAAGCGGGCGGTTTCAAAGCGGTTTTTTCTCGGGGTCGCATCCCGCCCGGAATGCGTGGGATTCCGGAATGGTACGCATCCCGAAAATGAAAGTCAAACGGAGCGGGTCGCGCTCCTGTCGTGGTGTGCCCGGCGCGGCGTCGTGCCTCCTGCGATCGTCGTCCGCCTCGCGCGGTCCGCGGAGGGGACTGGAGTATGCTAGTTCGGTAGACAGGAACGGATGAGGTACGAGGCGGAACGGGAAACGATGAGAGGTTGAGAACGTACAGCGCCGACGTGAAGGCCGAGGTGGTGAAGATGGAGTTGGAGCAGGACTTGAGCCAACGGGAAGTGGGACAGCGGTTGTCGATTCCCGCGGGGAGCATCGGGAACTGGGTGAGCGCGGCGAAGGGGCAGCGGATAGCCGGGGATCCCGGGGAGCGGACGGTGGGCGAGCTATCGGCTGAGAACGCGAGGCTGCGGAAGGAGCTCGCCTGGGGCGCGCATGAGCGAGAGATCCTGGGAAAAGCCGTTGCGTACTTCCGAGGTCCCGGGGGCCCGTGGAAGGCTCAACAGGCTGCTGACAACGTCGGAGCGTCGCCGTCGACACGAGCGAATTGCCATAGTACCCAAAGGGCGGGGCAGCGGATCATGATGGAGGCTTCCAATCCGCAGCCTGACGAATGCTCCAGGACCTTCCGCGCAGCCCGGAAGCCCCTCCGCGGGGCCTCGAAAACGGCTGCCGCGCAGACCACGGGAATAAGATAACCTGAATCGTGTGTGCCCGCGCCGGAGGCGCGGCGTTCAGGGGATCACTCGCGCGCCCACACCTCCCGGCAGAAGCGCAGGCTCTCGGCGTCGGAGTCCTCGGGCAGGGCGATGGCTCCGCGGTAGCCGATCGCGCGCAGGGAACGGAAGAAGGGGGCGTAGTCGTAGCCATCGGAGGGCCGGGGCGAGGCTTGCGCACCGCCTTCCGCGCGCGGAGCGTCCGCCTGAACGTGTCCTATATAGCGCGCGAAAAGCGCGAGGTCGGTCATCTCGGCGCCGATCGTCGAAAGCTCCCCGAGGCTGATGACCGAGGCGACGTTGCTTCGACCCGCGGCCTCGATGAAGTCGACCGTTTCTTGCAAGGTGTTGAGATAGTTCGTCCGGCCGGCTCCGAGCGGCTCTATCATGACCGTGATATCCCGCTTCCCGGCAACATCGCAGATCATCGCGACGAACTGCAGCATCTGCTGCTTCATGTCGGAAACGTCGCCTTCCTCGGGCAGGTACCGGGCGTATCCGTCGCTCCACAGCAGCGTTCGGCAGCCGAGGGAGGCGATGCGCTCGACAACGCCCTTCAGGTACTCGATCCAAACGTAGGTATTGAAGCCCCGCTCGGTCACGCGCACTTCCGGCGGGAGGGGCCCTCCGCAGGCATCGACGGACAGCCCGAGACGCGCGAGGAGCGACGCGATTTCCGCGAGCCTCCGTTCGCTCTGCTCCAGGAGGCGTCCGACGCCGAGCTGCACGCCCTGGAAGCCCTCGACCCGGGCGGCCTCGAGCGTTTCAAGATCGCCTACCATCTTTGCCCATCGTACGCCCATCCGCGGCCTCCCAGCCTAGTCCTTGGTCAAGTTCGCGAGGGCGTCGAGGGCCAAGAGGTAGCTCGTCTTGCCGAATCCGCCGATGACGCCGACGCACACGGCAGCGATCACCGACTGATGGCGGAACTCCTCGCGCGCGTGGACGTTCGATATGAAGACCTCCAAGCAGGGGAGGAGCATCGCGCCGATCGCGCTTCGAAGGGCGTAGCTGTAGTGGGCCAAGGCTCCGGCGTTAATGATTACGCCGTCGAAGCGCCCGGGCGCCCCCTGCAAGGAGTCGATGATCCGGCCCTCGCTGTTGTGCTGTTCGCACTCGACCTCGACGCCCAGCTTCGCCGACCGCGCACGCAGCCCCTCGTGGATATCGTCAAGGGAGCCGCGGCCGTAGATCGAGGTCTTTCGGGAACCGAGGAGGTTGAGGTTCGGTCCCGAAATGACGAGGAATCGCTTCTTCGCCGCGGCCCCGCCTCCCGCCTCGGCGGCTAGGGCAGCCACGGATCGAGCCTCTCTTCCAGCAGCGCCCGCAGGGCGAGCACGTAGCCGAGGGAGCCCAGGCCGCAAATCTGCCCAATGCAAACCGGCGCGATGACCGACGTGTGCCGGAAGGATTCACGCTTGTAGATATTGGAGATATGCACCTCCACCGTTGGAACTTCGGCCGCGGCGATTGCGTCCCGAAGCGCGATTGAGTAGTGCGTGTAGGCGCCCGCGTTGAGCACGATCCCGTCGGTCCGCTGCCTGCATCCCTGGACGGCGCCAACGAGCTCTCCCTCACTGTTCGATTGAAAGAACTCAATCTCGACTTCGAGCGTTGCGGCCTCGGCCGCAACCTCGTCGTTGATGCGCTCGATCGACTTTCCGCCGTAAATGCCCACCTCTCGCTTACCGAGCATGTTGAGGTTCGGCCCATGAATGACCAAAAAGCGTCGTGCCACGCCTTCCTCCCTGTGCGGCGGTTCGGTCGAATGGTACGTGCGAATGGCTCGAGTGTCCATAATCGCGAATCCGGTCGTCGTGACCGCGGCGCGCCGGGTATTTACCGCGCAGAATACTTGGATTATTATTGAAAGCGGCATGGGACAGCGGGGAAGCAAAAAGGCCCGGGCATACGAGAACCTCAAGAGACGGATCATCAGCGTCGAACTGTCGCCGGGGCTGCCGATCAACGAGGCGGACCTCGCAACGCAGCTGGGAATCAGCAAGACCCCGGTTCGCGAGGCACTGCGTCAGCTGGAGCGAGACGGCCTCGTAGAGAACGTTCCCTCGCACGGCTCGACCATCTCGCACATCACGCTGCGGGACATCAACGAGATCTTCGAGATCAGGGAGATCATCGAAGCGGGAGCTGCCAAGCGCGCCGCCGCGATCCGAGGAAACGACGAGCTCGCGCGGCAACGCGACGCGCTCGCGGGTATGATTCAGAACCCTCCCGCGGACGCGGAGACCGAGTACCAGTGGGGAAAATGGGAGGATCTTCACCTGCTGCTCGTCCGATCGCTCGGTAACAGTCTGCTGGTCGACGTCTATACCGGGCTCGTCGATCGCATCCTTCGAATCCGCAACCACTACGGCAAACGCCTGACCTCCGGTCGCTTCGGCGACATGGTGGCCGAGCACAAGGCGATTCTCGACGCGGTTCTCGGCGGCGACCCCGACGGCGCGGAGAATGCGATGGTGATCCATCTTCGAAACGCGAGCACCTACCTTGCCGAGCTCGCCGTCACCGGCGGCCCGTTCCCGCGACGGCCGCTGCCTTCGACCGGAGGCCGATAGCCTTCCCGTCTTTCGCGCTCGCCGCTCGGCCGCCCTTTCCGCCGGCCCTCCTTGCGCGTCGCCGGAAGGCTCGACTTTCACGGCGTCGCGGGCCGCTCGGTGCCGGCCGGAAGGCTCTGAGCTTCGTTTGCCGATCCGGGCCGGGAAGACGGCTCGCCTTCTCCGGTCTTGAACCGAAGGAGCGCGAGGTCGAGCGAGTCGCTCAGCTCTCCGAGCCTCTCGGCGATCCCGAGTACGCTGCCGACCACCGACGAGATCTCTCGAATGCCCGCCCCGATCTCTTCCATGCCGGAGCGAACTTCGGCCGAAACTCTCTGGACCGCGAGCATCGTCTCGTGGATCGACGCCGAGCTCTCCTGTATGGTCCCCGAACCGCGTTGAACCGCCCGCGAGACGCCCTGCAATACCGCCATCGCCTGGAGCACCCGGCCGCCCCCGCCGCGAATCTCGGCCATCGTGCCCGCGATTTCGACGAGCGACGCGGAGAGCTCCCTCACGTCGCGGTCGATCGTCCCAAACGCGTCGCTGAGCTCCGCCCCCGACTCGCCGGCCCTGGCGATCAGAGCGACGATGTCTCGAACAATGGAGTCGATCTCCTTGGATTGCTGCGCGCAGGCTTCCGACAGTTTGCGGATCTCGTCGGCCACGACCGAGAAGCCCTTCCCGGCCGCGCCCGCGTGGGCGGCTTCGATCGCGGCGTTCATGGCGAGGAGACTGGTCTGCGAGGAAATGCTGTCGATTACGGCGGTGATGCTGTGAATGCTCCCCACGTTGTCGTTTATTCTTCGGACAATGTCGGTCGTGAACGCCGCCTTCTGTCCCCCCGTCTCCATGGTTTTCGCGAGGCTCTCGACCGCCGAGCGGCGCTTTTCGGCGGCGGCCGCCACGCCTTGGAGCGTCTCGATCATCCGGGTAACCGAGGCGGTAGACTCTTCCACCATCGCGAGCTGCTCTTGGATCTGTCGGTTCAAGGACTGGATGTTGCTTGAGATCTCCTCGACATCGCGGCCCGCAGCGAGAAATCGCTCGTCGAGCCCGGCGATCCGCCGGCCGATCGCGTCGATGTTGGCGTCGATTTGCGCCGTCGATGAGCTCGCCCGCCCGGTCGTCACGATCAGACTCTCTTTCAGCTCGATGTTGTCGTGCGACACGCTCTGGACGTGCGAGACGGTTTCCTTCAGCCCGTCGTCGAACTCGGTGAGATCGGAGGCAAGCGAGCCGATCTCGTCCCGAGCGCGGACGAGGAAGCGCGCAGTGAGGTCGCCGCCCTTCATTTGTGCTATCCCCGCCTCGATGGCGCGGATTGAACGGGCGAGGCCGCCCATGACCGTGAAGAACACGGCGAGCGTGATCCCGACGAGGACCACGATGATCGCCGCGGCCGTGAGGCGGCTGCGGGCCTCGAGCCTGGAAACCTCGCGGTCGATTATGGAAAACTGCTCCGAGACCACGGACTCGGAGCTGCTGATCGTGTCGTCGAGCGTGTCCATCCGCGCGTAAAAGCTCTGGGCGTCGGCGACGACCGTCACGCTTGCCGTCTGGTTTGGAGTTTTCTCATCGGTCAGTACGGTGGGCAGGTCAAACTCGAGCGCGAGTCCGTAGGCCTGCTTGACCGCGTCGTGGAGGGCGCTGGCGGCGGCGAGAAAATCGTCGGTGTCCCTTCCGAGGAGCGTCTCGAGATTCTCGATCACAACGAGAGCGTTTTTCACCGATCCGCTCATAGCCGGAAGAACGCTCATCCTGTGGACCGAAGCGAAGGCTTTCGCGGTAGTCCCCGCCGCCGCTTTGAAGACATCGAGCTGCCGGTCGAACGGCAGGCGCGCTAGCCGATTGAGCGCCAGTGCCTGGTCCACCAGAGCGGTTCTCGAATCCTCGAGCGTTTGTCGTTCCGATTCGATGCTCGCCACCGGCGCGAGCACGATGAAGTAGACCGCCGTCGAGACGACAAAAGTGACGATGAGGAGGAGGAGAAGCGCGAAGAGCTTCGTACGGATGCGCATGCAATCACCCTTTGCGAGCCCGATTCTCCGGGGCTCGCGCGCGAGCCGCGCCGCGGGAACCGGCGGCCCGACGCTCTCTGGCGAACGTTCCTTGGCCCGTCCGGGCCCGCAAAGCTCCCGCGGAAGCCGCTTCGGCCCGTTCCGCCCGGTGCGTCGTCACGAACCTCCTCGTCCCCGATTCTCGCCCGATGTTGGCTCTCGGTTTTCGTTCGGCATGCGTCGAAGCACGATGGCCCTGGAACGCTTCTCGAAAGCCGATCGGCCCGCGGCGGGAGAAATCCGCGATCGTCGTCCGGCCCGCCGTGATGCGGCGCCTGCGGCGGCCTGCGTACTCGGGGGCCGCGCCGGGCGGCACGTTTGGCGCGATCAAGCTGGTCTCCGCTCCCTCGCTTCTCCAATAGCAAATCCGGCCGACCGGGCGACCCGCTCCCGGGGCGATTCGAACGAGCAGGATCGGCCTGCGAGCGACGACGCGTTTTCCTGCCCGGGCGGAGCGTCTCGGAGGGCCCGCATTCGCAATCGCCGCTCGACCCGGGATGCACGAGGATCGAGGAGGGCCGGCAGAGCGCGGCCGCGTCGGCGATCCTGAGAAGCCAAGCTTCGCTCGCGATTGCACGCCGCCGCCGCGTTCCGAGAGGATCGCGATTTCCGTTCGCGGCTTCAGCACACGATCGCCTCGTCGGAGAGGCGCCATTCGAATCCGCCCGGCGTCATGAGCTCATAGCCGTCACTCGTGACCGCGACCGTGTCTTCCACCTTGACGTGGCCGAAATCCGGAATCCGAAACTCCGCTTCGACCGAGAGCACCATCCCGGCCTCGAGCACGTCCGCGGAGCCGAGATCGACGACGGGATCCTCGTGGTGGACGAGTCCGATTCCATGGGCAATGAAGCTGCCGTACTCCCCCCACCGGTGCGAGCGCAGAAACTCGTCCGCTCCGCGCTGCACGTCGCTCGCGGCGGCTCCCGAGCGCATCGAGCTCAAACCCGCTTCCGAAAGCTCCCTGCAGGAGCCGAGCAGGTCGACGGCGCGGGCCGACGGCCGGCCGAGGAATCCCGAACGGCATACCTCGGCGATGTAGCCCTCGAATACGCCGCCCGCGTCGACGTGAAGCGGCTGTCCGCCTCGCCACGTCCTCTTCCGGGAGGGAGCTCGGAAGAAGCTCGGCCCCGCGCAGACGAGCGAGTAGAGGTAGTACAGATCCCGCCGTCTGAACTCCGAGCGCACGAGCTCCGCCACCTCGAGCGTGGTCTGTCCGTCGCGGCCCGACCGCAGAGCATGGTCCACCGAATGGACGTTCCTCCGCAGCCCTTCGCGGATGGCGTCGAGCTCGGCGGGCCGCTTGACGGCTCGGAGCGGATCGAGCACCGCCGAGGCTTCGATGAACGTCGCCTGCGGAAGCGCGTCGGCCAAGCCGAGGAAGGCGTCGGCGGGCAGATAGGAGAGCTCGGCGGCGATTCGTCCGCACGCGAGCCCTCGGGCGCGGAGCTCCTCCGCGACCTTCGCCACGGCCGCGGCGCTGCCGATACGGGCGCTTTCGACGCACTCGTGCGGCCACGCTTCGGCTTCGTCCATCATCGCCCGCTCCGTCGGCCTTCCGACGAAGAAGGATTGCTCGATGCGGTTCAGCGGTATCGCGACGAAGCACAGGTGCTGCGTGCGCTTCGTGTTCCCGTCCCACGCGTACAGGGGATAGTAGTAGCCGCCCGTAAGATAGCGGACGTTGTGACGGCTTGAGGCGAGGAGCAGCCCGACGTCGAACCTCTCCATCAGAGCAAACAGTCTGTCCGGGTCGAAAACAACGCCACCCAATCGAGTTCCCCGCCCCGCTCACCGCTCGAAAAGACACTTCACGGTTTCCCTCGCCTGGAAAGCGCCGAAGGCCTCTCCGGCGTCCTCGAGGCGAAACCGCTTCGTGATAAGCGCGCGGCCTGACACCTTTCCGGATGCAAGCCACTCGATCGCCCGCATGAAGTGCCGCTCCAGAAACGCGACGTCGCCGTAAATCGTAAGTCCGCTTCGAAGAAGCTTGAGCGGGTTGAAGCTCGACTCCGGGTAGAGGCCGAAGGTCGAAATGCGCCCCCTCGCCGCGGCGAGATCGAGCAGATAATCCCAGACCTTCGGCGAGCTCGCCGCCTCGATGACCATGTCGGCGCCGCGGCCCTCGGTGATCTTCATCACGGTCTCGACGGGATTCTCGCGGCTCGCGTTGACGACGTGGGTCGCGCCGAGGCGCTCGGCGATCTCGAATCGCGTCGCGTCCACGTCGAGCCCGATGACGATCGTCTTCGAGACTCCCGCGGCCCTCAGGGCCTGCAGGTGCAGCAGGCCGACCGATCCCGGGCCGATGATCGCCGCGCTCTCTCCGACGAACGGCTTGAGGTGCTCAAGCGACCTCGCGACGAGGCTCAGCGGTTCCAGGACGGCGGCGTCGGCGAGCTCGACCCCGGCGGGCAGGGGATGAACGAGCCGCTCCGGGACCCGCACGTACTCGGCGAAGGTGCCGTCGTAGGTAATTCCAAGGTGGTCCCAGTTCGAGCACATGTTCTTGTCCCCGTTTCGACAGTTGTGGCACACCCCGCAGCCGCTCAAGGCCTCGAGGCCAACCAGCGTCCCCGCGTTCACCGACCGGACCTTTTCGCCGATCTTGGCGACGACGCCCGCCCCCTCGTGGCCCATGACCATGGGAACCGGAACCGGCTTTCTGCCCCTGTATTGGCCGTTCAGGATCGAGACATCGGTGTAGCAGAGGCCCATGGCCTTCATCTCGACCAGCACGTCACCGGGGCCGGGATCAGGAATCGGCACGTCCAATACCGCGTACGAGCCGGGACGGTCCTCGGTTTTCACTATGGCCTTCATGCCTCGCCTCCAGAGCGCGACGTTCGCGTTCCGCACAAGGAAACGTCTCGGAGACCTCGGGCGGTCCCCGAGAGCGCGCGGAACGGTTTATTGCAAGAACATACGCTGGCCGTTCTTGATGACGCCGACGTGCGTCACGTGGATTCCTTCACCCGTCGCGTCGTAGGTAAAGATTCCCTGCAGGCCCTGATAGCCGGATATCTTGTGCATTTCCGCGGCCACGTTTTCCGGGGTGAGCGGATTGGCCCGCGACATCGCCAGCAGGAGCATCTTCGCCCCGTCGTAGCTGTTCGCCCCATGCTCTTCGGGCGCTTCCCCCCAGCGCTGTTGGTAGGCGGAGGCAAAGGCGCGCGTCATCTGGTTAGCGCTGTTGCCCGGATACGGGGAGGTAAAGTAGACTCCCTCGGCCGCGTCGCCCGCGGTCTCGATGAACTTCGGCGTCGCCATGGCGGAGCCGCCCGCGATGATTCCGGTGTAGCCGAGCTGCCGCGCCTGCTTTGCCACGAGTCCGCCCGCGACCTCCGACGCGGCGAGCAAGAGGACCTCGGGCTGGGTCTGCATGATCTTCGTTAGCTGTCCCGTGAAGTCCTTGTCGTCGATTCCGTACGATTCGACGTCCAGCGGCGCGAGATTGTTGCGCTTGAGGGCCGCGGTTTGATACGAGGTCTCCCCCTGGCCGTAGGCCGAGTTGTCGCCGATGATCGCGTACTTTGTCTTGCCGAGCTTCACCAGGTAATCGATCAGGGGATCCTCGTAGGCGGGACCCGCGGGGCACTGCCGGAAGATATAGGCGCTGCCCTGCTGGGTAATGCCGACGTTCGTACCGTTGGTGAGCTGGGGGATCTTGTATTGCTGGAAGATGGGAACATCCGCAAGGGTGGTGTTGCTGTTGGTAGTCGCCCACGCCGCCATCACCTGGTCCTGCGTGGCAACTTTCTGGGCCAAGCCCACGGAGATAGTCGGGTTCGCCTCGTCGTCGTAGACGATGAGCTGTATCTGTCGCCCCTGAATGCCGCCGGCGGCGTTTTGCTGCTCGACGGCGAGGGTGACGCCCTTCTTCAGCCAATCCCCCAGAATCGCGTTCGTGCCGCTCATGGCGCCGATGATGCCGATCTTGATCGGCGCCGACGATGATGCGGCCGCCGCGCCGCCTTGGGATTCGTTCGACCCCGCCGCGGCGACGGTCGAGAGGCCGACGATGAAGGCGATACATACCGCCGCCGCCGAAATGCATAGACCTTTTCGAATCATGACAATCCTCCTCGGTTGTGTTCTGCGCCACGAGAAATATCTCGTTCTCTTTCAATGCCGACGCCTCGCTCTCATCAGGCAAAGCCCAGGTAGGCCCGTTGGACCACCGGGTTCTCCCGCAGAGCCTTCGACGTGTCGGCGAACCGGACTTTGCCCGTCTCCATCACGATTCCGCGGTGCGCGATCTTCAGCGCGCTCCGCGCGTTCTGCTCGCTCAACAGAATGGTCAATCCCTGTTCGTTCAGCCCGACGATGATCTCGAACACCTGTCGTACAAGAAGCGGGGCCAGGCCCAGCGACGGCTCGTCCATCACGAGGAGGCTCGGCCTCGACATGAGCGCGCGACCGATCGCGAGCATCTGCTGCTCGCCGCCGCTCAAAGCCCCGGCGAGCTGTTTTCTGCGGTCCATGAGCTTGGGAAACGTCTCGTAGACGCCCGCCTTGTCCCGCGCTATTCCCGCCGAATCGCGCCGGTGAAAGGCGCCCATTGCGAGGTTCTCGTCGACCGTCAAGAGGGGAAAGACCCGCCTCCCTTCGGGGACGTACCCGATGCCGAGGCGAACGATGCGCTCGGGCGGCAGCTTGTGAATCGGCGACCCCTCAAGGTAGACTCCCCCGCTTCGGGGCCGGAGCAGACCGCAGATCGTCTTGATGGAGGTCGACTTGCCGGCGCCGTTCGCTCCAATGAGCGCGGTGATCTCGCCCCGCCGCACCTCGAAGGAGATGCCTTTGACCGCGTGGACGTTGTCGTAGTAGGTGTGAACGGCCTCGACCATCATCACGGCTCGTCCTCCTTTCCGAGGTACGCCTCGATGACCACGGGATCGCCGCTGACGCTCTCGCAGGGCCCTTCCGCGATCTTCCTTCCGTAATCGAGGACCGTGATAACGTCGCACACCCCCATCACGAGCTTCATGTCGTGCTCGATCAGCAGAATCGTCACTCCGGAATCACGGATGCTCTTGAGGGTTCCGCGCAGCTCGTCGGACTCGACCTCGTTGAGGCCGGCGGCGGGCTCGTCGAGCAGGAGGATCTTCGGCTTGGTCGCCAGCGCTCGCGCGATCTCGACGCGCCGCTGCTCGCCGTAGGAAAGCCCCGTTGCCGGGTGGTCCGCGAGGCCGGCTATCCCGAAGAGCTCGAGCAGATGGATCGCATCGCCCACGAACCGGCTCTCCTCCCTGCGCACCGCGGCCGGATTCAGGATCTCGCGCCAGAGTCCGGTCTTGGCATGGTGCCCCATGCCGACGAGCACGTTGTCGAGAACGGTCATGCTGCTGAACAGGCGGAGGTTCTGAAAGGTTCTCGCGAAACCGGCGGCGGTTATCTTGTGCGCGGGGAGCCCGGTTATGCCCGCTCCCTCGAAGCGAATGCTTCCGGAGGTGGGTTTGTAGTAGCCCGACACGACGTTGAACGTGGTGGTTTTGCCCGAGCCGTTCGGACCGATCAGGCCGTGTATTTCCCCCTGCTCGACGGCGAGCGAGACCTCCTTGAGCGCATAGATCCCGCCGAACTGCATCGTGAGGCTCTCGATCTCAAGGAACATCCGTTTCTCCCACCCGCACTTTCCCGCTCGCCGGATTCCGCGCCCAAAGCCGCCCTGCCAGGCGCGAGCTTCGGAAACGGCGCACCAGCTCCATCGTGCCTCCCGGAACAAAGAGGACGACCACCATAATGGCGACGCCGTAGCCCACCAGCTGCCAGTTCTTGATGACCCGCAGGTACTCCTGGAGAATCGGGAGCGCCAGGGCGCCGACGATCGAACCGACGAGGCTTCCCATCCCTCCGACGAGGGTCATGGTCAAGATGAAGAGCGAAGAGTTAAAATCGAAGATATCCGGACTGATGTAGGTATCGAGGTGCGCGTAGAGCGCGCCGGCCGCTCCGGCGTAGACGGCGCTGACGACGAACGCAAGAATCTGGTAGTAGGCGGTGTTGACGCCCATGGCCTTCGCCGCCTGGTAGTCGTCCCGGATGGCGCGAAACGATCGGCCGACCCGATGCCTGAGAATACGCCGCGCGAAGAGAAATCCGACAACGACCGCGAGGAGAATCACGTAGTAGTACCGTTTGTCGGAATCGAGCGGAAATCCGAACAACGTCGGCATGCGGATGCGGCTGATCCCGTCGGGGCCGCCGGTGAGGCCCTGCGCGTTGACGAGGACGATGTTGATGACCTCCCCGAGGCCGATCGTAACGATAGCGAGGTAGTGAGACCTCACCTTCATCGATGGCAGTCCGACGATTCCGCCCACGAGGCCCGCCGCGACCATCGAGGCCGGCAGATTCAGCCACAGCGGGATTCCGAGCCTCGTGTTCAGAAGCGCGGCCGTGTAGGCGCCGACGCCCCACAGGGGCCCCATCGCGAGGTTGTACTGCCCGGCGAAGCCCATCGCGATGTTGAGTCCGAGGCTTATCAGAATGTAGATGCCCGCCGTGTTGATGATGTGAACTTGGTAAGCATTCGGCGCGACGAGGGGAAATAGGAGCAGAACACATCCCGCCGCCCCGAGGAGCGCGGTCTTCGCGCCGAATCGCTTCCTTGTCGCCTGATCCGTCACTGTTCGGTCGTCCACGTTCGCGTCCTAAACCTTCTCCACGGTCGTTTCCCCGACGATGCCGGTCGGCTTGATCATGAGGACGAGCACCATGATGATAAAGGCAATTCCCCTGGTATACGACGAGGAGATGTAGCCGGAGGAGACCGCCTCCAGCACGCCGAACAACAGGCCGCCCACGATCGCGCCGGGAATGCTGCCGAATCCCCCGAGGATGGCAGCCGCAAATCCCTTGAGGCCGATCGCCGATCCCATCGCGGGGTTGACGTACACAATGGGCGCCGCGAGGATGCCGGCCGCAGCGGCGAGCGCGGAGCCGATGGCGAGGGTTAGCGCGTTCATTCGATTGACGGGGATGCCCATCGCGCTCGCGATGTCGTGGTCCATGGCGGAAGCCCGCATCGCGACGCCGAGTTTTCCTCGCTTCAGGAAAATCTGGAGCGCCGTCATGAGCGCCGCCGCCCCGCCGATGAGCAGGAGCATCTGCGGCAAAACGCGGATACCGAGGACGATGATCGGAGTGTCCGGCAAGGGCGATTTCACCGCAAACCCCTCCGCGCCGAATATGATGACGAACAGGTTGTTGAGAACGAACCCGAGCCCGATGGTCCCCAGAAGCATGAACATGAGGTCGAGCTTCGCGAGCGGCCGAAAGATTCGCTCGAGGACGACACCCAGCATCGCGTTGAGGAGAATGCCGATGAGGAGCGCAACGGGGTACGGCACGCGCAAGCCCACGACGATCCCGGCGTACCAGATGATCCCGAAGTAGGTGCCGACCATGTAGATGCTTCCCTGGGCGAAGTTGACGAGACCCATCGAACGATAGACCATCGAGTAGCCGAGCGCGATCAGCGCATACAGGCTTCCGATTCCTAAGCCGCCGATGATTGTCTGGATAAAGATGCCGCTATTCATCGTCTCTCCTCGCGCTCGGTCGATTCGGCTCCGACTCGGCGGGCTGCCGAGCCCCGCGAGCTCGTCTTCAGCGCAGGGCGCTAAGGTTTCGGCCGCCATTCCCTGGGCGGCACTTCGCGTTACCTGATGAGAATCCCCCCGTTCACGTCGAGCGTCACGCCGGTGATCCAATTCGAAAGGTCCGACGCAAGGAACAGGACCGCTTCCGCGACGTCGACCGGCGCGCCGTTTTTTGTAACTGCCTTTCCCGCGTTCCACCTCTCGAACACGTCGGGCGGGACCTTCTTCGTAAGCTCGGTCAAGATCGGGCCCGGAGCGACCGCGTTCACGTAGATCCCGTGGGGCCCGAGCTCCTTCGCGAGCGTTTGGCTCAAGCCGATGACCCCCGCTTTCGACGCCGCGTAATTTACCCCCACGCCGGGACGCCCGGTTCTGCCCCCGAGGGAGGCGATGTTCACGATCTTGCCTCCTCCCTGTCGTTTCATGATCGGTACCGCCGCCCTGCAGGCGACGAAGGTCCCCGTGAGGTTTACCCTGACCACACTCTCGAAGTTGGCAAGGCTCATCTCGTCGATCGGCTCGTGCTTGAGTATTCCGGCGCAGTTGACGAGGACGTCGAGGCGGCTGAATTTCGCCAGTATTCGCTTCACGGCTGCGTCAATCTCGTCCTCCGACGTGACGTCGGCGCGAAGGAACAACGTCGAATCGCCGGCCGGATCGAGGCGTCCCACGAGATCCCTTCCGGCGGCCTCGTTCACGTCAATCAGCCCGACGCGGGCGCCCTGGGCAAACAGGAGGGACGCGATTGCCTCGCCGATCGCACCGGCCGCGCCCGTTACGGCGCAGACTTTCCCGCCGAGCCCGTAGGTTTTCTTTCGTTCTTCCACTTCCCATCCTTACCTTACGTCGCCACGTCGCTCGTCGCCGCGCCCGCAATACCGGACGCCGCCTGACCTTGGGGGAACGCCCGGCCTCTCCGCATGGACGCGGAGAAAATCCTCGTTCGGGTCCCACCCTCGGCGCCCGCACCGCGGAGCGCCCCTGCGTGCGGAAGACGCGGTCGTTCGGCTCTTCTCGCTCCCAACGTCGGAAAGGCGGAGCGCGAAAGATCGCCGCAGCCGAGCCCGGAGGCAACGTCCAAGCGCCTCCGAGCCCGGCCGACGCGCCGGCTCACGCGCGCTCCTCGACGAGGCCGAGCGCCCGAAAGACCCGTTCGAGCTCGTTCAGCTCGACGCTGCTGACCCCGGAAGCAAGGGCGGACGCCTTGACCTTCTCCTTGGCTATCCGGTGCCGCGTCGAGTCCAGCACTTCCGGAATTCGCTCCTTGGGGACAACGACCATCCCGTCGTCGTCCCCAAGGATCAGGTCTCCCGGAGAGACCGGCACGCCCCCGAACTTGATCGGGTGGTTCACGGATCCGAGGACGCCCTTCGTCGTGCCGCGCATGCAGGTCCCGCGGCAAAAGATGGGGAACCCTAGCTCCGCAATCTCCTCGCTGTCCCGCACGCAGCCGTCAATGGCGAGTCCGATGACTTTGCCTGCTAGCGCCGAGCGCGTCATGAGCGCGCCCCAGTATCCTGCCTCGTAGTATCCATCCGCCGAGGCGACGATAACGTCGCCCGCCTCGGCGAGCTGCAGCGCCTTGTGCAACATCAGGTTGTCTTTCGGATGACACAGCACCGTCAAGACGCTTCCAATCAGGTGGAGACCTTTGGCCAACGGTTTGATCGCCGGATCGACGGAACCGACCCGGCCGGCGGCCTCGTACACTGTCGCAGCGCCAAAATGCGCAAATTGCGCGACGACGTCCGGGTCGACGCGCGCAATCTTCGTGTAAACGTGTGTCATGCCGTGATCTCCATAATCCCTCGACGCGTCCGATCAGCGACCGGCTTCCCGCGTGTTCAGGAACGTCTATATCTCCGGACCGCTCGGCTCGAATAATAATTAGATTATAATATGATCACGCCGCTTGTCAACTGCTTTGTGCGGTCCAGGAGCGGCTTCGCTCCATAGCTATCTGACGGCGAGAAAATCGTCAATGCGGCTCCGGTTCCCGCCGGAGCGGCTGAGCCGAATCGTACCGCCGTACCCTCGTGGTCCGCTTCATGCCGCGCAGCTTCATCCGGGCTCTATGGCGTCCGTGTGAGCGCTCTCGACGGCACGCGGCGTCTCGCGGCCAAGGCCGGACTGACGAATCCGATTCGAGAAGGCCCGAGCCCGCTCCGGGTGCCGTCTGCCGCCGGATCGCGAGGCCCGCATTTTCGGATAGGGCGCACAGTCGTCCGTCTCAAGCGCCGATTCAGGGGCTTTCGTCCGATCTCGCAGCGACCCGCGCCGCGAGATCGGGTGTCGAGGCTTATGCCGCTCCTCGCCTCCGTAGCTCGTTCAGCGCCTGACGCAAAGAGCGCGCACTTCCTCGAACGCATTGGGTGAAGCGTCCCTGTCGCGGTAAATATTCTCTGAACCCGTCACGTGACCGCCCCTTGACGTGGTCGACGCCGACCGGATTCTCTTTATGGAGAAGGGAGTCCTCACGGGAAGCGGTACTCACGAGGAGCTCTCGCGGAGCCATGAGCTCTATCGATCCTTCGCGGCGCACCAGCTTCGCCTTCCCGCCGATCGGGAGGCAAGCGGAGCGGCGCTCGCGGACCCCCGCCGCGCTTGAAGCCTCGCGCTCGCCTGTACCGACCACGGCTCGAGCGCTACACTGGGGAGGGAGCGAGCCAGAGACTCGCGGGCCGCTCAGATGCCCGCGGAGGAACGCTTCCTGTAAGGAGAGCGCCATGCCGACCGTGCTGATCGCCGACGACGACAAGCATATCCGGCTTCTCGTGAGCCATTTCCTCGCTCAGGCGGGCTACCATGTCGTCGAGGCCGCGGACGGCGAGGAGGCGCTCGCGAAGGTCGAGGAGAGGCGCGTCGAGCTCGCGATCCTCGACATCATGATGCCGAGGATGGACGGATGGGAGCTCTGCAGGCTCCTCAAGCGCTTCTACGATTTCCCCATCCTCATGCTGAGCGCCAAGGGCGAGACGTCGCAGAAGGTGAAGGGGCTCGACATCGGAGCAGACGACTACCTCGTGAAGCCCTTCGAGGCCGCCGAGCTCCTCGCGCGGACGAGAGCGCTCCTCAGGCGCTACAAGATCGCGAGCTCGCAGCAGGTGCAGCTCGGCCGCCTCGCGCTCGACCGCTCGAGCCGCGAGGCGGTGGCCGGGAAGGAGCGCTTCACCCTCCCGCTGAAGGAGTTCGAGCTGCTCTTCAAGCTCGGCAGCTATCCCGGGAGGACCTTCACGCGCGAGGCGCTCATCGAGGAGCTCTGGGGAAGCGACTTCGACGGCACCGAGCGCACCGTCGACGTCCACGTCAACCGCCTCCGCGATCGCTTTCCCGAGGAGCGCTTCGGCTTCAAGATCACCGCGATTCGCGGGCTCGGCTACCGGCTGGAGATCGCGCCATGAGCGGCAAGCGGCCTCCCAAAACCTCGGTCTCCCGCCTCTCCACCATCGTCAGGATCCTCGTGTTTTTCGCCGCGCTCTGCGTGGTTTGGACCCTCGTCTACTGGGGCTCGGCGTGGCTCCGCCGCTCCCCAGGCCTCGGGTCGGGCGAATACGGCATCGAGCTTCTCAACTTCGTCCTCGCCTTCGTGCTTTTCGCCGGAATCATGGCCGCCTTGAGCAGCCTGTTCGCCGCTCGCCAGCATGATTTCTTCACGACCTTAAGCGAGGCGATGAAGCGCATCGCAAGCGGCGACTTCTCCGTCACGGTCCCGGTTCCCGCCTCAAACACGCTCGTCGATCACGTGGCGACGAACCTCAACCTCATGGCGGAGTCGCTGAAGCGGATGGAGGAGATGCGCCAGGAGTTCATCTCCGACGTGTCGCACGAGATTCAGTCGCCCCTCACGTCGATCGCGGGCTTCGCCCGCGCGCTTCACGAAGAGAGCCTGAAGCCCGACGAGCGCCACCGCTACCTGAGCATCATCGAGGAGGAAAGCAGGAGGCTCTCCCGTCTCAGCGACGGGCTCCTGAAGCTGAACTCCCTCGAGTCCCGGGCGCAGGAGATGGTCCTCGAGCGCTTCGGCCTCGACGCGCAGCTTCGAAGCGCCATCGTCGCCTGCGAGCCCGCATGGGCGTCGAAGAAGATCGCGGTGAGCGCGGATCTCGCTCCCCTCGCGATCACCGCCGACCCCGGAATGCTCGGTCAGGTCTGGAGCAACCTTCTCCAGAACGCCGTGAAGTTCACGTCCCGAGGCGGCACGATCCTCGTGCGTCTGCGGGAAGTCGACGGAAAGGCGCAGGTATCCTTCGCCGACTCAGGCATCGGAATCGCGGCGGAGGACCTGCCATTCGTCTTCGACCGCTTCTACAAGGCCGATCGATCGCGGAGCCGCTCGGAGGAGTACAGCGGAAGCGGCCTCGGGCTCGCCATCGCGAAGAAGATCGTCGCGCTCCACGGCGGAGCTATCGAGGCGGAGAGCGCGGGCACCGGCCAGGGATCGACCTTCCGCGTCGCTCTCCCGATCGGGCGGTAGACCGCCGAGCGCAATCCGGCGGCTCGTTCGACGGCGATCGTTCCCCCTTCCCGCGAGGAGTCCTCTGACCGTCATGCTCTCTTCGACGATTCGTCGACCGCGCGGCCGACGGACGACAGCGACCCGGCATCCGTACGATCTTCAACGGGCTGACCGTGGCTCTCCGTTACGCCGCGTTTTCCCGATTCGGCCGGTACGACGTCGCGGCGCCCTCGTCCTTCGACCACGGTAGGTTCGGCCACGACGAGAATTCGCCTCTGAAAGGCGCCGTCTTTCCGGGAACGCAAACTCCCTGTGCCGGGCTCCGGGCGGACGCCACGCAGACACGACCTTGGATCGTCTCCAAGCCTATCGGAACTCACGCGCCCTCGGGAGGTCCGGAGGAACCGGCGGGTGCGGGCGCGGACGCAAACCACGAGCCGGACGGTCTTGAGGCTCGGGTGTCCGCGCCGCCTGCGCGACGAATCGGGAAGTCTCCTCCTTGCCTGAGACCGGGTGAGCGGGACGTCAGCCTCGTCCCGTCCCACCTGTCACTCGACGCCTGCGATGGGTCACCCGCAATGCCCGGCTCACGACCCTGACGCCAGCCGCTCACGCGGGACGAGCGTTCCGCCGGATCAGGTCGGTCATCGGCCCACGGCTCCTGGAACGCCCTTCCCGACACCGTGAAGCCCGTCGGACCTGGGGCGCGAGACGAGCGCTCGAGCGCGTCTGAACTTCCCGGGTAGGCGCGATGAGCCTTCGGTCCCGCTCCCTTCGACGTCCGGCACGGCCATGCCTGAACGCCTTCGCCGGGCAGCGTCGACTGCCTTCGTCGATGAGTCTGCCCCGGCTTCAGCCGAGCATCCGCGCGGTATTCCGGAGGCACGCGGATCGGTGCGCTACCCGGTTTCCGGTTCCGTCTCTGCTAGATTCTCGTCCCCTTCCAGGTGACTCGCCGCCTGACCAGCGCGCGCACGGTGAGGTAGCTGTTGAGGCCCATCGTGAGGAGCAAGTTCGGCACGAACGGGAGCCAGAAGAGCCGACGAGGCTGGCCGGTGCAGAGCCCGGCGATGAGGGCCATGACCCCCATCGTGACGAAGGAGGTCGCCGTCATGACCCCGAGGAACGGATGGAACGGAATGAACGGGATCGCGAAGACGCTCGCGCTCAAGAAGAGCATGAGGTAGCCGTAGCCGAAGCGAGCCACGACGTCGGCGGAAAAGAGCCCGCCGACGTGCCAGCGCACCTCCTGCGCCGCGATCGCCGCGAGGCTCCCGAGCGGCTCGGTAGTCACGAGGGTAGGCTGGTCGAGGCGCGCTCGAACCTTCCAGCGCGAGGTGGCGCGCACCGCCTGGACGAGCGCCGCGTCCTCGGTCGTCGAATCGCCGAGCGACTCGAAGCCGCCGACCTCCTCGAGCGCGCGCCTTCGCACGGAGAGGTTGTTGCCGAAGCCGCCTGAGGCGGCGCCGATTCCTGCGCTCCCGGCGGTGTAGCCGTACTTGAACAGGTGCTCGAACGCGTGAAAGCGGGAGACGAAGCCGAGATCCTTTCTCGTCACGATCGCTCCGATGGTCAACCCGACCGAGGGATCCCCGTAGAGCCTTGCGGTCTCCTCGACCCAGCGCTCGGGAACCGTGCAGTCGCCGTCGGTGAAAAGGAGCACGTCGCTGTCGGCCTCCCGGGTGCCGCGAGCGAGGGCGTTCTGTTTCGGGTTCGCGATGCGGGGGTTCGGAGCGACCCGGACGATCCTCACCCGCCCGGGGTGGTGAGACGCAAAGGCGGCCATGAGGCTCGGCGTGCCGTCGGTGGACCGATCGTCGACGAGGACCACTTCGAAGTCGGTCAGACTCTGCCTGCGAAGCGACTCGAGGAGAAGCGGCAGGTATTTCTCCTCGTTCCTGCACGCCACCACCACGGATATCGACGGCGAGGCTCCTCCCAGGCTCGTCGGGGGGAGCCTCGCCGACAGCCGAGCCATGACGACTCCGGCGTACAGCAGGAGGTGGACGATGACGATCCCGAGGCACAGGACAGCGATGACGACGTCGACGACCATGTGAGCGCCTCCTCTCATCGGGCTGATCGTCAATCGTAGCATGGGGCGCGGGAAGTGGGCAAAGGCCGCTTCCGCCGGCGCGAAGGAGCTCCGCGCCGCTTACGGCTCCGCGCCTCCGCTTGACGTCCCGGGAGCCTGAGCGTAGGCTACCGGTGCTCCTCGATCGGGCGAGAAGCGGAGGCTTTCATGCGCCTGAGGTACAACGCGCCGGTGACGCTCTCGTTCGCGCTCCTCGCGAGCGCGCTGCTCGGGATCGACTCGCTCTTCGGAACGCACATCATCCTTCACTGGTTCACGGTCCCCGGCGCCGGGCAGTTCGACTGGGGCAATCCCGCCGGCTACTTCAGGCTCTTCAGCCACGCGCTCGGCCACGCGAGCTGGGCCCACCTGATCGGCAACTTCTCCTTCATTCTCCTCCTCGGTCCGATCCTCGAGGAGAAGTACGGCTCGCTCCCGCTCCTCGCCATGATGTTCGCGACCGCGCTCGTCACGGGGCTGATCAACGTGCTCTTCTTTCCGACCGGCCTCCTCGGAGCGAGCGGCGTCGCGTTCATGATGATCCTCCTCATCTCGTTCACGAACATCAAGAGCGGCGAGATTCCCCTCACGTTCATCCTCGTCCTCGTCGTCTACCTCGTGCAGCAGGTCGTCGCCTCCGTGGGATCGAGCAACATCTCGGAGATGGCGCACATCATCGGCGGTCTGTGCGGGAGCGTGTTCGGCTTCGTTCTCCCCGAAGGCCGGACGAAGACGAAGCAGATCTCAGGATAGCCCGACCGGCCCGGTCCGATTGAAGGAGGCCGGTATTTCTGCTACGCTCGCGCCATGCCCGGCGAGATACTAACCTCCATGCGCGAGCGGCTCGACAAGCTCGAAAGCCGCGGAAGCGAGGTCGAGCGGCTGCTCTCGGACCCAAACCTCATGAAGGACCTCGGACGCTACAAGGAGCTGATGCGCGAGCACTCCCACCTGCGCGACGTGGGCGAGGAGTACGGGCACTTCAAGAGGCTCTCTGGACAGATCGAATCGACGCGCGCGTTGCTCGAGGACGAGCGCGACGGAGACCTGAAGGAGCTCGCGCGCGAGGAGCTGAAGTCGCTTGAAGGCGAGCGGGAGGCGAGCGAGCGCAAGCTCAAGGAGCTCCTCGTCCCCCGCGATCCGCTCGATCTGAAGAACATCATCATGGAGATCCGCGCGGGAACCGGAGGCGACGAGGCGGCGCTCTTCGCCTCCGATCTGTTCCGGATGTACTCCCGCTACGCGGAGCGGCGGGGCTGGAAAATCGAGATTCTCCAGGCGAGCGGCATCGAGCTCGGCGGCTTCAAGGAGATCGTCTTCTCGATTTCCGGGAGCAGCGTGTACGCGAACCTTCGCTACGAGAGCGGGGTTCACCGAGTCCAGCGGGTGCCGGAGACCGAGGCGAGCGGACGAATCCACACCTCCGCCGTGACGGTCGCGGTGCTGCCCGAGGCCGAGGAGACCGACATCGAGATCAGGCCCGAGGACATCCGAATCGACGTCTTCCGCTCGTCGGGACCCGGAGGCCAGAGCGTCAACACCACCGATTCCGCGGTGCGCGTGACCCACCTCGCCACGGGCATCGTGGTCTCCTGCCAGGACGAGAAGTCGCAGATCAAGAACCGAGCCAAGGCGCTCAGGGTGCTCCGAGCGCGCCTCTACGAGATGGAAGAGGAGAAGAAGGCGCGGGAGCGCGCCGAGGCGCGGCGCCACCAGATCGGAACCGGCGACCGGTCGGAACGGATCCGGACCTACAACTTCCCGCAGAACCGGCTCACCGATCACCGCATCAACATGACGCTCTACAAGCTCGACTCGGTGATCGAAGGCGATCTCGGCGAGCTCATCGAAGCGTTGAAGCTCGACGCCCGGGAGCAGGCCCTCAAAGAAAGCGCGGAATGACCGTGCGCGAAGCGCTCCAGGAGGGCGCTCGCGCCTTGAGCCAGGCGCGGGAAGCCGGCACTCCGATCGACACCCCCTACCTCGACGCGGTCGTCCTCCTCGCGGAGGCTCTCCGAATCGAAAAGGAGCGTCTGTACGCGTCGCTTCGCGAGGAGCTTCCCGAAATACTCGCCGGCCGCTACGCCGAGCTGCTCGCGCTGCGCAGGCGGGGCGTCCCGGTCTCCTACATCCGCGGGACCAAGGAGTTCTTCGGGAGGGAGTTCTCCGTCGACCGAAGGGTTCTCGTCCCCCGCCCCGAGACCGAGATCCTCGTCGAGACCGCGATCGAGCTCATCGACTCCCTGAAGGCGGCCGGTCGGCCCTTCCCGGCGATCCACGACGTGGGGACGGGCTCCGGCGCGATCGCGCTCACCGTGAAGCTCGAGCGGCCCGAGGTCGAGGTCACCGCCTCCGACCTCTCGGCGGAGGCGGGGGAGGTGTTCCGGCTGAACGCCGCGCGGCTTCGCGCGGATGTCGCCTATCACGAAGGCTCGCTCCTTCGCGGGCCGTTCGGCTCGCCCGAGCACCGAGGACGATCCTTCGATCTCATCGTCTCCAATCCCCCCTATCTTTCCGACGTCGAGGTCGACGCCATGGTCGCCGCCGGATGGCCGGAGCCCGAGCGGGCGCTGCGGGGCGGCCCGGCCGGGCTCGACGTCATCGGCGGGCTCATCGCCGAGAGTGTGGATTTTCTCCGCAATGGTTCGTATCTTCTCATCGAGATAGCCTCTTGGCAGGCCGAGCGGGTCTCGGCGCTCATGCGCGAGAGGGGGTACGACGAAGTGACGGTCCGCCGCGACTTAAGCGGCGGCGAGCGGGCGGTGATCGGGCGGCTGGACGCCCCTCCGGTCCCGCGGGTGCGGCCTGATGATTGACGCGATTTCACGGTTCAGGAAGAGGCTCGGGCGCTACACCGAGGAGGAGGGTGCGCGGATTCTCGATGCCGCGCAATGGGCCGAGACGCTCCACCACGGACAGCGGCGCGCGAGCGGCGAGCCCTACATCATCCATCCGCTCAAAGTGGCGGAGATTCTCATCGACCTCGCGATGGACTTCGAGACGATCGTCGCCGCGCTCCTCCACGACAGCATCGAGGACACGGACATCACGCGCGCGGAGCTCCGCGACCGATTCGGCAAGAACGTCGAGGCGCTCGTCGACGGCGTCACGAAGATCTCGATCCTCAAGGCGAAGAGCAAGAGCGTCCAGGCGGCCGAGACGATGCGCAAGATGCTCTTCGCGATGACGAAGGACATCAGGGTCATCCTCATCAAGCTCGCCGACAAGCTCCACAACATGAGCACCCTCCAGTACCTGCCGGCGAAGAAAATCCAGGCGGTCGCGGTCGAGTGCCTCGACATCTACGCCCCGCTCGCCGGGCGCCTCGGCATCTCCTGGATGAAGGCGGAGCTCGAGGACCTCTCGCTGAAGCATCTCCACCCCGACGTCTACCAGCAGCTGAAGACGGCCGTCGCGCAGAAGAAGGCCTCCCGCGCCGATTACCTCACCTCCGTGATGACCGCCATCTCCGAGCTCGCGAAAAAGGAGGGCTACGCGATCGACGTCTCCACGAGGGCCAAGCACTTCTATTCCATCTACAGGAAGATGAAGCGACGCCAAAAGGACCTCGGCGAGATCTTCGACCTGCTCGGCATTCGCATTCTCTGCGATTCGGAGAACGACTGCTACGGCATGCTCGGCCTCGTCCACCGGCTCTGGCCCCCGATCGAGGGCAGGTTCAAGGACTACATCGCGATGCCCAAGGCGAACAAGTACCAGAGCCTGCACACCACCGTCATGTGCTACGGCGGCAATCTCATCGAGATCCAGATCCGCACGCACGAGATGCACCGCACCGCCGAGTTCGGCGTCGCCGCCCATTGGGCCTACAAGGAGGGGATCGACCGGCCGCGCCTGCACTTTCAGCCGCGCGACCTCGCGATCATCACGAAGCTCAAGAGCTGGGACGGCATGAACATCACCTCGGGCGAGTTCCTCGACGAGATCAAGCGCGAGCTCCTGAAGGACTCGATTTTCGTGTTTACCCCGAAGGGCGATATCGTCGAGCTGCCGAAGGGCTCGATCGCGATCGATTTCGCCTATCACGTTCACACCGAGGTCGGGCACCACTGCGTCGGCGCGAAAGCCGACGGCGCCATCATTCCGCTCACCCAGGAGCTGAAGAACACCCAGGTGATCGAGATCGTCACCTCGGCGAAGGGGTCTCCCCACCTCAACTGGCTGCGCTACGTGCGGACCGCGAGCGCCCGCTCGAAGATCCGCCATTGGCTGAACCAGCACGACGACGGCGTCATCGTGGACAAAAACCTCGTCATCAAAAAGCGCGTGGAGGCGGCGCCGCCGCGTCCGGCAGGGACTCTCCCGCAGACGCTCGGCGACGGCGAGGTCGTCAAGAAGCTCTTCGACCGGAGCAAGGTGGTCTTTCGCGTCGGCTCGGAGAACAATCTCATGATCCGCATCGCGAACTGCTGCAATCCCGTGACCGGCGACGAGATCACCGGCTACGTGTCGCGCGGCAGGGGAGTCATCGTTCACCGGCGCGACTGTCCGAACCTGTCCCACATCGCGGACATCAGGGAGCGGAGCATCGACGTGGAGTGGGAGGCCGCCTCGCCGAGGGCGACGCGCCGCTTCCGGGTGACCGCTCGCATGACCTCGGATCTCTTCTCGGAGATCGAGGGCGCGGTGCGCAAGTTCAAGGGCCACCTCATCGAAGGCAAGCTCGAGGAAGACGAGAACGGCAACCTCACCGGGTCGTTCACGATGGAGCTCGAGCAGAGCGACGATTTCCCCAAGGTGATGAAGAGCATCCGGACGATTCCCGCCGTCGTCACCATCCAATCCGCCACCGCCTGATCGCGCTTCTGTACAGTCCCCGCGTTTGCGGATACCCTGGGGCGCTACCATGAAAAGCAACGCGATTCTCGTCACCGGCGCCTCATCGGGGATCGGGAGGGCGTGCGCCGAGCGGCTTGCCGCGCGCGGCTTCGCCGTCTTCGCCGGCGTGAGGAGCGAGAGCGACGCCCGCGCGCTTTCCGCGACCAAGGGGATCGTTCCCCTCAGCCTCGACGTTACCTCGGCGGACTCGGTCAGGGAGGCCGCCGACAGGGTATCCCGCGCAGGAGGCGGGCTCTTCGGCCTCGTCAACAACGCCGGCATAACGGTGGCCGGGCCCCTCGAGGCGCTTCCCATCTCCTCCCTCAGGCTTCAGTTCGAGGTGAACGTCATCGGACAGATCCTCGTCGCCCAGGCCTTCATTCCGCTCCTGCGGGAGTCCGGCGGCCGGATCGTCCTCATGAGCTCGATCCTCGGCCGCCTCGCCCTGCCCTTCCTCGGCGCCTACGCGGGGAGCAAGTTCGCCCTCGGCGCGCTCGCCGACTCCTTGAGCATGGAGCTCGCGCCGTGGGGCGTCGCCGTCTCGCTCGTCGAGCCGGGAAACATCGCGACGAAGATCTGGGAAAAAACGAGGGAGCGCGGCTTGAAGGAGGCCGCGGAGGACCCCAAACGGTACCGAGAGCTCTACGGCGAGGAGCTTGCCCGCTTCGAGCGGTACACCGCGCACGCCGAGTCGAGCGGCATCCAGGCCGAGCGGGTGGCGCGCGCCTGCGAGCGCGCGCTGTGCGCCCGCAGGCCGCGCTCGCGCTACACCGTCGGCTGGGATTCCCGGCTTCTCGGACGCCTCGCGCCCGCGCTCGCGGGCAGAGTCCGTCAGCGGATCGTCCGCCGCGTCGTGCTTCGCAGGTAGCCGTCGAGAACGCGCACGGTCTCCGCGACGCCGTCCTCGGTCCTGATCCGGCTTCCGATCTCCGCGGCGGCCGCGCGCATCCGTTCGCTTCCGAGGACCTCGTCGATCGCGCGGGTCAAGGACTCGGCGGTGAGCTTCGCGACCGGAATCGGCTCCGCGCCGGCCCCGAGCGTTCGGACGCGGCGGCCCCAGAAGAACTGGTCGCCGAAGAACGGAACGACGATCGACGGAACGCCTGAGCGGAGCGCCATCGCGGTCGTGCCCGCTCCGCCGTGGTGGATCGCCGCGGCGACTCGCGGAAAGAGCCAATCGTGGGGCACGAAGTCGACGGCCAGGAGCCCCGCGGGGAGGGCCTCGGTCCGAAGCCCCCCCCACCCCGAGGCGACGATCGCGCGCCTGCCGCTTTGACGCACCGCGTCGATGACCGCCGCGGTGAGCGGCGACGCCTCGCCGCGCGCCATGCTCCCGAACCCGACGTAGAGAGGCGCGCTTCCCCCCTCGAGGAACTCCGTGAGCGCTCGGGGGGGAGTCCATCCGGCGTCGCGGGCGAGGAACCAGTAGCCGCGGACCGACAATCGCGCTCGCCAGTCCGCGGGGATCGGGATGACCGACGGGCTGTACGCGTAGAGATAGGGAACGCCCGCGCGCGCGAACTCCGCGAAAAAATAGGGAAGCGGGCCGAGCCCGAGCTCGCGCTTTCGCCACCGGTCGTGGAGCCGGCGAATGAGGAGCCAGTAGGACCGCGCGATGAACGAGGCGCTCGGCCGATTCGCTCCCGGCAGTCGAAGGTCGGGCGTCATGATCGAAGGGAAGGCTCGAGTGGGATGGAGGGGATAGAGCGACGCGGGGATGCCGGGAATGCCGAGCGCCTCGGCGGCGGAGAGGGCGACGACGGAAAGCGGGAGGCTGTACACGACCGCGTCGCACCCCCGGCAGACGCGCAGAACGTCGCGGGAAAGCTCCTCGATCAGGCCGCGCGCAAGCGAGGCGAGGCGAAGGAAAAACCTCGCCGGACTGCTCGACGAATCGAGCCACGCCTGACCTTCCGCGCCCCGGACGATGTCGACCGGGTTCCCGGCGAGCGGGGAGAACTCGATCCGGCAGCGGGCTGCGAGCTCTCGGAAGCCCTCGTGGCTGCCGAAGACCACCTCGTGTCCCGCCTGGAGCAGGCCGGCGCCGAGCGCCGCGAAGGGTTGAACGTCGCCCTGCGAGCCTGCGGCGATAATCGCGATTCGCAACTATTTTCTCCTCGGACTGTCCAATATGGGCCGAACGCGATATAATAACGAATTAGCGGCGGGTTGCAAAGAAACTCCGGGGAAGACTCCGTCCCGCCGGGATCACAACAACTCAAGGAAGGTCACGGAGTGATGGCCTTTTTTGCAACGAGGCGTTCATGAGGATTGAATCGATCGGCATACGAACTCCGTCGCGAAGGGTGACCAAC
Organism: Spirochaetia bacterium; assembly: GCA_030041455.1. Lineage (GTDB taxonomy): Bacteria > Spirochaetota > Spirochaetia > DAHUYW01 > DAHUYW01 > DAHUYW01. Next base: position 53,459 of record JASHNV010000150.1, read on the forward strand.
GACGACATCCTGCAGATCCTTGAAGAGAACAGCGGCGGCGTTCCGAAAATCCTGTTGAAAACGTACATGCGGATGGTTTCCGGTCTCTTCAAGGTGGCGGGATCCGAGGTACGCTACATCCGGGATTTCGCGCGCAACGAGAAAGCCGTCGACTTCATCAAGGGGGCGATCGCCGACTCGCTCGATCAATGGGGACAATCGAAGAGCGACATCGACCTGATGATTTACTGCGGGGTCGGCAAGGGGTTTCTCGAGCCCGCGAGCGCCTATTTCTACGCAAACGCCATGGGGATGAGCTGCGCCTGTTTCGACATCTGCGACGCCTGCATGAGCTGGATTCGGGCGCTTGAGATCTCCTACGAGTTCTTCAAGAGCGGGCGCTACCGCAACATCATGATCGTCAACGGAGAGTTCAACGTTCACCACGGCCTGCCGGACAATTTCAAGGTCAAGGATCTCAAGCAGATCGAGTACACCTTCCCCACCTACACGATCGGGGAGAGCGCGACGGCGACGATCGTCGCCGCCTCGGACAAGGAGTGGAAGTTCACGTTCAAGACGCTCCCCGAGCTGAGCGATCTGTGCACCATTCCGCTCGACGGCTACGAGAGCTTCGTCGACAATCCGAATCATCGCCTCAACAAGAACGGACTCTCCAATTTCGTCTCGTACGGCGGGAAAATGTTCGACAGCGCGCGCGAGCACCTCGCCCCGCTCGTCCGAGATACCGTCGGGGACATGAACGGACCGGATATCTACTTCCCCCACGCGGCCTCCGACACCGCGTACCTCTCGGCCGGAAAGGACATCGGCATTCCCTCCGAGAAGATGTACGCGAAGGTGTTTCCCGCGTTCGGAAACGTCGTGTCGGCGAGCATCCCCATGGGCATGGACATGGCGATCAAGGAAGGACGCCTGCGGCGCGGCGACAAGGTCGTGTTCTGCCCCGCGAGCGCGGGCATGGTCTACAGCGTCGTCCAGTTCGAATACTGAGTGCATCCCCGTGCGCCGGAGTCGGAGCTCGCGGCTTCGCTGGCGGTTGGCGCCTGCCGTCCGTCGCCGCGACGCCGGCAGCGCGCCTTCGCTCCCGTCCGGGACGGTAGACCGCGCGCCGATTCGCGCGAGGCTCGCGTCCGCGGCGGGATACCGCGGTTTTCTCCGCGCCGGATGGCCGGTCGCGCTCCGCGGGTAGGCTCCCGCCTGCGTCAGGTCGCGCGGGGCGCCTCGCCGTATTCCATGATCCATCCGTCGCGCGCGTTCGCGCTCCGGCCGGAAAGGCTTTGGGAGAAGACATGAGGAAGTTCGCCGCGGCCGCGCTCGTAGCGGCGCTTGCCGGCCTCGCTCCGGCGCTTTTCGGCCAGGAAGTGGCACAGGTCAACGACCGGCTCTACACGGACCTCGAGCTCTGGCAGGACAGGGGTCTCATCGGGGACCTTCCGCCGCTTCGCCCCTTTCCGATTCAGCTCGTCGTCAAGCTCCTGAACGAGGTCAGCGCGCGCGGCACTCGGGCGGACCGCACGCTCGCGGGCGAATACCTTCGAGCGATCGAGGGGAGCGCCAACGCCCACCTCGAGGTCGGCGCGCTCGTCCGGTCGAGCCCCGGGGAGACCTATGAACAGGCGGGCGTGAGCGTGGTCGCCCAGGGCGCCGTCACCCCGATCCTGACCTACTCCGGCGACCTCGGCGTCTTCGGAGTGAGCGGTCCGTCGAGCACCGCGCTTCCTACCTATGTTCGGCCGACGCAGGACTTCCTGAACGACTCGTCGGTCCAGCCGCTCGGATCAAGCGGCTTGACTCCTCGGCTCTCCATGACGTCGCAGCTCGCCCTCGGAAGCGATTCGCTCTATTTCCAGACGGGAGTCCTGCAGGATTCCTTCGGCCCGTTCTGGGGCGACAACGCGGTCCTGAGCCCCGATGCGCCCCAATCGGTGGACTTTTCGCTGACCTGGCGGCAGGGATTCTTCACCTACACGCAGCTCCTGAAGGACATCTCCGCGACGCAAAACGACGGCGGAGGAGGCCCGAGCCCGGGGAAGTTCCTGTCGCTCAATTCGCTCGATTTCTATCCGGCTTCGTGGCTCACCCTCGGGATTTTCGAGTCGGTGGTCTGGGGCGACGGCTTCGATCCCCGCTACCTTCTTCCGGCTCCGAGCGTGCTCTACTACGCGCAGGGTCTCGTGGGCTGGCCGGGGGCCGAGCATTTCGGGCTGTCCGCCGAGGCGAGGCTTCCGCACGCGATCAAGGTGGATGCGCTGCTCTACCAGGGGGACGCGAGCTTCAACGATCTCGTGAAGCTCGATTTCAACACGATGGATCTTTTCTCGGCGCAGGGCGGGCTCTCGTGGACTCCGAATCTGCCCTTCTTGACCCGGCTGAGCCTGAACTATCTCCTCGTCAGCCCCTACGCCTACACCCATGTCTACGGCGGCGGCACGCAGGCCGATCCCACGGAGATCAACTACGAGAACTATACCAACGACGGCGAAAACATGGGACCGTCGATCGATCCGAACTCCGACCGCCTCGAGATCGAAGCTCTCGTGCGCCCGGCTCCGTTCGCCGACGTGACGCTGTTCGGTCGCATCGTGCGCCACGGAAACGCCTCCTCCTACGGCGGCACGACCTACGGTAACGGCACCGTCTTCGACGACGGCTACGTCGACGGCAGCCCGAGCTTCGCCCCCGGCTACACGGGGACGAGCGAGCTCTTTCGCTTTCTCAGCCAGCCGGTACTCGAGCAGATTTTCCAGATCGGCGCCGCCACCTCCCTGCGCTTCGAGACGACCTTCGGAGAGATTCTCGGAACCGTTTCCTACACGTTCGAGTTCATCGCGAACCCGGTCGATGCGAGCGGCAATCCCCAGGCCGGCGTGAGCGAAGCGAACAACTACATCGAGGCGGGCCTGACCTATCGATTCTGACGGTCTCTCGATGTCTCGCCTTTAAGCCTTGCGGCGCTTGAGAACCGCGTTCGAGCCGCGGTAGGCAACCATGTAGCCGAACGCCTGCTTGAGAGGATAGGGACGCCCGTCGGGGGAGAAGAGCATCTCGCGCAGCCGCGGGCGGTACGCGGCCGACGGACGCGCCTTGAGGGCGAGGATAAAGTCGACGATCTCGTCGGTGCCGTTTCGAAGCGTGAGCCGCTCGATCCGCGCGCGAAACACGTCGTAGGCCGCCGGATCCTGGACGAGCTGCCTGATGCGGCTCACGATCTCGGCGGGCTCCTCGATGTAGAAGCCGATTTTGTTCGTGAGGACGAAATCCACGTTGCCGCGCTCCTGGCCGTAGAGGTACTGCGAGACGATGAGCGGCTTCTTCAGCATCAGCGACTCCATCACGGTCGCCGGCCCCCCCTTCGACACGATGATGTCGGCGACGTTCATGAGCTCGAACATGAAGTCCACGAAGCCGTAGACATGAACGGCCTTCCCCGGATTGCGCTCCCGAATCCGCTCGACGCGCGAGCGCGTGAGCGCGTCTTTGCCGCAGACGACCGCGATCTCCACGTCGAGGTCGGACTCGACGAGCGACTGGGCATAGCGCTCTCCGTTCGGCAGTCCCTCCCCACCGCCTGCAAGGAGCACCACGCGCTTGTCGGCGGAGAAGCCGAGCTCCCGCCTGAGGGCGAGAACGCGCTCCTCGGACAACGGACGGCCGAACTGGCTGCGAAGGATCACGGGAAAGTGATGGACGTTCCAGGCCGGGTGATCGAAACGCTCGATCGCCTGCCGCCTCGCCCGCTCGGAGAAGACCACGATCGGGCCGCCGGTCCGCTGGAACCAGAACTCCGGCGCGGTGAACGGATCGAGAACGACGGTCATGACCGCCGGATGGCGCCGAACGCGCTTCACGGCGTAGAGCGCCGGCGCTATGAGCAGGCAATGGAGAAGCACGATCTTGGTGATCTCGTGTTTCTCGATCGTCCGCGCGATGCGCCGCCAGAACAGCCGGATCATCACGGCGTTCCACAGGCGGCGGACCGCCTTGCTCTTCGTCACGAGGATCGCAGCGACCCACAGCTGCCGCATATAGTTGGAGGAGAACCGGTATCCCCGATCGAAGAACCTGCGCCAGAAGATGCTCTCCGGCGGCATGGCGTCGAGCGTGACGACCTCCACTTCGTCGGGCGTATGAAGCTCGCGGATCCGCCGCTCGATCGCCAGAGCGGCCGCGATGTGCCCGCCGCCGGTCCTGAGATACGGAAGCAGAATGCGTTCACGGACCATACGACCTTGTCCTCTTACGTAATGATAAATTCGCTGTTCTTCGGGGCGGACGGGACATTTCACTATACGTTACCTTCTTTCGATCCGTCAAGCTTGGTTGACTTCGGTCCTCGAACGGCGTAAGGTTCCCTCGGGTGAGACCCGGACGATGCTCCGCCGCCGCGCGGTCCTCAAGCGATGCGCGCCGTTCCTCGATCCGGGGCATAGGGGTCCCTTTCCGAAGCGCGGGCATTCAGGCGGCGCCGCCTCTGCTCGGGCTGCGGACCGTTCACGCGTGATCTCCGAGCGCGTCCAACGTCTCGGGAACCCGGCTGATTCCCGTTACGAAGGGGCAGGCGCACCGCCTCGCCTCGTAGCGCATGCGGCGCGCCTGCGCGGCGTTCGGAGCGGTGCGTGGGCGCGCTCCCGGAGAGACGACCACGCGAGCTTTGAGGCACCTACGCGGTTCGGCCGCTCGCGGAAGGCGGCCTCCCCTCCGGTCGCCTTGAGCCTCTGCGATCGAAGACAGGAACGAGGCCGCCCGGGGGCTGCGACCGGCAAGCGGATCGGCCGCCGCGGAGCTCGCCTGCCTCGCCCGCGCGGTACTCGCAAGCGACGGGAGCGGAACACCATGGCGATTCACGTGGTCCTCCATGAGCCTGAGATCCCCCAGAATACCGGCAACATCGCGCGAACGTGCGCAGGCGTCGGGGCGAAGCTCCATCTCATTCGCCCCCTCGGCTTTTCGACATCGAGCCGCGAGCTCAAGCGCGCCGGCCT